>JAZUBT010000044.1:0-55111 GCA_045638685.1 Eubacteriales bacterium | reverse complement strand
GTAAAGTCCTCCGAAAAGAAGTATGGCAAACAGTACCCAGAAGCTTGAAAGTCCTACGCTGCTTCCGATTATTTTCGGAGCTATTATATTTCCGTCAATCTGCTGTAAAATCCAAATCATAACGACAAATATAAGCGCCTTAACGGGAGAAACGGTAAGTATTATTACCGCGGACGGTATCATTCCGATATACGGGCCGAAAAAGGGTATAATGTTCGCCACTCCGACAACAACGGATACGAGTATCGCAAACGGCATATTGGTAATAAGGCAAAGGATATAGCACATAACCGCAACAAGAGCGCTGTCAATCAGCGTTCCCGCAAAATATCCCGAAAACATTTTATCGGCAAAGGCTAACTCGCTGAATATCGCTTTTGCCTGACTGCGCGGAAAGACACTCTTTATCAGAAGCTTAGCCTGTGCGCACAGCTTTTTTCTGCCGTTGAGCAGATATACCGATACTATTATTCCTATGAAAAAATTTAAAATAAACGTAAAGGTAAGCATAACTCCGCCGGTTATCTGAGACAAAAGCGGAAAGAGCGATCCTTGATACCACGAGTTAAAGGCCTGATAAAAGCCTTCGAGTATATGCTCGATATTTTCCGCGAGAAACGGGTTGCCATCTACTATTTTCTGCACAAAAAGAATAAGTGAGTTATAAAACGCCGGAATCGATGAAACAAGCTGCATAATGCTTTTAACAAGCTGGGGAAGAATTATCAAAAGCAAAAAGTAAACTATCGCCCCGAAAATTATGTAGGTAAAAAGCATACTTAAATAGTGGGAAAGCCTTTTCGCCTTGTCGCGTCTTAGCTTTTTTCCTAAAGCCAGTGAAAGCCGCTTTTCAAAAAAGTTGCACATAGGCTTAAAGAGGTAGGCAAGCGCCGCGCCGTAAATAACAGGTCGCAGCGAGCGAAATATTATCCGTCTTATATCCGCAGTTACGCTCAGCATTACAAAAAACAGAATGATAAACAGCATTGTCAACAGAATATAAAACAAAGCCTTGGGAATTTTCTTAATCATCCGTTATACCTTCTTTTATAAAATTACTCGCTGTCCCTTGCATACCTAAGAACAGAATGCTCGGGAGTTGAGAACGGGACCTCTATCAGAAACCTCATCTGAGGATGGGGTACGGAAGGCAGCTCCTCTCCGTTTTCGCCGTAAATCACGGGCACTTTAAACCTTTGCCCGATTTTTCCCGGAACCAAAAGCTCCACCGTCTCTCCCGCCGAAAATTTGTTTTTCTGCGTAAAAAGGGCGCGTCCCGTCTCTTTATCATAAGAAACTGCGGTGGCGAGAGCAGTTTGCTCTTTTATGTATCCGGGCTCGGTGCATATATTTGAGTTATCTATGCCGTCTCCGAAAAAGAAGCCCGTGCAGTACTGTCTGTGGCATACGCTTTCAAGCTCGTCCATCCATTCGGGGTTAAATGCATATCCTTCGGGAGACGCAAAATAACTGTCTATCGCCATACGGTAGGCGTTAGTTACCGTCGCAACGTAACAAGCGCTCTTCATTCTTCCTTCGATTTTAAGGCAGGAAAGCCCCGATTCCATAAGCTCGGGCACGTGTTCTATCATACAAAGGTCTCTTGAGCTGTACGTGTAGCTTTCGCCCGCGTCCTCAATGACCGTAAAACGCTCTCCCTCGCGCTTTACCTCCTCTATTTCCCCTATAAGGCAGGAGTTTCCGTACAGCTTATACTCCCAACGGCAGGGCTGAGCGCAGGTCCTCTGTTTGCGTCTCTGCCCGTAAGATAGTTTGAAAGCAGACATCTGCCGCTGTACGCGACACACATTGAGCCGTGCACGAAGGCTTCAAGCTCAAGCTCACGCGGAGTATTCTCTCTTATCTCCTTTATCTCGTCAAGCGAAAGCTCACGAGCGAGAATTACTCTCGAAGCTCCAAGCTTATACCACTCTGTGCAGGTAGCGGCGCTGACAACACTTGCCTGCGTTGACACGTGGAGCGTCATATCAGGCACGGCTTCCTTTGCAAGCATAAACACCCCGAGGTCGGAGATTATCAGAGCGTCCGCTCCGCTTTTTCCGAGAAATTCAAGGTAGGAACGAAGTCTTTTATACTCTGACGTCCTCGGCATTGTATTAACGGTTATGTACACCTTAACACCGCGGGCGTGGGCGTACTTTACCGCCTCGGTAATTTCTTCGTCTGTAAAATTACCCGCCGCCGAGCGCATACCGAAGGTGTTGCCCGCAAGATACACCGCATCGGCTCCAAAGGCTATCGCAGCTTTCATTTTTTCAAAGTTTCCCGCAGGCGCGAGTATTTCGGGCTTAGTCTTTTGCATTTTTCTGTCCTTTCCTACGGTTTTCGTCAATTCCTGTTTTTAAAACCGATTTGCTAACGTTTTTCTTTTCCGATTTCTCCGGCGTTTTACCGAAATAAACCGTACGGCTGAGAGCGTAAGTCCCTATCGCCGTTTGTTCTCGGTGTCTTACACCAAAAGCAAGATTTAAGCTATATTTGAAAGGTTAATCGCTCCCGATTTTGTTTCATTTCTTAGACAGAGCGGATAAAATTCCGTCAAATCCGCCGGTGTTTGATATTTCATAGCTTCCCGCCTTAACGGTCATACCTCTCCCTCTTAGCTTTGAGTAGAGAGTGAACCACGTGCGGCTGTCTATAAGCTCCTTTTCCTTTAAGGTTTTTGAGGCTTTAAACAGCCCTACGTCCTCTGTAAAGTGCACCTCTGTTATACCTGGTGTTGCTGTAAGCGAAAAAGCATCGTTTACCATAAACATTAAGAGGATAGACAGGAGAAAGGATACTAAAATCACCGACACCGTGTAAATAATAATTCTCTGTTTTTTACCGAGAGCTTTTCTTTCGAGCTGTTTTCTTTCGCTTTTCACCATTTTACCGTTTTCTCCGTTTACTTTTTAGCAGATATTAATTTGCTATGTAAAAGGGATACTTTTTCTTGCCCGATGACAGCTCTGCCTAAAATTTAATGTCGTTTTTTATCTTTATTATCTCTCTATCCGTAACAACGGTATCTACCGCTATATCGTACCTGTCGCGCGGAAGATTGTCCGTGAGAAAGATGTGATAAACCGCTCCGACGGTTTTGACGCAATGCCTTGAAAGGTATCTGTCGTAAAAGCCTCCGCCGTATCCGAGACGGTACCCATCTCCGTCATACGCAAGAGCAGGTACTATGCATAAAGCCTTAACCTCTTTCGAGGGTGTGAAAATCGGGCAGTCGCCTTTCGGCTCCATAACCGAGAAGCTTCCTCTTTCAAGGTCGTCAAAGGATTTCACGGCGTGGAAATTCATCTCACGCGTTCCTTTTACGCATTTCGGCAGCAGAAGAGTTTTCCCGAGCCTTAACACCTCTTCGTTTACGCCGCTGACGTCGGTTTCGCTTGACAGCGGGAAAAAGGAAAGCACGGCATCGGCTTCTTTAAAGAGGTCAAGCGAGCAGATGTTTTTGCATAGCCTGTCAGAAAGCTCCTTTTTCTCCTCCGCCGAAAGCCCCCTGCGTTTTTCGGCAAGGTCGCGACGCAGCGTATCCTTGATTTCGGCAACGGTCATTTCCTTCTCGGATTTCGTTTTCGCAACAGTCTTTTCCTTCTCGGATTTCGTTTTTGCAACAGTCTTTTCCTTCTTGGAATTGATTTCGGCAATCGACACGTGCTCTGTTCTCCTATCCGTTTTTAATCGGCAATAATAGCATTTTTGATTTTCTCTGCGGTCTCTTTGCCGCAAAGCGTTTCAATAATTTTAAGACCGAACTCCATCGCAACTCCTGCTCCCGCGGCGGTTATTATATTACCGTCCTTTACGCATTTTTCGTCGGTCGTCCTTCTGCCGATAAGATACTCCTCGAATCCGGGATAAGCGACTCCCTTTTTATCCTTTAAAAAGCCTTTTTTACCTATAACCGACGGAGCAGCGCAGATGGCGGCAATCAGCTTTCCGTTTTCGTATGCGCAGTCAAGCGCGGCGTGAACGTCAGCCGAGCCGTCAAGATTTAATGTTCCGGGCATTCCTCCGGGAAGCATTATAACCTCCGCGTCCTTTGGATTATAGCCCTCGTCCTTTACCGTAAGGTCAGCCCTTACCGCTATCCCGTGAGAGCCTGTTACCTCCGCGTTTTCGGTAATCGAAACGGTTTTGGCCGGGAGTCCCGCGCGTCTGAAAAGGTCAAGCGGAAAAAGTGCCTCTATTTCCTCAAACCCGTCGGCAAGATAAATATAAATCATTTTTTCGTTCCTTTCTTTTGGCTCAGGTGTCTCTCTTTTATCCACGGATTGGTTTTACCGTGTATAAAGCCCTCTCGTTTTGCCTTACCCGTTACGGTGCGTTTCGCAGCTTCCACTGCTCAAACGACTCGGGATCGATAAGAATATCTCTCGGCTTTGAACCGTTACGGCGTGAGATAAATCCGAGATTTTCAAGCGCATCAACTATATCCGCGGCTCGGTTAAATCCGATACGCAGCCGCCTCTGGATATTGTTGGTGGTGGTAACTCCGCTTTCAAAAACGTACTCCATAGCCTTGCAGATGTATTCAAAATCCGCCTCGCTGCTGTCAACGTAGCTTCCGCTGTCGGAATCCTCTGCCGAAGCCTTTTTGCTTGTCTTGTTAATCTTGTCGGTCTCAACTTCAAGCTGACGCATTATCTCCGGATCAAACTGCGCCTCGCCGTTGTTGTCAATAATAAATTTTGTTATTCGCTTGATTTCGCCCGAGCTTACGAACGCGCCTTGAACTCTTACTCTGCCCGCGCCCGTTGCCTGATAAAGCATATCGCCTCTACCGAGCAGCTTCTCCGCACCAACCGCGCCGAGTATAATCCGGGAGTCTGCGCTGGATGAAACCTGGAAGGAAATTCTCGCCGGAATGTTCGCTTTAATAAGACCTGTTACTATATCAACCGACGGACGCTGCGTTCCTACAAGAAGATGTATTCCACAGGCTCTTGCCTTTGCGGCAAGTCGGTTGATAAGGGTTTCAACGTGCTCTCTTACCTGAAGCATAAGGTCAGCAAGCTCGTCAATTACTATGACTATCTGCGGAAGATACTCAAGAGACGGATCCTGCTCCTTGAGCTCGTAGTATTCGTCTCTGTTACGAACTCCGAGGTTATCCATCATTTCATATCGGCGTTCCATTTCGCATACCGCCCAGCGTAGAGCGGCAGCGGCTCTTTGAGGATCGTCGATAACGGGCATCGCGAGATGCGGAACCTTGGAATATATATTAAGCTCAACCCTTTTCGGGTCTATCAGTATAAGCTGAACCTCGTCGGGAGTCGTTCTGTAAAGAAGGCTGAGCAGCATACAGTTAATGGCAACCGATTTACCGGATTTCGTCTGTCCCGCTATAAGAACGTGCGGCATATCGTCTATATCCATATAAATCGGCTTACCCGTTACCGTAAGACCTACGCAAACCGTTATCTTGCTTTTCGACTCCATAAAGTCTCTGTTTTCAATAAGGGATCGCAAGGAAACAACGGAAACCTTCTTGTTCGGAACCTCTATTCCGATAACCGATTTTCCCGGAACGGTAGCTATACGCACTCCGTCCGACTGAAGCTCAAGCGCGATGTCCTCTATTCGGTTGGTTATAGCCTTAACCGTAACACCGGGACCTGGGGCAAGCTCGTATCTCGTTATAGACGGACCTGCGCTGTAACCGACGAGAGACGCTTCTATCTTAAAGCTTGCAAGCTTTCCGAGAAGCTTGTTTCTTACCTCTATAACGTCGTCCTCGGTTACCGTGGTTTCGGCTGAGCGCTGTTCAAGCAGAACCGATGACGGATAAACGTAATTCGGGTAAAATTTTTTCGAGTGATCTCTGTACACCGCGCGCTCGTCATCGTCCTTTAAGCTCTGCTCGGCGTTATTTTTATCCGAGTTATATCTGTCTGCATAGGCGCTTGTAAACGAGCTTGTGCTGAACACGGGCATATTCTCCCGCTTTACAAATCCCTCGTTTTCCTCGGCCTCGTCCTCCTCGTCATAGGTATCCTCGGTGTATTCCTCATCACCGAGATACGACGTGCTCGAAGAAGTCGTAAGCGGTACAGCTGTTTTTACCGCAACGTCCCACGGGGCTGCACTCTCCGTCTTTTTTTCCGCAGCGTCCCACGGAGCCGCGCTCTCCGTATTTCTTTCCGCAGCGTTCCACGGAGCCGTGCTCTCCGTCTTTCTTTCCGTAGCAGTCCACGGAGCCGCGCTTTCCGTCTTTTCTGCCGACGGAGTAACATCGGCGCCTTCCTCTATATCCGTTCTTTTTGCGCTGTTAAAGGAAAGCGGCGGTCTGCCAAAGACGTCGCTCTCCGCGGCCATACTGGTATCGCTCGGTGTTTCGTTTACCTGTTCTGCTCTATTCTGAATATTCCCCAAGGGGTTACTTATCTGACTTGCAATCGGGTTCTGCGAAGCGGTGCTGCTACCGTAGCCTCCCGATAGCCTTGTGTTCTCCGCAACCTTTATTTCCGCCGGCTTATATACGTCATTTGTCGCCGCTTTTCCCTGACGAATAAACTCGTCTCTTTTTGTAAAAGGATCGGCAAACGGGGAGTATGCGCGCGAAGGGGATACGGAAGTCTCTGTGTCTTGTGCCTTGCCCTCGCCCCCGTTTTTCATAAACTCCTCTCTCTTGATAAAGGGATCGGCAAAGGGGGAATATGCGCGGCCGTTTTTCGTGGGAAACTGTACCGTTGGCTGCGCTATCTTTATATCCGGCGCTTCCCTTCTTTCCTCGGATTCCTCGGAATATATGTCCTTTATATCCTCGCTTTTAGCTTCCTGAGTTCTTAAATCTATCGAGAGCGACTGCTTTCTTGCGCGGCGCTGCCCGACCTCACTCCCGTAGCGGAAGGGGTCTCCCGAAGGGTTTGTCGAAACAGAGGGAATGCTCACGCTGTTATTAAACGCTCCTCCACCCGTCTGAATCTCCGAGCCGACACTTCTCGGCTCCGCAGAAGCGGTCTCCGTTTCCTTTGAGCTTATTTTTTCGGGCGCCTTTTTGGGAGCTTTAAGGACAGCTGTTTTTTCCGCTCCGAACATACGCATTTCTCTGAGATAATACCAAATTCCCGCCTTTGTGGTTCCTATAAACAGACTAAGCGAAAGAATACAGATAATTATGGAAAGTATTACCGAAAAGACGTTTCCAAAGGAAACGCTCATAAGCTTTCCTACAAGTCCTCCGACCGCGCCTCCGCCTTCGCCGCTATATCCCTTTACAAAAAGCTCGGGTACGTTTATTGGTGCTCCCGCGAGATTTTCGAGCGATAACAGCGAGTTAAGCGCAGAGAGAAACGCGGAGAAAATCGCGAACATTCCGCATTTATAGGTCATAGTTTTATTCTCTGCAATGCTGTTAAAGAAAAACGCTATAACAAGCGCGCCCGCGGGAATAAAATAACCCGCTATGCCGAAGCACCCTATAAATACATTATAGATCCACTTTCCGACAAGCCCTGTTTTTTGATTAAAAACAAGACAGCTTTCAACCGCAAGAGCAATAACCGTTATAAGAAACGGCGCGAAGAAATACCCGGTAGTTACCTTTTTCGGCGTTTCGCTTTTTGCGGTCTTATTTTTTCTGACTGTTGGTTCTTTTCGGTTAGCTTTTTTCATATTCTACCGGTCCTTTCTTTTTTTCATTTATATAGTTTGCGGTATTTTTCGTCAATTATTCCGATAAAAACAGGATAAAACGCCTCTTTAAATTTGTACAGCCCCTATATACTTAGAAGCTCTGTAAAAAATAATTCCGACTCTCCTGCTTCGTTTTTTAAAAAAGCATACTATTTATATAATATCATTAAATAAATATAATTACAAGGGGATTTTATAAAAAATTTATAAAATATTTTCCTTATAAATCGCGCTGTTTGGTACAAATTTTACGCAAAGCATAAAAAGAGACGCATCGTTTCCGAATGCGTCTCTCGTTTTATTTTTGTAAAACCGATTTGTTACGTCTCCTCTCACATCACGGCTATACGCCATCCGGTGCTACCCGCGCAAAATTTTCTTTAAATACTGTCCCGTATATGACTCGGAAACCTCGGCAACCTGCTCCGGTGTACCCGTCGCAACGACCGTTCCGCCGCCGTCTCCGCCCTCGGGGCCCATATCAATAATATAATCGGCGGTTTTTATCATTTCAAGATTATGCTCTATAACGATAACCGTATTTTCCGCATCAACAAGTCTCTGCAAAACCTCGATAAGCTTTTCTACGTCAGCGGTATGGAGTCCCGTCGTCGGCTCGTCAAGGATATAAACCGTTGTGCCCGTCGCTCTCTTTGAAAGCTCGGTCGCAAGCTTTACCCTCTGCGCCTCACCGCCCGCAAGAGTGGTTGATGACTGACCGATTTTTATATATCCAAGCCCGACGTCGTAAAGCGTATCAAGCTTCTTTTTAAGTCTCGGAAGCTCGGAGAAGAAGCTCCTTCCCTCCTCAACCGTCATATCAAGGACGTCAAAAATATTCTTTCCTTTATACTTTACCTCAAGCGTATCGTAATTGTATCGCTTACCCTTACATACGTCGCAGGTAACGTAAACGTCGGGAAGGAAGTGCATTTCAATACATTTAACTCCGTCTCCCTCGCACGCCTCACAGCGCCCTCCGCGTACGTTAAAGGAGAATCTTCCGCTTTTGTATCCGCGCGCCTTTGCGTCGGGAGTTTGAGCAAAAAGATCTCTTATGTCGGTAAACAGACCCGTATAGGTCGCCGGATTAGACCGCGGGGTTCTTCCAATGGGGCTTTGGTCAATAGCTATAACCTTATCAAGCGCCTCTATTCCCTCAACCGCCTTATGCTTACCGGCAGAAACGCTCGCGCGGTTAAGCCTTCTGGCAAGCACCCGATAAAGAATACCGTTAACGAGAGAGGATTTTCCCGATCCGGAAACACCTGTAACACAGGTGAAAACACCGAGCGGAAAATCTACGTCAACGTTTTTAAGGTTGTTTTCTGCGGCTCCGCGGACGGTAACCTTTTTTCCGCTGCCCCTTCTGCGCTCCTTCGGTACGGAAATCCTCCTTCTGCCCGAAAGAAACGCACCCGTAACCGAGTTTTTATCCTTTTTTATCTCGTCGGGAGTACCCGTTGCAACAACGTGTCCGCCGTGAACACCCGCTCCGGGACCGATATCTACTATATAATCCGACTCCGCCATAGTCTCCTCGTCGTGCTCGACGATAATAAGACTGTTTCCGAGGTCGCGCAGTGATTTCAGCGCCGATATAAGCTTACCGTTATCCCTTTGATGAAGCCCTATGCTCGGCTCGTCAAGAATATAAAGCACTCCCATAAGAGAGGAGCCTATCTGCGTGGCAAGACGTATTCTCTGCGCCTCGCCGCCCGAAAGAGTCCCCGCCTTTCTCGCAAGTGAAAGATATTCAAGTCCGACGTTCTTTAAAAATCCGAGCCTTGAACGGATTTCCTTGAAAATTTCTTCTGAAATTTTCAGCTCCGATCCGCTGAACGTCAGAGAACTTACAAAGCTCACCGCGTCGCTTACCGACATACGGCAAAAGTCGTCTATGCTTTTTCCACCCACGGTAACCGAAAGAATTTCCGGCTTTAAGCGTTTTCCGCCGCACGCGGTACACGGGGTAACGTCCTTAAAGGCGTCATAATAATCGTCGTACCCAAACATTTTTATCCGCTGGTTAATCATATTTATAACGCCGTCAAACCGTATTTCCTGATGTCTTACCTTACCGTCAAAGGAGCGCGTAACCTTATAAAGCCTATCGCCCGTTCCATACAAAAGCGCGTGATAAGCCTCGGGGGTATAATCCTTAATCGGGGTGTCAAAATCAAATCCCGCGTACTCTCCCGCCGCTTCAAAGAGTGGTCCCGAATACGCCTCCTCGTCAAGAGACTTAAAGCCGTTTACGGCGATAGCTCCCTCTCGTAGCGAAAGAGTTTCGTCCGGTATAATCTTTTCCGGAGAAATAAAGCTGCTTTCACCAAGCCCCGCACACTCGGGACAGGCGCCTATCGGGTTATTAAAGGAGAACATTCTCGGTTCAAGCTCGGGGAAGCTTACGTTATGCTCCTCGCAGGCGTAATTCTGTGAAAAGCTAAGCTCCTCGGCGTTTTCGCCCACAACCGAGATGTTTACGTTTCCGTTAGCCTCGTTTAGCGCCGTTTCCACCGAATCGGACAGTCGCGTGCGCATTTCCTCTTTTATTACAAGTCTATCTACCACTATTTCAACGGTATGCTTAACGTTCTTATCAAGCTCTATCTGCTCGCTTAAGTCGTATATAATTCCGTCTATGCGAACACGGACAAAGCCGCCCTTTTTCGCTGCTTCAAGCACCTTTTCGTGCCGCCCCTTTTTATCTCTTACGACGGGCGCAAGTACCATAAACTTGGTGCCCGTGGGCAGAGAAAGTATCTTTTCTATTATCTGGTCGGTTGACTGGCGTCTTATCTCTTTTCCGCATACGGGACAGTGCGGAACGCCTACTCTTGCATACAAAAGACGAAGGTAATCGTATATTTCGGTAACCGTTCCAACGGTAGAACGGGGGTTTTTCGACGTTGTTTTCTGGTCTATGGATATAGCGGGAGAAAGCCCCTCTATTGAATCGACGTCGGGCTTGTCCAGCTGTCCGAGGAACTGACGGGCGTAGGACGAAAGCGACTCAACGAAACGCCTATGTCCCTCTGCGTATATGGTATCAAAGGCAAGAGAGGATTTTCCCGATCCCGAAAGACCGGTAAAAACCACCATTTTATCCCTTGGTATTTTAATATTTATATTTTTCAGATTGTTGGCTCTTGCGCCGACAATATCAATATAGGATGCCATTTTTTACTCCTTTGTTTTTGCGGGTAGTCCCCACAGGCGAAATTTTAATATAACAAGACCGTTTGCTATCGGTCAATCACCGCTTATAACTCCTAAGCTCCTGAATCTTGTCGCGGAGCTTTGCCGCCGCCTCAAATTCGAGCCGTCTCGCCGACTCCTTCATTCTTACCGTCAGCTCCTCTATAAGGCGCTCTCTTTCCTTTGCCGTCATCTTCTTTTCCGTCTTACCGGTCTTGTCGGCCCCACTCTTGCCGAGTCCGAGGTCAATTATGTCGTGAATAGGCTTTACGATAGTCCTTGGGACGATACCGTGCGCCTCGTTATATGCAGACTGCTTACGTCTTCTTCTGCTCGTTTCGTCAATCGCCGCCTGCATTGAACGCGTTACGGTATCGGCGTACATTATTACCTTGCCGTCAGCATTTCTCGCCGCGCGTCCTATCGTCTGTATAAGCGAAGTCTCCGAGCGGAGAAATCCCTCCTTATCCGCGTCAAGAATAGCAACGAGAGAAACCTCGGGAAGGTCAAGCCCCTCGCGTAAGAGGTTAATTCCGACAAGCACGTCGAAAACACCCGCGCGCAGATCGTGTATAATCTCCATTCTCTCCATAGTATCTACGTTATGGTGAATGTATTTTACCTTTATTCCATTCATAGCGAAAAATTCGGTTAAATCCTCCGCCATTTTCTTTGTAAGCGTGGTAATCAGTACCCTTTCCTTACGCTCCGCTCTCGCGAAAATCTCACCCATAAGGTCATCTACCTGACCTTTAACAGGTCTTACCTCGATTTCGGGATCGATAAGCCCCGTAGGTCTTATAAGCTGCTCAACCGTGTTCTCCGAGTGAGCTTTTTCATATTCGCCGGGAGTTGCGCTTACGTAAATAACACTATTTATCTTGCTTTCAAACTCGTCAAAATAAAGAGGTCTGTTGTCAAACGCGGACGGAAGTCTGAAACCAAATTCGATAAGGTTGCCCTTTCTCGCCCTGTCTCCGCCACTCATACCTCTTACCTGCGGAAGCATTACGTGAGACTCGTCAACGAACATAAGAAAATCGTCAGGGAAGTAGTCAAGAAGAGTATATGGGGTGCTTCCCGGCTCTCTGCCCGAAAGAACTCTCGAATAGTTTTCAACACCGGAGCAGTAGCCTATCTCGCGCATCATCTCAACGTCGTATCTCGTTCTTTCCTCTATTCTCTGCGCCTCTATAAGCTTACCCTGCGACTTAAAATACGCTACCCTCTCCTCCATCTCGTCAAGGATAACCGAAAGCGCGGCCTCCCTCTTTTCGGGAGAAACCGCATAGTGCGTTGCCGGGAATATAACCGCGTAACTTACGTTTCGTATAAGCTCGCCGGTTACGTAATCAATTTCGGATATTCGTTCAACCTCGTCTCCGAAAAGCTCAACTCTTATAATTACGTTATCAGAGCCTGACGGGTGTATCTCAACGACGTCGCCCCGAACTCTGAATTTGTTTCTTTCAAGATTTACGTCGTTTCTGTCGTAGCTTATCGAAACAAGCCTGCGTAAAAGCTCGCTCCGCTCCATCTGCGCCCCGACACGTATATCGACGACGAGACTTTTATATTCGCTCGGATCACCAAGGGAGTATATACAGGAGACCGACGCTACTATTATGACGTCCCGTCTTTCAAAGAGCGCCGAGGTCGCGCTGTGGCGGAGCTTGTCTATCTCCTCGTTTACAAGCGCGTCCTTTTCGATATATATGTCCTTTCCGGGAATATACGCCTCCGGCTGATAATAGTCATAATAGGAAACGAAATACTCAACGGCATTTTCGGGAAAAAACTCACGGAATTCCGAGCAGAGCTGAGCCGCGAGCGTTTTATTGTGAGCAAGAACAAGTGTTGGGCGGTTTATCCTTGCTATAACGTTAGCCATAGTAAAGGTTTTTCCCGAGCCTGTAACTCCGAGAAGCGTTTGGGAGCGAAGTCCCCTTTGAAGTCCCTCTACAAGACCGTCAATCGCCTCGGGTTGATCGCCCGTTGGACGAAAATCGGATTTTAATTTGAACACGTTAAGCACTCCTTTCATAATTATTGTCGCTTTTGCGGGTAGCACCGCTGGCAAGTGGCGACGGGCGGGTAGCACCCGCTGGCAAGTGGCGACGGGCGGGTAGCACCCGCTGGCAAGTGGCGACGGTTTTATTTGAGCAAACATATCGAGCGTCGCTAAAATTAAGGTTTTTCGCTCTGTTCAAGCGTTTGGGCGTAGCCGTAAATGAAGTTTTTGCCCTACTTCTTGCAGGCAAGCACCTGCGGGCATAAAAATTAAAGCTTTCCGCTTTGTTCAAGCGTTTGGGCGTAGCCGTAAATGAAGTTTTTGCCCTACTTCTTGCAGGCAAGCACCTCCGGGCATAAAAATTAAAGCTTTCCGCTTTGTTCAAGCGTTTGGGCGTAGCCGTAAGAGAAGTTTTTGCCAAGCTTTTTTCAAAAAGCGGGGGGGCTAAGTCATTTAATAGTTTGACCTAGCCCCTTTGATATTATGTCAGAAATCAGTTTTTAAGACTGTGAAGCGGCGCGGGAATGAGTCCGCCTCTGTTTATAAATTTCGCAGGCGAGGTGTTTTTAATAGGCATTATCGGCGCGCTTCCGAGAAGTCCGCCAAGCTCTATTTCGTCTCCTACCTTTCTTCCTACCGCCGGAATAATTCTCACCGCGGTGGTTTTGGTATTTACAACGCCTATGGCTATCTCGTCAGCAATCATAGCGGAGATTACCTCTGCCGTGGTATCACCGGGAACCGCAACCATATCTATACCGACAGAGCATACGGCGGTCATCGCCTCAAGCTTTTCAAGTGTAAGAATTCCGCTTCTGGTTGCCGCAATCATACCCTCGTCCTCGGAAACGGGAATAAACGCTCCCGAAAGTCCTCCGACGTGGCTGGACGCCATAACTCCACCCTTCTTAACCGCGTCGTTAAGAAGCGCGAGGCAGGCTGTCGTTCCGCAGCCTCCGCAGGTCTCAAGTCCCATCTCCTCAAGGATTCTCGCAACCGAGTCTCCGACCGCGGGAGTAGGAGCAAGTGAAAGGTCAACTATTCCCGAAGGAACTCCGAGTCTCTCGGAAACGAGAGAGTTAACGAGCTGTCCCATACGGGTTATCTTGGACGCTGTTTTCTTAATTATCTCGGAAACCTCGGTAAGGTCTGCGTGCGGTGCCTTTTCAAGTGCCGCTTTAACTACTCCGGGGCCCGAAACTCCAACGTTTATTACACATTCCGGCTCACCTACGCCATGGAAAGCACCCGCCATAAACGGGTTATCCTGAACGGCGTTGGCAAATACGACGAGCTTTGCACAGCCTATCGAATCGCGGTCGGCGGTAAGCTCTGCGGTCTTCTTGATAATCTGCCCCATCATCTTTACCGCATCCATATTTATACCGGTTTTAGAGCTACCTACGTTTACCGAAGCGCAGACATTTCGAGTGGCGTCAAGCGCAGAGGGAAGGCTGTTTATGAGCCTTAAATCCCCTTTTGTAAAGCCCTTTTCGACAAGTGCGGAAAAGCCGCCTATGAAATCAATTCCAAGGGTGTCCGCGGCGCGCTGCATAGCGATAGCTATCGGGGTTAAGTCCTCCTTATCAACCGCGCCTCCGAGTATTGAAATCGGAGTTACCGAAACTCTTTTGTTTACAATCGGTATTCCGTATTCCTTTCCTATGTTAACAGCCGTGGGTACAAGCTTTTCCGCCTTCTTCGTAATTTTATCATATACGAGATCAGCGGTTTCCTTAATGCTTCCTCTTATGCAGTCAACAAGGGAAATTCCCATTGTTACAGTTCTTATATCGAGGTGCTCCTCCTCGATCATTTTTATTGTGTCAATTATGTCGTATGCGTCTATCATTTGTAAAAAGCCTTTCTTTCAGTTATACTGACCGAGGTCTTATGGTATTAAACTATATGCGTAGCGTGAAAAGTAATGTAAATTCAAACAAAGCGTGTTTCACGCCTGAATTTCCCTAAAAGGCTAAACAATTTATTGTTTTACGCCATTTTGTTTTGCAAAGACAAAACACGGAAAATTCGCTCATGCTTTTTGCACATTTAAACTCTGTGCATTGCGTTGAAAAGATCCTCGTGGGTTGCGCGGATAACGACACCCATTTCCTTTCCGGTTTCCTTCATTATTTCCACGAAATCGGAAAAGCTTACGTTGATCTTACTTGCGTCAACAAGCATTATCATAGCAAACGTTGTGTCGTAAACCTTCTGTGTAATATCAAGAATGTTTACGCCGTACTCGCTGCATTTTCCGCTAACCTTAGCTATAATTCCAACTGCGTCGGCTCCTATTACCGTTATAACCGCCTTATTACTTGCTTTCATAGTCTTTTTTCCTTTCATTTTGTCTTACGGACGTGCTTTTCAAAAATATTTTTCCGTGGCTTAAGAGCCGTGATAGTGGTTTACCATCTTGTATGTAACGGGATCCGCCTTCTTGAACATCGCCTCAAGCTCGTCGTCTCCCATAACGGTAGTACGCCCGTCAACGTACTCGGCATCAACAAGCTCCTTTATCTTCGCAATAACAGGGTGTCTCTTGTCTATAACCGCCGGAGTTCCGTTAAGACGGTAAAATCCGTTCATCCAGTGGGCAATTCCCGCAAGACCGCTGTGCGAGTCAACCGCAACCGCCGCTGGGCGTCCGAGAATTTTCTCGGTATTGAATATGTTGTATATTTCCTCGTCTTTAAGAAGTCCGTCTGCGTGTATTCCCGCGCGGGTAACGTTAAAGTTTCTGCCGACAAACGGAGTTCTGGGGGGAATCTCGTAGCCTATCTCGTCCTCAAAGTATCTCGCTATCTCGGTTATCGCGGTAAAATCCATTCCGTCTGCCGTTCCCTTGAGCGAGGCGTATTCCATAGCCATTGCCTCTATCGGGCAGTTTCCTGTACGCTCTCCTATTCCGAGCATCGAGCAGTTGACCGACGAGCAGCCGTAGAGCCATGCGGTAGAAGCGTTGGTAACCACCTTATAGAAGTCGTTATGTCCGTGCCACTCAAGCATCTCGCTCGGTACTCCCGCGTAATGCTTAAGTCCGTATATAATTCCCGCTACGCTTCTCGGAAGCGCCGCTCCGGGATAGGAAACACCAAATCCCATAGTATCGCAGGCGCGAATTTTAATCGGTATGCCCGACTGAACGCTGAGCTTCTGAAGCTCTGTCGCAAACGGAACTACAAAGGCGTAAAAGTCCGCTCTGGTTATGTCCTCAAAGTGGCAGCGCGGACGTATTCCTCTGTCGAGAACGCTTTTAACTACACCGAGGTACTTATCCATAGCACCCGCTCTGGTGAGCCCCATTTTCTTATATATGTGGTAGTCGGAGCAGGAGACGAGGATACCCGTTTCCTTTACGCCGAACTGCTTTACAAGGTCAAAATCCTTTTCATTAGCGCGAATCCACGTGGTTATTTCGGGAAATTCATAGCCGAGCTCCATACACGCGGAAAGCGCCTGACGATCCTTTTCCGTATAGACGAAAAATTCACTCTGACGCACAAGCCCCTTCGGTCCTCCGAGCTTATGGAGAAGCTTAAAGAGGTGGACAATCTGCTCAACCGTAAAGGGAGAGGTGGACTGCTGACCGTCGCGGAAGGTGGTATCCGTCATCCAGATTTCCTCCGGCATATTTATCGGAACAAGTCTGTGGTTGAACGACACCTTCGGTATCGAGTCGTAGTCAAAGAGCTGTCTGTAAAGATTAGGCTGCTCTCTGTCCTGAAGCGAGAACTTGTAATCTGCCTGCTCAAGAAGATTTGTGGTGCTTGAAAATTCAATAGCCGGAGGGGTGTAAACGCTTCCCGCAGCCATTGCCTCATTTAATTTCTTGTCATTCATTTCGTTCATATATGTAAATCCTCCAAAAATTAACCGATTAACTTTCCGTCAGCCTTCATCTCTTACACAAATGCCGTACCGGAAGCAAGACGTATTATCCAAATTATTATAAGTACCAGAAGCGCTGATACAAAGGCGATAAACCATGTCCTCGTTCTCTTTTTATCTATAACGGCAAGTATTCCGAAAAGACAGATTATCGGAAAAACGGGAAAAGCCGGATTATATCGCATAGCCGCTTCAAGGTCAAATCTCAGAAGCGACAGGTACGCTCTGGTCATGCCGCATACGGGACACGGCACACCGAAAATCGCTTTCGAAAGGCAACCGACCTTAAGCAGCATATTTAAACTCACCGTAACTCCAACGAGTAAAAGTATTATAATTTTCAGCGCCCACGTCGGGAGCGAGACGAATTTTTCAATTAGTGATTTTATTTTTTTCATTTTGAGTAGCTTCTTCCAAAACCTCTTATCTCGCTACGCTCATTATCGCAACCCTGTCGTTTCCGCCGTAGTCCTTCATTACCTCGCAGGAAAAACCGTTTTCCTCGGCTATCCTTTTTATATCCTGCCCTTGGTCGTAGCCTATTTCGAAAATAAAGATTCCGTTTTCTTTAAGAGACGTTTTGTAACGCCCAACTATCTCTCTGTAAAAGATAAGCCCGTCCTCTCCTCCGTCAAGCGCAGCCATCGGCTCCTTCTGAACGGTGGGAAGCGTCGGTATTACCTCGCTTTTAATGTACGGCGGATTTGATACCACCGCGTCGTATATTCCGATTTGCGGCTCGGCACTAAGAACGTCAAGCACCGAAAACTGCGCACTCACGCCGTTTAAAGATGCGTTCTCTCTTGCCGCTGAAAGCGCTTCGTCGGAAATGTCGTATGCTTCACAGCTTAAATCGGGGCGGTTCTTTAAAACGGAAATCGCAATACAACCGCTACCCGTACAAAGGTCAGCAAAGCGTCCGTTTTTTGCTATTCTTTTAATCGCCGCTTCGACTATATGCTCGGTGTCCGGTCTTGGAATAAGACAAGACCTATTTAGCTTAAAGGTAAGCCCGTAGAAGTACCACTCGCCTATAACGTAGGCAAGCGGCTCTCCGCTCTCAACTCTTTTTTTTGCTAAATCTAAGTCCTCGCCGCTTCCGAAATGCTCAGCCAGAAGCTCCTTTTCAAGTCTTGAAAGCTCACTCATTGACCGTTTTCCGTATTTTCAGCAGCAGCTTCCGCGTTTTCAGCAGCAGCTTCCGCGTTTTCAGTAACAGCTTCCGTGCTTTCTGTAACAGCTTCCGCGTTTTTCTCACCGTCAAATACAGGGGCGGTATCGGGAGCTTTGTCTTGCCCGTTTTTTTCAGTAGCCCTGCCGTCCCCTTCTGAATTTTCCGTCTGCTCCGCGTTTGGCTTTACGTAATCGGGAAACTCCTCAGGCATCGACGATTTCAGCGCGTGTATCGCTACCTCTATCTGCTCAAGATCCGGCTCTCTCGTGGTTATGCGTTGCATAAGCAGTCCGGGCGCGGAAAGAATCCTCGTAACAACGTTATCGTGCTTACCCGCAATCATAATAAACTCGTAACCGAGACCGATTATAACCGGCAAAAACGCAAGCTTGGTCAGAAAACGAAGGAGCGTATTCTCCCACGTAAATATCGGAAGCGAGGAAACAAGAATACTGATTATGATTATAACAAACATAAAGCTCGTTCCGCATCTGGGGTGGAAGCGCTTATGCTTTTTTACGTTCTCGGGAGTAAGCTCCTCGCCCGCCTCGTAGCAGAATATCGATTTATGCTCCGCTCCGTGATATTCAAACGTTCTGCGTATATCCTTCATAAGTAGGCAAAGCAAAAGGTAACAAACAAAAATTACCACCTTTAACCCACCTTCAATAAGGTTTCTCCAAAGACCGAGCCTACCGCCTGCAAATCCGTCGATAAGCTTAGTAATAAAAGACGGCAGAAAGATAAACAAAAACACGCTCAGCGCGACGCCGAGAATCATGGCAAGCAGCATAACGAAATCAACAACACCCTTACCAAAATGCTTTCTCAGCCATTTTTCAAACCTGCTTTCCTCTACCTCATCCTCAATGCCGTAAAGCCTTGCCGAGGTATCGAGGGTTTTTATACTGAGCATAAGCATCTCTATCATATTTACAACTCCGCGGAGAAGCGGAATGTTAAATATCTTATGCTTTTTACGTACCGAAACGAAGGTTCCGTCCTGAACCGTTACGCTTCCGTCCTCCTTGCGAACCGCGACGCTGTAGCTGTCCTTATGCTTCATCATTACGCCTTCAAGAACCGCCTGGCCGCCAACCGCTCCGAGACGACAGTTCTTTTCTTTTTTATCGCTCAACTTAGAAATTTTCCTTTCCGAAAACAGCTTTATTCCATCTTTCATTGATAAAAATTTTAGGTACTATAAATAAATTTTATAATAATCCTTTTTCTAATTAATTATATCAAATAATTATTACACAATATATATATTATTTGTGAATTAATTATTTTGTGAATGTGTTTTCAAAAATAAAAAGAGGTTCAAAAAACCTCTTTGTTTCCGCTATATTGCATCGCGAAGAGGGCGGCGAGGAGCACTCTCCCCGCCGCCCTTCAAATTTTTAAATCTGCTCAAGCTCCTTCAACGCCTCGGAAAGTGCGTTAGTCGATGCAAGTAAACGAACTCTGTCCCTACCCTGCGAAAGCGTCAAACGAATGGTACGCGTACCTCTTTTGCTTGATACTCCGAGGTAAACAAGTCCTACCGGCTTCCGGTCCGTTCCGCCACCGGGACCCGCTATCCCCGTTGTTGCAATTCCAACGTCCGCCCCCGCAAGATTTCGTGCCCCCTCCGCCATTTCGGCGGCGGTTTCGGGGGAGACTGCTCCGTGCTTTTCAAGCGTTTCGGGCTTTACTGAAAGAAGCTTTATCTTAGCCTCGTTGGCGTAAGTAACAGCTCCGTATCCGAACATAGCCGAGCTTCCCGAAATATCGGTTATCCGCTTTGCTATAAGCCCTCCGGTGCAGGACTCAGCGGTAGCAAGAGTTTTACCCGCCTTAACAAAGCGTTCAACAACCTGTTCGGCAAGGGTTGTATCAAGACCGTATATACACGCCCCCACCTCGGTTTTTCTTATTTTCTCTATCATTTCAAGACACATTTTGCGGCATTCTTCCTCGTCGTGTCCCGACGCTGTAACCCGCAGTCGTACCTCTCCGTCTCCGCAGTAAGGCGCAACGGTGGGGTTAACCGAGCTGTCCATAAGGTCCTTAAGCTTACTTTCCACCTCTGACTCACCCATGCCGAAAATGTTTACGTTAATGCTTACAAATCTTTTATCTGTAAATTTCAAAAGATATGGTACAACCGACTCCTCGAACATTCTTTTCATTTCAAATGGCGGACCGGGGAGCATAATTATAATTTTTCCCCTCTCAAAGTCCTCTATGGCGCAGCCGGGCGCTGTTCCCGCGTTGTTTTCGAAAATAACCGATCCCTCCGGCATCATCGCCTGCTTCTCATTGTTTTTTGTCATGGTCTTACAGCGGAAATTAAACAGCTCCTTTATCCTTTTAAGAGAGTTCTCGTCAAGATAAAGTCCTCTTCCCATACATTTAGCCGCTGTCTCCTTAGTCAGATCGTCATAAGTAGGGCCTAGACCGCCGCTCATTATAACAAGATCAGCGCGCGTAAGAGCGCCGTTAATCGCATCCGAAAGCCTTTCGGGATTGTCCCCGACCGCCGCTTGATAGTATTGATTAATCCCAAGCCTTGCAAGTCTTTCGGATATATACGCGGCGTTGGTATTTACAATATCTCCTATAAGAATTTCGGTTCCGACGCAAAGTATTTCTGCGTTTCTTATTTTCATAGCGCACTTTCACCTTTCAGTATAAATTTTTATTTTTTAGGTTGACATAATCGCTTATTTGTGATATAATGTTTAATCATAGGGGAAACCCCACAATTTTTGAAAAATTTAATAAATCGGAGGATTTTATTATGTTAAAATTTGAAAAGACGCTTCCCGTAGCTCTTCAGCTTTATTCTGTAAGAGATTTCCTTCAGAACGATTTTGAGGGTACTCTTAAAAAAGTTAAGGAAATGGGATACGATTACGTTGAGACCGCAGGATATTACGGTCTCGGATACGAAAGATTCGTAAACGGACTTAAGGACGCGGGTCTTACCGCTATCTCCGCTCACGTTCCCTACGTAGAGATAACCACCGACCCCGATAAGGCTATAAGGCTCTGCAAGGGTCTTGGTATGAAGTATATCGCTATACCTTACCTTGATGCTCAAACCCGTCCCGGCTCCGAGGGCTTTGACGGCGTTCTCGAAACCATAAAGACCTTCGGTAAGAAGTGTGCCGACAACGGACTTACCCTTCTTTACCACAACCACGACTTTGAGTTTATCAGAATGCCCGACGGACGCTACGGTCTTGACTATATGTATGAGACTGTTGACGCGTCTCTCCTTGCTACCGAGCTTGATTGCTGCTGGGTAAACGTTGCAGGAGAGGTTCCCGCAGAGTACATTAAAAAGTATGCGGGACGCTGCCCCGTTGTTCACCTTAAGGACTTCACCGGAGTAAAGAGCGACAATATGTACAATCTTATCGGTCTTAAGGAAACCGCGAAGGAAACCTCCGCGTTTGAGTTCCGTCCGGTTGGATACGGCAAGCAGGACATTCCGTCCATACTCAGAGCCGCCATTGCGAGTGGCGCAAGCTACCTCGTAGTCGAGCAGGATCAGCCCATCGAGCAGACCTCTCTCGAGGCTGCTGAGATGTCGAGAAATTATCTTAAATCTCTCGGATTTTAATCTCTGACTCTATATGTAAATTACCGCTCTGTGCTTCGGCACGGGGCGGTTTTTTTATCACCGCACGGACAAGCGCGTATTTTCACGTATTAACGCTCCTTTAAGACGCGGTCGTTTAATTTAAAATCGCTATTTCGTCTTTCTCCGCTCTCGCCGCTATCTCTCTTTCGAAAATAATATCCGCTTCAATGAAAATAAGCACCTTCATTCCGTTAAACTCAATAGCAACGGCGTATCTGTCCTCGGCGCGGTAATTGGTGCAGTAGTTAAACACCTTATTAACCTTACCGTTATCTTTTTCAAACTCTGCCGTGCTTTTACAGCGGCAGCATTTGTAAACCGAGGTGAAATCAAAGGTCGCGACCGCCGTTTCTCTTTTACCCGAAATTTTTACTATGGTAAAGGACGGGGGCTTATCCGCTCCTTCAGAGTCGGTTATAACGTACTTATAATCGGTAAGCAGATATCTTGCTATAAGCATTATGCCATACGCAAGTACTCCAAGCGCGACAAGCTGAAACGGCATTTTTGCTACCTTTACAAACTCACCCACGGTATAAAGCGCCGTGGCAATAACAATGCTCACCGCAGCGGTGTAAGTCGCCGCTTTCGGCTTTTTTATCGGAATATACATCATACCCGCCTCTCCTTTGCATAATAAAAGCTTTCGTCTTTTCCGGAATTTTTAAAACCTTACTCCCCTTACCTCTGTAACGCGTCCGTTTTCAACGTTAAAAACGACACCTGTGGCGCTCGTCTCTCCGTCTGCGTATTCAAATTTTCTCGGAAGATGAAGTCTCATTTTATCTATAACTCTGTCGCATTTTACACCGAGAATTGAGTTTTCCGGACCACACATACCTATATCGGTAATAAAACCCGTGCCAAGCGGCAAAACCCTCGCATCAGCTGTCTGAACGTGGGTATGGGTGCCGAAAACTCCCGTGATTTTTCCGTCAAAGTATCTCGCTATCGCTGCCTTTTCCGAGGTCGCCTCAGCGTGGACGTCAAGAAAGGAAAGCGTATAATTTCCTTCCTCTTTTTTCAGTATTTCCTCTACCGTTTTAAAGGGACAGGCAAGGCTCTCCATATAAACCGTACCGAGCACGTTTATAACAAGTATTCTTTCCCTCCCGCAGTCATAAACCGCGTGCCCCCTACCGGGGCAGCTATCAGGGAAGTTTGCGGGACGCACTATATATTCGTTTTCGTCAATGTAACCGTAAGCCGGAGATATTCTGAATATGTGGTTTCCACCCGTCAGCACGTCTGCCCCCGCCGAAAACAACCCTTCGGCAGATCTTCTGTCAAGACCGTTTCCGCTTGCCGAGTTTTCCGCGTTGACTATGGTGAAATCAATACCCTCCGCCTGTTTAAAACGGCGCAGATTTTTTTCAAGGTAGCTTACCCCTATATCTCCCGTTACGTCTCCAACCGCAAGTATTTTCATATTTATTTTCCGCCTTCTGTTTTATTTACAATAATTTGCTCTCTGATTTATTTATAACCATTTGTTCTCCGCAAACAGCGGCTTAAACAACCCAGCTTAGACGTGCCTTTTCTCTTTGAACGGCTGTCAAACAGCGCCGTCTTAAAAACAAAAGGGGCTACTGCAAGAATATCTGCGATAGCCCCTTCTATTTTAAAATTTGTTTTTATTTTGCGTAGTCAACCGCTCTGCTTTCCCGAATGACGTTAATCTTGATCTGTCCGGGATATTCAAGGCTTTCCTCGATTTTCTTGACTATGTCGCGGGCAACGAGAACCATCTGCTCGTCGTTTACCGCCTCAGGCTTAACCATTATACGAACCTCGCGTCCCGCCTGAACAGCGTAGGATTTCTCAACGCCGCCAAAGCTGTTTGCGATTTCCTCAAGCTTCTGAAGTCTCTTGATGTAGTTTTCAAGGTTTTCGCGGCGCGCTCCCGGTCTTGCCGCGGAGATGGCGTCAGCCGCTTGAACGATAACGGCAATAACGGTGTTCGGCTCAATATCGTTATGGTGCGCCTCGATAGCGTGGATAACCTCTGCGTTCTCCTTGTGCTTCTTTGCAATATCAACGCCAAGCTGAACGTGAGAGCCTTCGATTTCCGCCGTAAGCGCCTTTCCTACGTCGTGGAGAAGTCCCGCTCTCTTTGCAATAACGCTGTCAACACCAAGCTCGTCCGCTATTATTCCGGAAATGTACGCAACCTCAAGCGAGTGAATAAGTACGTTCTGACCGTAGCTGGTACGGTACTTAAGTCTTCCGAGAAGCTTTACAAGCTCGGGGCTTATGGCGTGGATTCCTATTTCAAAGGTTGCCCTTTCTCCCGCCTGCTTTATTTCGTTTTCAACCTCTTTACGCGATTTTTCAACGGTATCCTCAATTCTGGTCGGATGGATACGTCCGTCCGAAATCAGCTTTTCAAGAGTAAGCCTTGCAATCTCTCTGCGAACAGGGTCGAAGCAGGAAATCGCTATCGTTTCGGGAGTGTCGTCAATAATTAAATCTACACCGGTGAGCTGTTCTATCGCTCTAATGTTTCTTCCCTCACGTCCGATAATTCTTCCCTTCATTTCATCACTCGGGAGAGTTACCGCCGAAACGGTAGTCTCGGATACGTGGTCAGAGGCGCAGCGCTGAATTGCAAGAGAAATAATGTCTCTCGCCTTCTGGTCAGCCTCCTCTTTAAGTCTGGACTCAATTTCGATTATTTTGAGCGCGGCATCGTGCTGAACGTCTGCCTCTATTCTGGAAAGAAGCTCCGCCTTTGCCTCCTCAACGGTATAACCCGAAATTTTCTGGAGCTCGGTTAAATGCTTTGCGAGTACCTCCTGAATTTCCGCTTTAACGACGTCAGCCTCTTTGAGCCTGTCGTTAAGCTGTTCGTTTTTGCGGTCAAGCGCCTCGCTTTTTCTGTCGAGAGTTTCCTCTCTTGACGCGAGTCTGTGCTCCTGTCGTGTAAGCTCGGAACGCTGTTCCTTAAACTCGCGCTCGGCTTCGTTTTTGTCTCTGAGTATCTGTTCCTTGGCTTCTACAATCGCTGCCTTTTTGCCGGCTTCCGCCTCTTTTGCGGCCTCGTCAACTATTCGTTTGGCTTCTTGTTCGGCAGAACCGATTTTAGCTTCTGCGTTTTTCTTACGAAGGAAATAACCAAGGAAGATACCGATGACACATGAAAGAACTGTTGCAATAAGTAATATGATTTCAAGCAGTGTCATATTATCCTCCTTTGATGTAATAAATTTTTTATGTTAATGTTAAAATTAATTTTATTTAATTAAACAATTACACACATTATATTTTATACTTATTTATATTAAATGTCAAGTCTATTTTGTAAAGTTTGAAAAATTTATAGTTTTGACATAAATGTATCAGGCAAAAATAAACGGCGGTTATTGGTTAGTCCAAATAGCCGCCGTTTATTTTTGATATAATTTAAGCTCTGAATAACCTCTGCCGTTTGAGGTTTGCAATCCTCTTGCATCACGGCTGTTGTCCCCTTTGCCGCCGTCAGCAACTGCTCGCTCAAGGCGATCTTCCGTTCAAATTCTGAACTGTTTTAGCGGCTTTATCGCGCTTCCGTCGGGAAACTCCTGCACCCTGCCTACCGCGAAAAATCCGTTTTTATCGCACATTCTTACAAGCGCTCCCGCGGGAATGTCGGTTTTTATCTTTTTCTGATATATCTCACAACCGCACAGGGCAAGTCGCGCAAAGAAATCGGACAAAACCACCTTCGGGGCGTCCTCGAAAAGCGTATCAACAGGCGTAAGCGCCGCCACCCTCTCCTCGGGGGTCATTGATTTTAACTGCTCCTCTGTGTAGCTCTTTTCTATTCCAAACGCACCCGCGCTCGTCCGTATAAGGGTTTTCATAACCGCTCCGCAGCCAAGGCGCTGCCCTATATCGGCACAGAGCGTTCTTATGTACGTCCCCTTTGATACGCGAACGTTAAG
The DNA here is from genome assembly GCA_045638685.1 of Eubacteriales bacterium. GTDB lineage: Bacteria > Bacillota > Clostridia > Oscillospirales > CAG-272 > SIG673. Next base: position 29,615 of record JAZUBT010000044.1, on the reverse strand, counting down.
GAGATATTCTCCCTCCGTATCGGTTTCAAAAACATCCAGCCTTTCCACTCTTACGCTGCGCTTTTCTCTTTCAACAGTCTTTCCGCTTCGGGCAAGGTCAACAAGCTTCTTTCCGTCAACCTTAAGCGCGCTGTACATAGGCGGCGTCTGCATAATATCTCCGACAAACTCACCCGCAGCCGTCTTTACCGCGGAAAAGTCGGGCAGCACGCCCGTATATTTTGTTAAAACGGTACCGGTTATATCCTCGGTATCCGTAGTAAGGCCGAGCTTAAGAGTCGCAACGTACTCCTTTGTATCAGATGAAAGAAGCTCCGAAGCCTTTACAGCGCGGCCGACCATAACAACCAGAACGCCCTCGGCAAGCGGATCAAGCGTTCCCGTATGTCCAACCTGTCTTGTGCCGTAAAGCTTACGCACTCTGTAAATTACGTCGTGAGAGGTACACCCCACCGGCTTATTAAAGCACAGTACGCCCGAAAGCATCTCTTCACTCATTTCGGCTCCCCCTCACCCTTAGATTTTAACCTGCTGTTTTTTATTTTCTGTTTTTGCCTTTATCTTTACCTGCTTGTTTTTACAGCTTCTATGCTTTAACCGTACCTTTTAATTATACTCTTTGCTTTTGTACGTCAAGTCTTGCGGTACGAAAAATTTGGCGAAACCTTCTATATTAAGCCCCGCCTTGTGTCTTTTCAAAAGCCTTGTTTCCTTACTTTTTCAAAGCGCCGAGCACGGCGTCAAGAACGGTTTTACGCGCTTTTTCAGACGAGTCGGCTTTTATAACCGCGCCTGCGGCTCTTTCGTGTCCGCCGCCTCCGAGAAGCTTGCAAAGCTCACTTGAGCTTATGTTCTCTCCCGAGCGCATTGAAATTCTGTACGACGTGGCGTCGGTATCCTCCTGACGAACGGTAACGGAAAGCTCAACACCCTCTATCTCGCGAAGCTGAGAAACAACGTCCCCGAAGTCGTCATCGGATATTCCCTTTTTCATTTCGTTGGTTATAAGAAGAAACGCAACGCTTCCTCCGAGATAAAGCTCAAAGTTACTTAGCATTATCTCCTGCGCGGCTATTTCTCCAAGAGTTTTTATGCCGAAAAGCCTATATACAACGTCTGCGCAATTTGCCTCTGCGTCAATAAGGTCTGCCGCTATTCTAAGCGTCCTTGACGTTACGTTTGAGTATTTAAACGATCCGGTGTCCGAGGAGAGCGCCGCGTAAAGCGCGGTTGCCGCATCCTTTGTCAGTATTCCCTCGCCTATTTCCTCAAGCTCGCGGGCAAGAGCGTAAATAATTTCACCCGTTGCCGCCGCGTCCTCTTCGGTATAGTTTCTTTCAGCGTAGCTTCCACCGTCCTGGTGGTGATCAATTTTCAAATCGACTATCCCTTCGTAGGTTCTGCCTATTCTGTGAAGCTCGGCGCAGTCGATGGAGCATATAAGCTCGGGTAGATTTTCCGCCGTGTTGTCAGGAGCGAGTCTGCTGACACCCTCTGTTAAAAACAGAAGGCGCTTCGGTATCTCGTCCTCGCAAACGATGTTTACCTTATGCTTTCCCGACGCTTCCAGAACGTATTTAAGTCCGAAAGCAGAGCCAAGCGTGTCTCCGTCGGGTCGTATGTGGCATAAAAGACGTATGTTCCTTTTTCCGACGAAAAGTCTCGCCGCTTCCTTTAAAGTAATATTGTTCATAACTGCTCCTCTCTGTCGGGGTGTTTTTTCGGGTACTTCCCATTAAACACTGTTCGGTAACCGCTGTATTTAATTTTACATAGCAAATGCATAGGCTATGCGCCTACACACCTTATAAATCTCTCCTATGCATCCGATAAACCCTTTCGGCGTTTTCAAAGGTTACTCTGCAAACCTCGTCGTAGGTCATTCCTTTTATCTCTGCAAGCCTTTCCGCCGTGTATCTCATAAGAATAGAGTCATTTCTCTTTCCCCTGTGCGGGTGCGGAGCAAGATACGGGCAGTCTGTTTCAATAAGCATTCTGTCAGAGGGCACCGCCCTTGCTACCTCAGGAAGCTTTGCCGCGTTTTTAAAGGTAAGAACTCCCGAAAAGGAGATATAATATCCCCTATCGGTAAGCTCCCTTGCCATTTCGGGGCTTCCGCTGAAGCTATGAAAAATCCCCGTAACCTTAGGGTACTCACGAATTATCTCCATAGTGTCGCCGTGCGCGTCTCTGTCGTGTATAATAACGGGATACCCCGTCTCCTCGGCAAGAGAAAGCTGCGCCCTAAACCACTTTTTCTGAATCTCTCTTGACGGTTCGTCCCAGTGGTAGTCAAGTCCTATCTCACCTATCGCCACCACCTTCGGGTGAGAAAGATATTCTTTAAGCAGTTTAACTGTATGGGGGTTATCCTCTGCCGCCTGCGTGTCGTTAGGGTGCAGGCCGGCGCTCGCGTAGAAAAACTTGTATTTTTCCGCAAGCTGAATTGCCTTCGGAATTGTATCAAAGGAGCAGCCTATATCAACCACAGCCCCCACCCCGTTCTCGGGCAGAGATGCTATAATGGCATCCCTATCTCCGTCAAAGCGGGCGTCATCGTAGTGCGCGTGGGTATCAAAAAGCAGCCCCCGTGTATCGTTTATTTCCATTACAGATTAAATTAATCAGCCTACTCTGTCGCCGATAACCGCATCGTCGTGTGCAAACAGAACCTTAACGTCGTCGTGTCCGCCGGATGCGAGAACCATACCGTTGCTTTCCTCGCCGCCCATCATTCTCGGCTTAAGGTTTGCTACCATAACCAGCTTTTTGCCTATAAGATCCTCGGGCTTATAGAACTTAGCTATACCGGAAAGAACCTGTCTCTTTTCAAACCCAAGGTCAAGCTGAAGCTTAAGAAGCTTTTTGGACTTCGGTACCGCCTCACACTCAAGAACCTTCGCTACGCGGAGATCGGGCTTTAAAAAGTCGTCAAACTCTATAACGGGAGCCAGCGGCTCGTATTCCTTTTCGAGTGCTTCTGTTTCTACTGCTTCATTCTTTACTTCTTCCATTTTCTTTTCCTCTTCTACATCTTTATTTTTTTCACTAAGCTTTTCAAAAAATTCCTTTTCGTCTATTCGTGCGAAAAGCACTGCCGGCTCCTCCGTCTCCGTGCCTGCTGCAAGTCCGCCGAACTCAGTGCTCTCGCAGTCGGTTCCTAACTGCTGAAGTATCTTTTTCGACGTTTCGGGAATAAACGGAGCAAGGAGCACCGCGCCTATTCTTATCGTTTCAAGAAGGTTGTAAAGCACCGTACCGAGACGCTTTTCCGCCCCCTCGGTCTTAGCGAGTGTCCACGGGGTGGTTTCGTCTATATACTTGTTTGCGCGGCGGAGTGCGTCAAATATCGCGGAAAGCGCATCGGATACGCGGTAACCGTCCATAAACGTCTTTACGTCGTTTACAGCCTTGGTGATCGCTTCAATAAGCTCTGCGTCGGTTCCCTCTGTCTCCCCTCTTTCCTGAACCCTTTTGCCAAAATATTTTTTATTCATGGCAACGGTACGGTTTACAAGGTTTCCGAGGTTATTCGCAAGGTCGGTATTGTACGCGGAGATAATGCTTTCATAGGTTATGCTTCCGTCAGACGCAAACGGCATCGCGGAAAGCGTGTAGTATCTTACTCCATCTACGCCGAACAGCTCGGAAAGCTCGTCGGCATACATTACGTTGCCTCTGGACTTTGACATTTTATCCGTTCCGAAGTTAAGCCAGCCGTGGCCGTATATCTTTTTCGGAAGCGGTACGTCAAGCGCAAGAAGCATAATAGGCCAGTAAATAGTGTGGAATCTTACAATGTCCTTTCCGATTACGTGAACGTCGCACGGCCAATATTTTTTGAAAAGCTCGCCTTGCTCGTCAACGTCGTATCCGAGAGCGGTAATGTAGTTGGAAAGCGCATCAATCCATACATATATTACGTGCTTTTCGTCATTCGGCACCGGAACGCCCCACGTAAAGGAGCTTCTGGTTACGCAGAGATCCTGAAGTCCCGGCTTTAAGAAGTTGTTTACCATCTCCTTAAGTCTTGACTCCGGCTCAACGAACCCGGGGTTTTCCTCTATATGCTTTAAAAGCTTATCGGCGTACTTACTCATTCTAAAGAAGTACGCTTCCTCTCTTGCCCTTTCAACGGGCCTGCCGCAGTCGGGACATTTTCCGTCAACCACCTGTGTATCGGTGAAGAAGGACTCGTCCGGAACACAGTACCAGCCCTCATATTCTCCCTTGTAAATATCTCCCTTATCAAGAAGTCTCTGGAATATGTGGGAAACGGCATTTTTGTGGTAGGTGTCGGTCGTTCTTATGAATTTATCGTAGGACGCGCCGACAAGCGACCATATTTCTTTAACCTTGGCGTTTACACCGTCAACAAACTCCTTAGGAGTTATTCCCTGCTCCGCCGCCTTGGTTTCTATCTTTATGCCGTGCTCGTCGGTACCCGTTAAGAAGAAAACGTCATACCCTTGTTGGCGTTTATAACGCGCTATCGCATCGGTAAGTATTACCTCATAGGTGTTACCTATATGCGGCTTTCCCGAGCAATACGGTATTGCCGTTGTCAAATAAAATTTCTCTTTCATTGGTTTGTTTCCTTTCTTTTAAAGGTCATTTTGTCAAAGCTCGCTCTTTTTTTGGCGGCAAGCAATATTATTAATCCGCGCCCCTTTTTTAAGGGCAGTAAAAACTTTTATCAATCCGCGCCCCTTGTTTTTCGGGGACGGCAAGCGCTTTATTAACCCGTGTCCGTTTTTGGTAGTAAACACTTTTATTATTCACCGTCTCTTTTTTCAAGTGCGGCGATTATTTTCAAAAACCATTCGGGCAGTGGCGCCTCAATAACCTTATGCTCACCGCTTTTCGGATGAACAAATCCAACCGTTTTAGCGTAAAGCGTCTGTCCCGAAAACAAGGCGGGGTTTTTCTTTTCAAAGGGCGTGTTTCCGCCGCCATACACGGTATCTCCCATAATCGGGTGTCCGAGACTTGAAAAATGAACCCTTATCTGATGCGTTCTTCCCGTCTCAAGCCTTACCTCGACGTAGGTATAACCGCTGAACCGACGAAGCACCTTGTAGTGAGTTACCGCCTCGCGGCCGTCCTGTGTAACAGCCATTCTTTTTCTGTCGCTCGGGTGTCTGCCTATCGGTTTGTTAACCGTTCCCTCGTCCTCTTTAAGGTTACCCGTAACAATGGCGTGATAGACTCTATCCGCCTTGCGCTCCTTTATCTGGGAAGCAAGAGAGAGATGAGAGAGGTCGTTTTTCGCTACGACAAGCAGCCCCGCGGTGTCCTTATCTATTCTGTGCACAATGCCCGGACGGATAACCCCGTTTATTCCCGAAAGTCCGTCCTTACAGTGGTAAAGGAGCGCGTTAACCAGCGTTCCTGTGTAGTTTCCTGCCGCAGGGTGAACAACCATTCCCTTAGGCTTATTAACCACTATAAGCTCGCTATCCTCATACACAACGTCAAGCGGTATGTTTTCGGGTAGCGCGGTATCGGGCACGGGCTCGGGATAATCCACCTCTATCTCATCGCGCTCGGTTATTTTGTAGTTTTTTGGTTTTACCGCTCCGTTTACGGTAACAAGTCCGTTTTCAATCAGCTTTTGAGCTGCGGAGCGTGTGATTTTTTCCGTTTCCGAAACGTATAAGTCAAGTCTCTGTCCGTCCAAAACCGCACCTCCTGCCATTGTTTTTCATTAGCTCTGCTTTTTAATTCAAGTAGGATACAGAGGAGTTTATTCTCCCCTATCACCGTTCTTTTTTTCATTTTCCGCTTTTTGGTGCTTAACCTCGGACAAAATATAGTAAAGCAGCAAAAGGCCTACGCCAACACAAACAAAGGAGTCGGCAAGGTTAAAAATCCACGACCAAAGCTCAGGAAAGGCGCAAAAGTCGAGAAAATCAACCACCTCTCCGTAAAATATTCTGTCTATCATATTACCGATTCCACCGCCGAGAACCATTGACGTCGAAACGTAAAAGAGCGTGCTTTTATCGTCCCAGAACAGTAGCAACGCGACAAGCGCGGCTATCATTATAGCAGAGGCGGTCATAAAAACCCACCTCGCGTCCGAAAAGCTGCCAAACGCCGCCCCGGGATTGGTTATATAGGTAATATGAAAAACGTTTTTTATTATAGGTATGCTTTCACGAAGCTCCATGTTTTTCATGACCGATATTTTTGAAAAATAATCGGCAAAAACGGTAAAAAGTGTTACCGACAGAGCGATTATCGCTCCTTTTTTATCTATGGATATCTTTATCTTTTTCACAAAAAATTCCTTTAGGAGTTACAGTTAAACGGAGAAGGAGCCGCCTCCCTCTCCGTATAAAAACCTTAATTTTAGCGACGCTCGATATGTTTGCTCAAATAAAACCGTCGCCATTCGCCATCGGGTGCTACCCGCAAAAAGCTTGGCAAAAACTTTATTTACGGCTACGCCCAAACGCTTGAACAAAGCGGAAAACCTTAATTTTAGCGACGCTCGATATGTTTGCTCAAATAAAACCGTCGCCATTCGCCAGCGGGTGCTACCCGGTTTACCTGCCGAGTATTCTCTTACAACGCGGGCAGACAAACTCTTCCTCGACCTTAATCGCTTCCTCGGAGTGCTTCCAGCAGCGTGCGCACTTTTCGCCGTCAGCCTTTGCAACCGCTACCGAAAGAGCCTCGCCGTTATCGGGAGCTCCCTTTACAAGAACGGTCTTCGATACGATAAATACGTCGGAAAGCTCCTCGCTGTCAAAGGAATTAAGGAACTCATAGGTTTCACCGTCAGCGGTTAACGTAACCTTTGCTTCAAGAGACTTACCTATAAGCTTCTCGGTTCTGGCAACCTCAAGCGCCGAAAGTACAGCGTCGCGAAGCTCGAAGAGTCTTTCGTACTTTTCCTCTTCCTTTGCAAACGGCTCGCTCGCATCGTACTCGGGCATAAGGTTAAGAACAACGTTTCTTACATCGTCCGTCTTTAAGTGAGGCATTGATTTCCAGATTTCGTCTGCGGTAAACGCAAGTATCGGAGAAACAAGTCTCGTAAGAGCGGAGAGAACCTTATACATCGTGGTCTGCGCCGCGCGGCGTCCCTCTCCGTCCTTTTTGTCAACGTAGGTTCTGTCCTTGGAAATGTCGATGTAGAGCTTGGACATCTCGGTAGTACAGAAGTTGCTTATTTCGTGGAATGCGATATGGAACTGACAGCTTTCGTACGCTTCTTTTACGTTTTTCGTGAGCTTGTTAAGTCTTGCGAGCGCCCACTTGTCTATATCGGGAAGCCTATCCTCGTCAACCATATCGGTGTCGGGGTTAAAGTCGGTTTCGGCGGTGCCAAGGTTACCCATAAGTATTCTCGCCGTGTTACGGATTTTACGGTAAACCTCGGAAAGCTGCTTAAGTATATCCTTAGATATTCTTGCGTCAACGGTAAAGTCAACCGAGGATACCCAGAGGCGGAGAATATCCGCTCCGTAAGTGTCTATGACCTCTTTCGGGGAAACGGCGTTGCCGAGGCTCTTATGCATAGCCTTACCCTCTCCGTCAACCGTCCAGCCGTGTGTAACTATCTTCTTATAAGGAGCTCTTCCTCTTGCCGCGATGCTGGTAAGCATAGACGACTGGAACCAGCCTCTGTACTGGTCTCCGCCCTCAAGGTAGAGGTCTGCGGGAGCCTCCAGCTCCTCTCTTTCCTCAAGAACCGCCGCGTGGGAGGATCCCGAGTCGAACCAAACGTCCATTATATCCTTTTCCTTGGTAAAGCGGGTGCAGCCGCACTCACACTTAAGTCCGGGAACTATCTCCTCTGCGGGCAGATCATACCAAGCGTTGGATCCCTTTTCTCTGAACAGAGCCGAAACAGCCTTTATGGTAGTATCATTTATAATATATTTTCCGCAATCCTGACAGTAAAGAATCGGAATCGGTACGCCCCAGTTTCTCTGACGGGAGATACACCAGTCGTTTCTCTCGCGTATCATAGCTACCATTCTGTCTTTACCCCATACGGGAAGCCATTCAATATCGTCGCAAGCCTTAACGGCGTCCTTGGTCATATCGGAAACGGAAGCAAACCACTGCTCGGTCGCGCGGTAGATTATCGGGTTCTTACATCTCCAGCAGTGCGGGTAGGAGTGAACTATCTTCTGTACCGCGAGAAGCGCTCCGCTTTCTTTAAGGTCTTTAAGTATTTCAACGTTTGCCTGACTTGTGGTAAGTCCACTGTATTTTCCCGCAAGCTCGGTAAGCTTTCCCTTTGAGTCAACCGGAACTATAAGCTTCGGAAGATCTTTATATTTACGCCATACGTCAAAGTCCTCGATACCAAATCCGGGAGCGGTGTGAACGCAGCCCGTACCGCCCTCAAGCGTTACGTGAGCTCCGTTTATTACGTAGGACTCTCTGTCAAGGAAAGGATGAGCCGCCTTCATGCCGTCCATATCTCTTCCCTTTAAAGTACCTACAACCTCATACTCCTCGATACCGGTCGCTTTAGCAACTCCGGAAAGAAGCTCGGAAGCTATGATATAAGCCTCGTCTCCAACCTTAACCACCGAGTAGTCAAAGTCAGGGTTAAGACAGATACCCATATTTCCGGGGAGCGTCCACGTGGTGGTCGTCCAGATTACAAAATAGATTTTTTCGGGGGCACCGGACATTCCCTTAATCTTTCCGCCAAGGTCGTCGGTTACCTCGAATTTTACAAATATAGAGTCGCAGGCGTCGTCGTTATACTCAATCTCCGCCTCTGCAAGAGCGGTCTCGTCGTAGGCGCACCAATAAACAGGCTTCATACCCTTGTAGATATAGCCCTTCTTCGCCATCTCGCCGAACACCTCTATCTGCTTTGCCTCAAATTCAGGCTTTAAGGTAAGATACGGGTTCTCCCAATCTCCGATAATTCCGAGACGCTTAAAGCCCTCTCTCTGTCTGTCAACGTAGGAAAGAACGAAGTCCTTGCACTTGTTACGGAACTCGGAAACGGTCATAGAGCCTCTGTCAAGCTTTGTCTGCTTGATTATCGCGCTTTCTGCGGGAAGTCCGTGGCAGTCCCAACCGGGCACGAAAGGAGCGTGCTTTCCGCTCATGTTCTGATAGCGGACGATAAAGTCCTTAAGGAGCTTATTAAGTGCGTGTCCTATGTGAATATCTCCGTTTGCGTAGGGAGGTCCGTCGTGAAGAATATACTTCTGCTTACCCTCGTTCTTCTCCATAAGAGCTTTATATAACGAGTCGCTTTCCCACTCCTTCAGCATATCCGGCTCACGCTGCGGAAGATTTGCCCTCATCGCGAAGTCGGTTACGGGCAGATTAAGTGTTTTTGAAAAATCGGTTGCCATTTTTGAGGTTCTCCTGTATTTTGATTTTATTATTTTTATGCTAAAAAATTTTTGCGCACAACAAACGCGTCGGCTATAACCCTATGGGCGCTTACACGTTGCCGACTTATATTTTAGACGCATCTACCGAAACTCCGTCGGGTGTAAGAAGGAAGGTTCTGTCGGACGGACGCTCTATCTTTCCGTTAATCGCGTAAATTACGCCCGCTATGTAGTCTATCATTCTTTTCGCGGTTTCGTCATCTACGTCGTCAAGGTTAAGAACAACCGTCTGTCCTGCCTTAAGACTGTCTGCTATACCGGTCGCGTCTCCGAGGCTGCTCGGACGTACCACCTTCATTTTAAGAGCGGCGGCGCTTTGCACGGGCTCAACCTTCGGCAAAGGGGGTTCAACCACGGGCTGAACGTTTTTGTATTCGTAGCTCTCCTCCTCATACGGATCGCTTTTTCTGATGTTGTTAAATAAGCTCATATTTTCCTCCTTATTTAGTTGCGGATTTTTATATTTGGATTTTGTTTATTTTTGTAAGAACGAATTTAGATTTAATGCCAAACTAACTCTATGCTTACGCCACTGTTCTTATCTTGCGATTTGATAATATCTGTACTTAACGACAGGTAACCTGACCTGCCGCTGCTTTTACTTCACAACGCTTTGCTCTGCTCCGCTCGGCTGCGGATAAACTCGCTTTCCGAACAGTGCGCTTCCCACTCTTACGAGAGACGCGCCGCATCTTGCCGCCGCCTCGTAGCTTTCCGACATTCCCATACTGAGTATTTTCATATCGGCTCCCTCAACGCCAAGAGCTTTCGTTCTTTCGTAAATCTGCTTTACCTCGGAAAAGTATCTTTCGTACTCCGCCTCGGTAATCCTCGCGGGCGCCATGGTCATAAGACCTTGTATTTTTATGTTTTTAAACTTTACCGCTTCTTTTATAAAGCTCTCCGCCTCCTCGGGCATAATCCCACCCTTTTCAGGCTCTCTGCCTATGTTTATCTCGACAAGCACGGGCATTACCTTGCCTATCGCCGCGGCTCTTTTATCAATCTCCTTTGCAAGTCGCAGACTGTCAAGCGACTGTATCATGTCAACCTTGTCTATTATCTGTCTTACCTTGTTGGTTTGAAGCCCTCCGATAAAATGGATTTCAATATCCTCTCTGTTTATGTACGGATATTTCTCGACAAGCTCCTGCACCTTGTTTTCGCCGATGCACCGAAGTCCCTCTTCCTTTATCGCAAGGTTTATCGTCTCGGCGCTGACCGTTTTGGTCGCCGCAAGGAGCGTTACCTCTCTGCCGCCGGACGCGATATTGATTTTTTCTCTTACCGACCTGAAACGGTCTTTAAGCTCTTTTCTCTGTTCCGTATCCACAGCAGCATCTGTCTCCCTTCAAGCGTTATAACGGTTACGTCGATAAAAGGAACGCGGTCCATTCCTTTATTTTATAATTATAACATAACATTAACTGTTATTTATAATGCTTTCCGTATAATTTACAATAAGTTCAAATTCCTTCCCACTCGGAGTAAGCGACTGTTTTTCCCCGACTGCGCCGTAGCTCTCCGGAAAATCCGGATATATCCAACGCACCCTTTGATTTCTGCGAAACCACGTCAGCTGACGCTTGGCGTAGTTTCTTGAGTTCTTTTTAATCTCCTCTACCGCCTCGGAAAGCGTTACGTTTCCGTCAAGGTAGGAAAGTATCTCTTTATATCCTATTCCGGCCGATGCTGTCCCCGTACGAAAGCTCTCGCTATCAAGCGACCTCACCTCAGAAACAAGGCCGTTTTCCATCATAAGGTCAACTCTGCGGTTTATTCTTTCGTAAAGCGTCTCTCTGTCCTTAAAATCAAGTCCTATTATCACCGCGTCATAGCGGCTTTCCTTTTCTCTTGAATGTCTGTCCCACTCGGTTTTAGTTATACCGGTCGCATAGTAAATTTCAAGGGCGCGAACCACCCGCTTTACGTTGTTTTTATGAGTTTTTTCCGCCGCCTCGCGGTCAACCCTAAGCAGCTCCTCGTAAAGCTCGTCGGGGCTTTTGCTCATAAGCCTTTCCCTGCACACGCTGTCCTTTCCCGTCTCGGAAAACTCGTTTTCGGTAAGAACACTGTCAAGATAAAGTCCCGTGCCGCCGCAGAAAATCGGCACTCTGCCTCTTTCGGTTATTTCCTTAATTTTCTCTCTCGCCACAGCGGCGTAATCGGCGCAGGAAAAGCTTTCGCTCGGACTTACAAAGCTGACAAGGTGATGCGGCACTCCGCTCGCCTCCGCCTCGGTTACCTTTGCCGTGCCTATATCCATATCACGGTAAATCTGCATCGAATCGCAGGAGATTATCTCTCCGCCGAGCCGTTTTGCAAGCTCTACCGAAAGCGCCGTTTTTCCCGACGCCGTAGGGCCGACTATCGCTATAACCTTGATTTTTTCGCCCATAGCTTAGCTTTGTTTTTCTCCGCCGCTCAGTCCTTCGCCGTTTTCCGCCACGCCCTTTTCATCAGCGTCGGTTTTTCCCTCCGTCTTTTCGGCAGAGGTAGGCATAACGTCCCGAAGAAGCTCGGAAATTCTGTTTCCTCTTTCTATTGAGTTATCGTAGGAGAACGCAAGCAAGGGCGTTTCTCTTAAATTAAGCTTGGTCGCAAGATAGGTTCTGAGGTAACCCGCCGCGCCTTTAAGGGCGGTCTTAACGTCCTTTTCGGTGTATTTTTTCGAAAAAAATGAAAAATACACGGTAGCATTTTTAAGATCCTTTGCGCATTCAACGTCGGTTATCGTAACCACGCTTCCCTGCACTCTCGGATCCTTAAGCTCTCTTACCGCCATCGAAAGCGCGTGCATAATCTCCTCGTTTATTCTTGTCTGTCTGTATCCTGCCATTTTTATCTTTCTTTCCTTTATTCTGTCAAAATTGTTTTACCCGGCTCTTTTTCCTACAAGAGCCGCTTTAACGCAAAGCGGTTAGCTCTACGCTTATTTTACCCCAAAAAATCCGTAATCAACCGCAAAATCGTTTCCTTCACGGATTATTCCGCAGGAGCATTTTTTAGCTATGTCGAACAGCTTTCTTCCGTCAATTGCCACGATGTCTCTAAGTCCGTTTATAACCGTTGTCGCGTCTCTGTGAAAGCGTGAGGTGGTCATAAAAATTCCCTTCGTACCTTTTTCAACGTAAAAAGCGCCTACAAACTGCTTAACCTCGTTAAGAGTTACGTTTGAGCTCGCCTTCTGCTTACACTGCACAAGCACCGTATCCTCAAAACCGAGCCAATCGGAAACGGTAAGCATAACGTCTATCCCACCGTCGTCGGAGCCGCCGATAACGTTGCAGGAGCCGACGAGCTTTCCGCAGGTAATGAAATATTTTTCAAGAAGCATAGCAGAGTAGCTTTCAAAAAACTCCCCGCCCTTTGAGTTCAAAAAGGAGATAAACTCCTCAAAAACGGACGAGGGCCTTTTCATCAGTATCATATCCGAGCCTATCGAATATCTGCCGCCGATATAGCTTATCTTGCCTCTTTTCACAAGCGAGGGAAGCAGCTTCTCCACCGTTTTTTTGACCGCCTTATCGTCCTCAAGCGTAAGCGTTTCTGATGCTCCGAAATATACGCACGCCTTTTCGGTAATTTCCGAGGCGTTCATCGCTCTTGTCTGTAAAAGGCTCAGAATATACGGAGCTATCTCCGCTTCATTTATGATAACGGCGGGCTTTTTCTTAAGGGAAACCGCTCCGCTTTCGTCGATGCTTATATCACCGTATTTCTTCATATCGGCAAGTGCCGATCCGACAATGCTTCTGTAAAGCGTAAAGGCGCCGTTCGCCGAGCGATCGTTAAGCTCGTCCTTAGTCATTCCCGAAAGCGTAAGAACACTGTCGATAATATCTTTTCTCTGCGCAGGCCCGTTTTTCAGAACGTCAAGAATATCTCTCTTACATTTTTTCATGTACGCTTTGTAATTACTCTTTATATTCTCTACCGTCATTTTCTTACCTCCCTACCGTTATCAACAGTAAACATTTACCGCATTATTACTTATTTATTATAAAATATAATTTATAATTTGTCAAGTATTTATATAATATACTTTAGATATTTTTAAATTAGTTCTAAGTTTTACCGAAAAATCTGCGCAGAGCTTTTTGCTCGTGTTTCATTATGATTTGCTCTGTTTGTATTGCGATCTGATTTCCGTAGCGAGGCGTCTCTCTGCTCCGCCGAGAATAAAAATAGCAGAAGCACATTTACCGTGCTTCTGCTATTTTACGTTTCTGTAACCGTGGCGCGTTACACGGCGTGGTGCTCCTGCCCCTTGATAATCTCTCCCGCTTTCGTAAGAACGTACTTCGTAAGAAGTGGGCCGACAAGCTCATAAATAAGCGTTGCGCAGAGTACGACCGCGCGTATCGGAGTTCCGTATTCGGCAGGAAGCGCCGATACGACTATCTGGCTCATACCGATAGCGACACCCGCCTGCGGAAGAAGCGCTACTCCGAGATATTTTCTGATATTTTCGTCCTCGTGAACCACCATAGCGCCAAATCTCGCGCCAAAATATTTTCCGATTGAACGGAGAACGATATAAAGCACACCGAGAAGCCCTACCGTTGGGAGTATTCCGAGGTCAAGCTCCGCACCCGAAATTATGAAAAACAGTAAAAATACAACGGGAGTCCAGTGCTCGGTTATATCAAGCATCTTTTCGCTTTCGGGATAGAAATTCGCCATAACCGCGCCTATCGCCATGCACAGAAGCAACGAGGAAAGGTGCCAAAGGGACGCAAGTGATGTTCCGAGAAATACGGCGCAGATAATAGACGTAAGTCTGTTTGAGCGGGAGTGGAAAAAGCCCATTCCAAAGGTGAGCGCAGCGCCTATCAGCGCACCCACGATAAGAGAAAGCGCAATTTCGCGAATCGGCTCAAGCAGCATCAAAGCAACGTTAGGCTTTTCGGTAGCAACCATGAGCTTTGCCACCGAAAGAGAAACCGAGAAAACGACAAGTCCGATAGCGTCGTCAAGCGCAACAACGGGAAGAAGCATATCGGTAACGGGCCCCTTCGCGTTATACTGACGTACAACCATAAGCGTAGCCGCAGGCGCCGTTGCGGTAGCAATAGCTCCGAGAGAAATCGCAATCGCGGGCGGGAAAAACAGCATAAGACCGAGGTCAACCACGGCAGTTGTTACGAAAGCCTGAAAAAAGGTTATGATAAGCACGCTTTTTCCTATCGTTTTAATTTTGGAAATTCTGAACTCTCCGCCTATCGAAAAGGCGATAAAGCCGAGCGCTACGTTAACAAGGAGCGTGAGAGAGGAAACAAAGCTTTCGGGAATAACCTGTAAAAAGCTCGGGCCGAGCAAAACTCCCGCCACAAGGTAGCCTGTTACGTTAGGCAGACCGAGAAGCTTAACGAGTCTGTTAAAAACAAGCCCTATAAGTATCGCAATTCCAAGGGAAAGCAGGACGTCCTGTCCGAAAAACGCTCCTATTCTGTCAAAAATCTTCAAAGCAAAGACCTCTTTTCTTATGTGTAATTTTGTATTATATTATACGCCGTTTTCACTTTAAAATCAATAATAATTTTATATGAAAAAACCACCTTCTCCGCATCGTTTTTTGTCATATTTTAAAGGTTTTCAAAATTTTTGTGAAATTTCCCAAAACACCTTGATTTTTTTCTGCTTTTCTACTATGATATTTTTAAACGGTTCAAAATTTACGGCAATTTTTACCGCTGTATTTTCAAAAACATAATAAGGAGATTTTCACCATTGTTAAAATTCATTTTAAGCCGATTTGTGAAGGAAAAGGATAACCTTTCCGATCCGAAGGTACGCTTTATCTACGGTACCGTGTGCGGAATTTACGGTATATTTTTAAACGTTCTGCTTTTTGCCGCAAAGCTTACCGCGGGTCTTCTTTCGGGCTCTCTCGCCGTTACCGCCGACGCGTTTAACAATCTTTCCGACGCGGGCGCGTCCGCCGTTACTCTTGTCGGATTTCGTCTTTCAACCAAAAAGGCGGATCCCGATCACCCGTTCGGCCACGGCAGGATAGAGTACATTTCAGGACTTATCGTTTCATTTATTATTATTTTAATGGGCTTTGAGCTTTTAAAAATGTCATTTGAAAAGCTGATAAGCCCTTCGGCTCCCGAATTTTCCGCCGTTACAGTTATAATTCTTGCCCTGTCGGTTGTCGTTAAGCTTTACATGAGCCTTTACAATAAGATGTACGGAAGAAAAATAAATTCCTCGGCTATGCAGGCCACCTCGGCGGACAGCCTGAGCGACGCCGCCTCGACGCTTGTCGTTCTGATTTCGGGAATCATCTGTCATTTTACCGGTTTTATATACCTTGACGGTATATGCGGTCTTGCCGTTTCGGTTTTCATACTTATCGCAGGCTACAAGTCGGCAAGAGACACTATCTCTCCCCTACTCGGTCAGCCGCCGAGCGCGGAGTTTATAAGGAAGCTTACGGAAACGGTGCTTTCAAACGAGAAAATTCTCGGACTGCACGACACCGTGGTTCACGACTACGGCCCCGGAAGAATAATGGTCTCGCTCCACGCCGAGGTTTCCTGCAACGAGGACGTCCTTGTTCTTCACGATATTATAGACAACATTGAACAGCAGCTTGCCGAGGAGCTTGGCTGCGAGGCGATAATTCATATGGACCCGATAGATACGGAAAACGTAAGGCTTAACGAGATACGCTCCGTGCTTTCCGAAATTTTGCACACCGTCTCGGAAAAAGCACGCTTTCACGACCTAAGAATGGTTCCGGGAGAAACTCATACCAATCTTATTTTTGACATTGCGCTTCCCCTCGACTGCGAAACAGATGAAAAAGAGGTAAAGCGAATGGTCTCGGCTCTTGTTTCGGAATTTAACCCGAAATACAAATGCGTAATCAAGATTGATACCGACCTTACGCATCACCTTTCAGAGGACTAACGTTTTTATTTAAAACACCACCTCGCCCAACAATGCACGAGCCCACAAAAACACCACCTCACCCGACAATGCACAAACCCACAAAAACACCACCTCGCCCAACAATGCATAAACCCCAAAACCCGCCTTGTTCGTCTCCGGTCTCCCTGCGTCGGGCACCCTGCCTGCACAGAGGAGCCTTCATACAGAAACACCTTCACCTGTCTTACTCATATACACCCCCGAAGCGTTTAGGCTATACTAAGCCGCGATCCTTACACATAACTTTCGTTTACACAAATAAAGCTTAGCCAAAAACACAGCTAAGCTTTTTCTTTTTATGCCGTTCAACGCACCCCGAACGCCGCGCTCTACGATTTGTAGAGCCGTTTTTTATTTCGGTAGAGAGAGCGCCCGAAATTCTACCACTCCTGATTTTCGAGTGGAGAAGCAGAAGCTTGCAGTAGCTTGATTTTTTGCGGCGTTCGGTATATAATAAACTCATAGGCAACGAAAAACCGAAAACGGCAAGGCTTTCGCTCCAATATGCTGTTAAACGCGTCGCAGATACCTAAAAGCATCAAACAGAACATCAATGCGTCGCATAGGGCTCAAGTCGTCGCGGTTTGGCGGGAGATAACACCCTACATTAATCTTTAAACCGCATTGCCAAAAAAGTTACTGAAAGGGATTTTAAACATGTCAACAAACTACGTAATCAGCACCTGTTCAACCGCAGACCTCACAAAGGAGCATTTTGCAGAAAGAGACATAAAGTACGTCTGCTTCCATTATTTCCTTAATGGCAAGGAATACACGGACGACCTCGGAGAAAGCCTTTCATTTGATGATTTCTACGCCGCGATTGAGAAAAAAGCAACGACAAAAACCTCACAGGTAAATGCGGACGAATTTATAGAGTACTTCACTCCGTTTCTTGAAAACGGACAGGACATAATTCACGTTTGTATTTCCGCAGGTCTTTCGGGAGTATATAACTCCGCCAACATAGCCGCAGACGAGCTTCGCGAAAAGTATCCCGAAAGAAAGATATACATTGTAAACAGCTTTGCTGCCGCATCGGGACTCGGTCTTTTCGTTGATATGCTCGCAGATCTTCGGGACGAGGGCAAGTCCATCGATGAGGTTTACGAGTGGGCAGAGGCAAACAAGCTTCGCATTCAGCACTGGTTTTTCTCCACCGACCTCACCTACTTCGTTCTCGGAGGACGCATATCAAAGGTCAGCGGATTTATTGGAACCGCCCTTAAAATCTGCCCTCTTCTTAACGTAAGTAATGAAGGAAAGCTTGTTGCGAGAGAAAAAATCCGCACAAAGCAGGCAGTAATAAAGCAGATTGTAAGCAAGATGGAGGCGCTGGCCGATAACGGTCTTGACTATAACGGAAAATGCTATATTTCCAACTCCGGCTGCCGCGAGGACGCCGAGGCGGTCGCCGCTCTTATCGAAAGCAAATTCCCCGCTCTTAAGGGAAAAACTAAAATATATTCGATAGGAACGACGATAGGAAGCCACACCGGAGTCGGTACCGTCGCGCTCTTCTTCGTAGGAAAAGAGCGTAACAACTAATAACGCCATAAAACAAAGGGTAACGCCGAAGGACGGAGCGATTTGTTTTCTCGGCGTTACCCTTTTTGCACCCTAAATACGGTTTTTTCATTAAAAACAGCCGCTTTTTGTATGAAAAAACGGCTAAATCCACGCCGTACAATAATAAAAAAACGGACGCCCCCCGCCCTCTGCCAAACACGTAAAAGCCTATAAATCCACCCGGTCTCTGCCAAACACGTAAAAGCCTATAAATCCGCCCGGTTTCTGCGAAAAAACGGCATAAGAGCCTCTTAGTCTGGATAAAATCAGTATAAGGCAAAGAGGGGCTTCTGTCTGAATTTTCTCAAAAAGCAAAACCCAATTTAATTGAATAAAACACCGAAAATACGTTCGGAATTTTTGTATAGCTGCCCTCGGCAGCAGAAAGTGAGATTGTTATGAGCAAGAAAACCATTGCAAAAACAGTAAGAGTGGTTACAATACCGCCGCTTCTCGTAAGCGCTCTTTTCGTAATACTGTACGTCGGGCGCCCCGACTTCTTCCGCGGAGCCTTTGACCTTTTTGCCGGAATATCCTTTCTCGCGATAATTCCGACACTCGCTTACCCTCTCCAGCCTATAATTCCCGGATTTAAAGGCAAGGGCAGAAAGGGACAGAGAACGCTCGCTTTTATAACGAGCGGCATCGGCTATGTCGGCGGAATACTTTACGCCGTTATCAGCGGAGTTTCCTCCGAGCTGCTTCTCATTTTTGCGAGCTACCTCGTCTCGGTAATCGTGCTTACCGTGTTTAACGCACTGCTTAAGCACAAGGCGAGCGGACACTCCTGCGGAGTGGTCGGCCCCCTGATATTCACCGTATATTTCCTTGGCTGGGGATTTCTTATACCCTGTATCCTTTTAGCGGGAGCGGTAGTATGGTCGTCGATTTTCTTAAAACGGCACACACCAAACGATATACTGCTCGGCGGCCTTTCCGCGGCTCTTTCGTTCGTTCTTTGTATAGCGATATAAAGCCGCGGCCGAGCATCGCTCCCACACGCCGGGTTTCATTTATAAAAAATATAGGCAGAGGACCTATCCTCTGCCTTTTTATTGTTTTTTAGCTAAGACTGTTCTTCCTTTTTCTGCTTATGAGCCTTTGGAAGCTTCGGGAATTTAAGGAAAAATGAAAGCAGTATTATCGCTTCTATCGGTATTCCAAGGAAAAGCAGCTGCCAATAGTTTTTCCCAAATCCAAAAAACAGGAAATATACAGTCAAAAGAATACTTTGTACAAACGCGGATACAAAAATTATGTTGTACCGAGTCTTTCCCCACATAGAATTCATTATCATAAGAACAAGGAAGGAAATGACCGCCGCATACTGGAACATAATAGGATAGATAAATCCCGCAAGCTGAAGTATTACATATACGAGCGCCGCTAACGTAAAAATTCCCGTTACCGTTATAAGAGCAACCACAAGTCGGCGAGTGCGTTTTTTAACCGGCGCGGGCACAGGCTCGTCCGCTCCGTGATATGTCAGGATATAGTCAACCGTTACCTCAAAAAGCTTACTCATTTCAAGCAAAACGTAAGCGTCGGGCACCGCCTCTCCGCGCTCCCATTTTGAAACCGCCTTGTCGGAGTAGCTGAGCGCCTGACCAAGCTCAAGCTGTGTCATTTTTCTTTCTATGCGCAGTCTTGATATGTTTTCGGAAACAATTTCTTTTAAATCCTGCATTTTCAGTTCTCCTTTCGCGGTTGTTTTTCCCATATATAAGCTTTTTCGGTATGGCGCCTTAATTTAAGGTGTTAATTTGGGATAAGCCTTAAAGCCTCGGTTAGGAACAGGCTGCCATTCTATCCAAAAAAAGACTATAACACTAATAATTATACAATACACCGATTAAAAATTAAATAACATTTTTTAAATTTTTTTGAGCCTTTTGCGCCATTTTATCAACAAAAATACCCGAAAAACGCGTTTTTTGACGTTTTTCGGGCGTTTTTTATTAAAGCTTTATATCGGGAATAGTTGCAAATCCCTTTTCAAGGGTTTCGTCGGAAGGAACGTAGTCAACCATCTTGCCGTCGTTAAAGCTCTGATACGCTTTCATATCAAAGTATCCCGTTCCGGTAAGACCGAAGAGAATGGTTTTCTCCTCACCCGTCTCCTTACACTTTATCGCCTCGTCGATGGCAACCTTTATCGCGTGGCTGCTTTCGGGAGCGGGAAGAATACCCTCGCAACGGGCAAATTCGGTAGCCGCGGCAAACACCTCTGTCTGTGTAACGGAGCGCGCCTCCATAAGTCCGTCGTCGTAAAGCTGAGAAAGAGTGCTGTTCATTCCGTGGTAACGCAGTCCTCCCGCGTGTCCGGGAGCAGGCATAAAGCCGCTTCCGAGCGTGTACATTTTAGCAAGCGGACATACCATTCCGGTATCACAGTAGTCGTATGCGTATTTACCTCTGGTGAAGCTCGGACAGGAAACCGGCTCAACGGCGATAATCTGATAATCAGCGTTACCCTTTATCTTCTCACCGACAAAAGGTGCAATAAGTCCGCCGAGGTTAGATCCACCGCCGGCGCATCCGATTATTATATCCGGCGTAATGCCGTATTTGTCAAGAGCGGTTTTGCTTTCAAGACCGATTATGCTCTGATGGAGCATAACCTGATTTAAAACGCTTCCGAGAACGTAGCGGTAACCGTCCTTCGCTCCCGCAGCTTCAACCGCCTCGGATATAGCGCAGCCGAGAGATCCGTCCGTTCCGGGGAACTCGCGCAAGATTTTACGTCCTACCTCGGTCGTTTCGGAGGGGGAGGGTGTTACGCTCGCGCCGTACGTTCTCATAACCTCACGGCGGAAGGGCTTTTGCTCATAGGAGCATTTTACCATGTAAACCTGACAGTCAAGTCCGAAGTAAGCGCACGCCATCGAAAGTGCCGTGCCCCACTGACCTGCTCCGGTTTCGGTGGTAACACCTTTAAGTCCCTGTTTTTTGGCGTAGTACGCCTGAGCTATTGCGGAATTTAATTTATGGCTTCCCGAGGTATTGTTACCCTCGAATTTATAGTAAATTTTTGCGGGTGTTCCGAGCTTTTCCTCAAGGCAGTACGCTCTGATAAGAGGAGACGGACGGAACATTCTGTAAAAGCTTCTGATTTCCTCCGGAATATCAAAATACGCGGTGCTGTCATCAAGCTCCTGACGGATAAGCTCGTCGCAGAAAACAGGACGAAGCTCCTCATATCCCATAGGAGCTAAGGTTTTGGGATTTAAAAGAGGCGCCGGTTTATTTTTCATATCCGCGCGGACGTTATACCACTGCCTTGGCATCTCCTCTTCGGTAAGATAAATTTTGTACGGGATTTTTTCCATGGTACCTGACCATCCTTTCTCTGTATTGCGGGCGGAAAACAAAAAATCCTATCCCGCAGTTTTTATTAACTGCCGGGACAGGAGAACAAATCATTTCACCTGCGGTGCCACCCAAGCTTGACGCCTTGCGCGTCCTCTCTGCGTATGCCTTCACATACCGGTTTTGTTTACGAAGCTCCTACTCCGTCTTGCCTACTTGCTCTTGTTTCGGCTCGCCCTCGGAAGCCCATTCGCGTCCCGTCTCTATACCGTAATTCCACCGCCTACGGCTCTCTGTAATAGATTCAAAGCGTTACTACTCTTCGTCATCGGTTTATATGGATATTATAATGCAAAAAAATTTTTTTGTCAAGTGTTTTTTAAAAAAAGTCTCTTTCTTTTTAAATAAAATAATATTTAAGCGGACGGTTATCAGCCAAGCCCGTCCTTAGCGACGCTCGATATGTTTGCTCAAATAAAACCGTCGCCTTCCACCCACCGGGTGCTACCCGGCCGTCCGCCCACCGGATGCTACCCCGGCCGGCTACGCGTTATCCGTATAATGCGCTATAAGACTTCTTTCCTTTCCCGAAAGCAGGTCGTAGCCTGTAATAACCGCGCCGCCGAGACTCATAAGCTCGGAAAAATCCGTCTCGTCAATGTAGCTTCTGAAAACGTCGTGCTGCGAGGAAAAGACGATAAATTCCTTTCCGCGGGTTATAAGCGCGCCCTCTCTGCCTACTATTATATCGTCGCAGTCTCCAAAGCGCTCCATTACGTACTTTATATGCATACCGTGTAGCTTTTTCGCCATTTTACGGCGAAATTTAACCTCGGCGCTAACCTTTCCGAAACCAAACATACGCTTTCCTTTCCTCTTACGTAAAACGGGCGATTCGTAAATCGCCCCTACGGTTAATTTCTGTTTTCATTTTAATGCTCTTTGCAAAGCCTATGCAAAGAGCGAACGCCTTATCCGTTCCCCTGCGCAGCCTGCTCCGCCATTTTTATAAGTCTCTCATTAAACTCCTCCGCGGTGTTGTAGCCCATCGCCTTCTGGCGGTGGTTCATTGCAGCGATTTCTATAATGACTGCAAGATTTCGTCCGGGACGTACCGGAATAAGAACAGTCGGGATTTCTATACCCATAAGGTCGGTAACCTCCTGCTTAATTCCCATACGGTCGTACATCTTTCCCTCTACCCACGGCTCAAGGTTTATAATAAGCTCTATCTTTTCGGTGTCCTTAACCGAACCTATACCAAAGAGACGGCGCACGTCAACTATACCTATTCCGCGAAGCTCTATGTAGTAACGGATAAGGTCCGGCGCGCTTGCAAGCAACGTCTTTTCGCTGACCTTTTTTATTTCAACCGCATCGTCCGCGATAAGTCTGTGTCCTCTTTTTACAAGCTCGATAGCCGTTTCGCTTTTACCTATTCCGGAATCTCCGAGAATTAAAATACCTATACCGTAAACCTCTACCATAACGCCGTGGCGGGTAAACTGCGGGGCGGTTTTTTCACGGAGATAGCTTATAATACGGGCCATAAACTCCGACGTTCTTATCGGTGTTCCGAGAAGCGGAACGTCATACCCCTTTGCAAGCTGAAAAAACTCGTCCGGCGGCTGAAGCGAGGTGGAAAATATAACGCATATAGGCTTTGCCGCAAGAAATTTCTCTACGTTTTCATATCGGGTTTCCTCGTCAAGCTCGGAGATATAGGTATATTCCTCAAGTCCGATAATCTGAACCCTGTGCGGCTGATAAAGCTCGGTAAATCCCGCAAGCGGAAGTCCGGGACGTCCAACCTCAGAGGTGTTAACCATAACCTCCGTTTCGCTCATATAAAAGGTTTCAAGCTTAAACTTTGAAATTATTTCCGTAAGATTAACGCCTTTTTCTAATATATCTTCCATTTTTCTGATCGTTCCTTTCTTTTACTTAACGTTTTAAAGGCCTTTGTTTACCGAAAACCCATATAGGGGCCTTGGTAAATACGCTCCACCGTTTTCAAAAACTCTCATTTAATCAATATACGGGTGTCGCGCGTTTAATATTATTTATAGGCAGGTCCGCGTCAACGCTTACTTGACGCAAACGGCACCGCCCGTTTTTTTCCGTGTAAAATCAGTAGCTTGACATCATTACGGCTTCCGCCTTGGCAAACGCCTCGTCCTCAAGCTCCGAAAGGTTTGCTTTCGCTTCCTGCATAAGCACCTTTTCAAGGTCAGGGCGTGTTTTCGGATGCTTCGGAGTGAATACCGTACAGCAATCCTCATACGGCAGAACAGACGTCTCAAAGGTGTTTATTTTCCTTGCTATTTCGATAATTTCTTCCTTGTCAAGTCCTATACAGGGGCGGAAAACAAGCATATCCGCGGCAGGATCTGTTACCCCCATGGCAAGCATGGTCTGAGACGCAACCTGACCGAGACTTTCACCCGTTATAAGAGCGTCGCAGTAGCGCTCCTTTGCTATTCTTGCCGCTATACGCATCATGCAGCGACGAAGAAGCAGGGTAAAGTACTCCTCGTCAACGGTGTCGCGCAGCCGCTCCTGTATCTCGGTTACCGAAACGCAGTTTACACGGATAGGGCCGCAGTAATCGCTCATCAGTCTTGCAAGCTCTAAAACCTTTTCCTTTGCCGCCTCGGATGTATATGGGAAGCTTTCAAAATGAACAGCCTCTATCTTAGCTCCGCGCTTTGCCATCATATATCCCGCAACGGGGCTATCTATACCGCCCGAAAGAAGCAGCATAGCTCTGCCCGCCGAGCCGATAGGCATACCCCCTGCCGCCTTTGTCGCGTCGGCGTGAACAAACGCGTGCTTTTCACGTACCTCAACGGTTACGGTAACGTCGGGATTATCCATAGAGACCTTTATCCTCGGGTTGCTTTCAAGCACCGCTCCGCCTACAAGCGCCGCTATCTCGGGGGAGGTGAGCGGAAATCTCTTGTCGGCTCTTTTAGCCGTCGCCTTAAAGGTTTTCTTTCCCTCAAGGAAACGGGGGATATAGCTTTTTACCGTATTTAATATGCTGTCCATATCCTTTTCCGTCTCTGCCGCTCTGCAAACGGTTGCAATACCGAAAATCTTGCAAAGCTCGGAAAAGGCCGCCTCGGTATCTACCCCGTCTCCGTTTGGCTCAACGTATATAGTGGACTGCGCTCTGGTAACGGTAAAGCTCCCGTGCCTTGACAGGCGCCCCTTTATCTCCTTTGAAAGCGCGCTTTCAAAATGGCTTTTATTAAGCCCCTTAAGCGCTATTTCGCCGTATTTACACAAAAATATCTCCTTCATTTTTAACAACCGTGCCTTTCAACCTGTTAAGAATCTGCTTTTAAATCAATATAATTATATCGCATAAATACCGTCTTGTCAAGTACGGATTAAAATTTGCTTTTGACTTAACCCCAAGCAAGAAGTTCGAGAGTTTTCGTATTAAACTCGACTGTTTTTTCGGCATACACAGTCTTTTTTCGCTTTTTTGACAAAAATGCGCTTTATTTTTATCAGATAAAGAAAAAAATTGCAAAAACTCTTGCATTTTATTAAATGTAATGCTATAATGTTAGCATAGGTATAAATTTTTATTAAGAAAGGCTTGGTATTAACCTATGAAAAAAGCAAGAAAACTTCTTTCCATTGCGTTTGCGTTTATCACGGTTATAGCTACATCACTGTTTACCGCTTGCGCAAAGGATTCAACTATTTATCTCACGGTAAAGAGCGATGACCATAAGCCCGCGTGGTTTGTATATGTTATTATCGCAGTAGCGGTCATAGCGGTAATTCTTATCCTTTTAAAGCTTCTGACCGGAAAGAAAAAGGTCGAGGAGGAGCCGGAGGACGCTGTTGTTCTTACACAGGATCCCAACGCCGTTTCCGAGTACATATCCGAGGAAGAAAGAAGAGCTGCCAAGGAGGCTGCTGAAGAAAAGACGGAAGAGGTAGCTGAAGAAATCACCGAGGAAGCCGTCGAGGAAGCCGTCGAGGAAGCAACCGAGGAAAAAACGGAAGATGCGATCGAAGAGCTGGTTGAAGAGGTTGCCGATACAAGCTTTATTTCCGAGACAGAAGAAAAAGCAGAGGTTACTACCGAGGAAATCCCAGAGGAAATCACCGAGGAGCCGGAATACACCATTGGAGCCAACGGACTTCCCGTTGTACCCGAAGGAAAGGTTATCCGTTACAAATGGAGCTTCCTTGCCCGTCTTATTCAGTCGGACGACGAGCTTAAATACCGTTATATGCTTCTCCGCCGCAAGCTTCTCTCTTATAAGAAGGTTCGCTCGAACGTAAGCTGGAACTTTGACAGCTACTTTATCGGCAGAAGACCGATAGTTAAGCTTAAGGTAAGAGGAAAGACGCTCGTCGCTTACTTCCCTATCGATCCCCAGGAGATGCAGGGAACGAAATACGTTGGAGAGGACTTCTCCGGTGTTTCCAGATACAAGGCAGTTCCCTTTGCTTACCGCATTAACGGTATGAGAAAGTTTAAGTACGCGGTAGAGCTTATCGAAAAGCAGCTTGAGGGAATTAAATCCACCGAGCCGGTGTACATTGAGCAGTCAGAAGCAAACGAGGTTATTCCGCGTGAAAGCTTCAAGAGACTTTTCGAAAAGGGATATGTAAGAGTAGGCGGTATTCTTGCCGTTGGCGAAAGAGCCTCTTCTCAGGACGACGATGACGACGACGATATAATCGACGTTATAGAGAACGAAACCGACGAAGAAGCAGCACTCTCCGAGCTCAGAGAGGAATTTAACTTTAACCCCAAGTTACAGTAACTGTTTTGGGCGGGGTAATAATTAAATAAGCCAAAAGGTGTGTTCAAGCGAACACACCTTTTTTGTTATTACACATTTAGCCGCCAACCCTTTTTAATGGGGCTCCCTAACAAGCGGTTTCACGGAGCCGCCGGAATCAGCCCCTTACCCTACGAGCAAACGACAAAACCAAAGCTTTTTCGTTATTCCATTCTTTCCAGCATTCCTTTTACCGTCTCATAAAATCTTGTAAACGACGCCACCGAAAGTCTTTCGCCCACAGTATGGATAGACTCAATATCAGGTCCTATCGATATTATTTCGGGACTAAGTCCGCGTTCCATTAGCTTTTCATATATTATTCCGCATTCAAGTCCCGCATGTATTCTCGAAAAAACGGCTTCCTTTCCATAAAGCTCCCGTACCGTGTCGGCATAAATCCTTTGCAGTCCCTCGCCCTCCTTTGAATCCCAACCGGGGTATCTGCTTACCGCCACGGTCGTGCCGCCGCACAGATGGGAAAGTCTTTCGATTTCAGCGAGTGTCTTTTCCGAGAAAAAGGAAGTGCCCGAACGGATTAAGTAATTAAGCTCAGCAGCTCTTTCCTTAGTTTCCGCGGTGCCGAGATTAACCGATCCCACAACACCCGTGCTTTTGCCCGTATATCTGTCGGTTACGCCCTGAGGGGAAAGCATAAGCGCCGAAATAAGCGTCGAGGTGCTTTTAAGAGAAAGCATACCCCCTGCCGTCATTTGGCAAAGCTCATCACCCTGCGCCGCGTTTTCCTCGGCAGAGGACGTGTTGCCTATTGATGAAAATTTAACGGAAAAGCCCCGTCTGTCCTCCTTAGATAAAACACCAAGGAGCTCTTTTTTGATTTCCGCAGCTACCGCTTTCGCTTTTTTCGCCTCCGTGTTATCTGCAAAAGCTATAACCGCCCCTGCCGCGCTCGGTATTACGTTATCCCGCGATCCGCCGCTAAACTCTACTATGTGGAAGGGGTAACCCTTATAAATTCGGTTTAAAATAA
This sequence comes from Eubacteriales bacterium, assembly GCA_045638685.1. GTDB lineage: Bacteria > Bacillota > Clostridia > Oscillospirales > CAG-272 > SIG673. The sequence goes on along the minus strand of JAZUBT010000044.1, from coordinate 2,607 downwards.
GCGCAAGAAGCTTTATCGCGCTGCGTCTCCCTTTATCCGCGTCAACGCCGCTGTGTCCGCTCGCAAGTCCGCTTATCTCTATGGCGCATACCTTACCCTCGGTCTTAACCCTTTCAACGGGAATCACCGTCCTTGCGTGTATTCCTCCCGCGCAGCCTATACAGGCGTTAAACTCCTCCTCGCTGTCGAGGTTTATTACAAGCTTTGCACGAACCTCGGAGTAGTCAAAGCCGTTCGCCCCGTCCATACCCGTCTCCTCGCACGAGGTGAAAAGGTACTCCGTTTCAGGAACGGAAAGGGTGCCATCATCAATAAGAGCAAGCATAACCGCCACGCCGACTCCGTCGTCCGCGCCGAGAGAGGTTTCTTTTGCGAAAATATATTCTCCGTCGGTCATAATCCTCGGAGGGGTAGTTAAAAAATCATATCTCTCCCCGTCCCTTGCCACGAAAACCATATCGGTATGAGCCTGAAAAAGAACGGCGGGGCGGCTCTCTTGGCCGATGGAGGCTTTTTTTCTGATAAAGACGTTATTTAGCGCGTCTCTTTTACAGTAAAGACCTCTTTCAGCCGCAAAGCGTTCAAGATAATCCGCTACTTCTTTTTCGTTACCCGATCCTCTCGGAATATTCGAAATCTCCTCAAAAAAGGCAAAAACCTTTTCGGGAGAGCAGTTTTTTAAAACGTTTTCCATAGCTCTATACAATCCTTCCGTCAGCTAACACCTTTCTTAACGAGTGCGGCTCTGCTACTAAAATTAAACAGAATGCGGGCGTTCACCGCACACCCTACAAGTTCACCTGAATTTTTATAAAACCGCTTTATCTTTGCCTGTTTTATATCACGGCTGCGCCTTTTTAAAAGGGGTATTCACACGGACAAGGCCGCTTTACTTTGCTTGTATTACATCGCGGCTGTCAACCGTCTGAGCCTATCCGACCTCCGCAGAGAATTTTTCCGTCCCTATACATAACTGCGCTCTGCCCCGGAGTTACCGCCTTTATCGGCGCGTCAAAAAGTAAGGTCGCTTCGCTTTCGTTTATAACCAGCCTTGCGGGTACGGGCTTTGCCGCGTAACGTATTTTAACCAGAACGTTATGCTCTCCGAACGCTTTATCCTCCGACATAAGCTGATAATTCATATCGGTAAGCACGGCGCTGCGCGTACCGTCCGCGCTCGCGTTTTGCAGGGTAACCGTGTTATCCTCCACGTTTATAGCCGAAACGAACATTCTCTCCCCAAGCGCAATCCCGAGTCCTCTGCGCTGACCTACGGTATAGTTTATTATGCCCTTATGCCTTCCGAGAACCTTACCGCCCTCGTCTATAAAATTACCCTCGGGCGATTTTCCGAGCCGTTTTTCAACAAATTCGGCATACCCCCTGTTCGGTAAAAAGCAGATGTCCTGACTTTCGGATTTGCCTGCGGATTCAATTCCGAGCCGCCTTGCCCGCTCTCTTATATCGCTTTTTAAAAGACCTCCGAGTGGGAAAACAAGCTTCTTTATCTGCTCCTGCGAAAGCGCCCAGAGCATATAGCTTTGATTTTTCCGTTCGTCCGCTCCGTCCATAATAAAATATCTGCCGTCCTGCTCGCCTATGTGCGCATAGTGTCCCGTGGCGGCTCTGTCAAAGCCGTTTTCCTCGGCAAACCGTACAAGAAGCTCTACCTTTACGGTACGGTTACAAACAGTACACGGGCTCGGCGTTCTACCGCACGCGTACTCACTGACAAAGTAGGATACGACGTTTTTTTCAAACGCCTCCGCACAGTCTATTATATGCAGCTTTATACCCGCTTTATCGGCGGCTCTTTTCGCGCCCTCGACGTCGGTAAAGCCGTGCATTTTCAGCACTGCGCCCTCTACCTCGTGTCCCTCCGCCTTTAAAAGCTCAGCGGAAAAGGCGCTGTCAACGCCTCCGCTCATACCGAGTAATATCTTCATAGCTTCGTTCCTTTATAAATTTTAGCTTACCTTACGCACCTGTTTTGCGGTCAGCTACCACAAACGCGCGTCGCATGTGGTTAGTTTGCGCCTGCGTAATTTGTTTTATAGTGATTTACCGCAAGGGCGTCGCATCTTTCGTTATATGGGTGCCCCGCGTGTCCCTTTACCCAAACAAATTCCACCGAGTGGGTATCCAGAAGATTAAGCAGTCTCTCCCAAAGCTCCGGGTTCATTGCCGGCTTTCCGTCAGCCTTTCTCCAACCGCGCGCGCGCCACGATTTCGCCCACCCCTCTGTAATTCCGTCGCTTACGTATTTTGAATCGGTAGTAAGCGTAACAGAGCAAGGCTCCTTTAACGCCTCAAGCGCGGTTATAACCGCCAAAAGCTCCATTCGGTTATTCGTGGTCTGTGCCTCGCCGCCCGAAAGCTCCTTTTCCCTCTCGCCGTAAACGAGAACCGCCCCCCAGCCGCCGCGCCCGGGGTTTCCCCGACACGCACCGTCCGTATAAATATCCACGTGCTTCATCACCCACACTTCCCTCCGACAAAGCGCGCCGCGCAGATCGCGCGGCGCGCCCCTTTATTTTAACCGTGTCTTACGGTTTACCAAGCCACTTCTTAATGCAGTCGATCGTTTCGTCGCTGAGGTCGTGCTCG
>JAZUBT010000043.1:0-35127 GCA_045638685.1 Eubacteriales bacterium | reverse complement strand
CCGCTTCCCTTTACCATCGAGGGAAGGTCAGCAACTCTTTCGAGGAACCGCTTACAGCCCTTAACGCTGTTTTCAGACCACGGAGCGGCAGATGCGTAGTCGCCCATAAAGAGTATATAAACACGAAGAACGTCCGCGCCGTATCTGTCAACGGTATCGTTAGGGTCAACAACGTTACCCTTTGACTTACTCATTTTGTCTCCGTCAGGGCCGAGAATAAGTCCCTGAGCGGTACGCTTTGCATACGGCTCGGAGGTCGGAACGAGACCGAGGTCGTAAAGGAACTTATACCAGAAGCGAGAATATATCATGTGGCGGGTTACGTGCTCCATACCGCCGTTGTACCAGTCAACAGGCATCCAGTACTTAAGCTTTTCAGCAGATGCAAACTCGTTATCGTTATGCGGATCGATATAACGGAGGAAGTACCACGATGATCCTGCCCACTGAGGCATAGTGTCGGTTTCTCTCTTTGCTTTTTCCCCGCATTTCGGACATTTGCAGTTTACAAACGCGTCGATCTTAGCAAGAGGGCTTTCTCCGCCTTCTCCGGGCTCGAAGTTCTCAACAGCGGGCAGACGGAGCGGAAGCTCACTGTACGGAACGGGAACCATTCCGCATTTTTCGCAGTGAACAATCGGTATAGGCTCGCCCCAGTATCTCTGGCGGTTGAACGCCCAGTCCTTCATCTTATACTGAACGCCCGCTTCGCCTATTTCCTTTGCCTCAAGGTGCTCTATCATTTTTTCAATAGACGTTTTCTTATCGGTAAGACCGTTAAGGAAGCCGGAGTTTACCATTTCACCGCTCTCGGTATAAGCCGCTACCGAGATATCTCCGCCCTTTATAACCTCAACAATATCGATACCGAATTTCTTTGCAAAGTCGTAGTCTCTTTCGTCGTGCGCCGGAACAGCCATTATCGCGCCTGTTCCGTATCCCATCATTACGTAGTCGGAAATATAAATCGGAATTTCCTTTTCGGTTATCGGGTTAACAGCGGTTATTCCCTCTATCTTAACTCCCGTCTTATTCTTTACGAGCTGAGTACGCTCAAACTCTGTTTTCTTCGCGCACTCCTCCTTGTAGCTCTCGACCTCGGCGTAGTTACCGATTTTGTCCTTGTACTTTTCAAGGATAGGATGCTCCGGAGCCATTACCATAAAGGTTACTCCGAAAAGTGTATCGGGACGGGTGGTGTAAATTCTGAGCTTCTCGTCAACACCCTTAAGCGTAAAGTTAACGAATGCTCCGGTAGATTTACCTATCCAGTTAACCTGCTGCATTTTGATATTGGGAAGATAATCAACCTCGTTAAGTCCCGTAAGAAGCTTGTCGGCGTACTTTGTAATACGGAGATACCAGACGTCCTTGGACTTCTGAACTATATCGCTCTTACATATATCGCATTTTCCTCCCTGCGAGTCCTCGTTGGAAAGAACGACCTTACACGCGGGGCAGTAGTTAACGAGCGCGGTATCACGGAAAACAAGCCCGTTTTCAAACATTTTAAGGAATATCCACTGAGTCCATTTGTAGTAGTCTTCCTCGGTGGTGTCAACAGTTCTTGACCAATCGAAGGAAAAGCCTACTCTTTTAAGCTGAGAGGTAAACTTCTCTATATTTTTATCCGTAACGGTACGGGGGTGAAGTCCCGTTTTAATGGCGTAGTTCTCCGTCGGAAGTCCGAAAGCGTCAAAGCCTATCGGATAAAGGACGTTATAGCCCTCCATTCTTCTCTTTCTGCTTATTACCTCAAGTCCTGAATAAGCCTTTATATGGCCGACGTGCATTCCCGCGCCGGACGGATACGGGAACTCGATAAGGCCGTAGAATTTCGGCTTTGTAAAGTCGTCCTTCGCCTCGAAAACCTTAGCTTCCTCCCATTTTTTCTGCCATTTCGGCTCTATTTTCGAAAAGTCGTATTTCATAAATGTTGCCTTTCATTGTAAGTTATAGTAAATCAAAGTAAAGTATATCACATAATAATGAATATACAATGAACAAACGAAAAAAATCTGCAAATTAACAAAAGTTTTTGGCGTCGAATAATTTTTATTTTTTGAGGAATATTAATAAAAGCAGCAGAACTATGCAGCGGGAAATTTCATTCAAAAACAGAGAATATTTCCCTCGGTGGTTTTAAAGGCTGAACGTTTTATAAAATGAAAGGACTAAGGCAAAAATGAGCGATACTCAAAGATTACTTGAATTTATCTATAAAAATGCCGAGATGGGCAGAAAAACGGTAGATCCCATAAAAAACATGAATAACGACTCTCGCTTCCAGACTGTGCTTGACAGAATGCTTAGCGACTACAACGAAATCTGCACCGAGGCAGACCGCCGCTTAAAGGAATGCGGAGTTTCCGAGGCATCGGGACTTAATATAGGTGAAAAAATGATGACCGAAATGTCTCTCCGTCTTAACACTATTAAGGACCGTTCCGTTCCGCATCTTGCGGATATGCTTTTAAAGGGCGCTTCTATGGGTGTTACCGACATTTCAAAGAAGCTTGAGGAGTGTAAGGACGCAGACGAAGGCTCCACACGACTTGCAAGCCGTCTTTTAAAAATGAACTCCGACACCATTGACGAAATGAAGGCGTTTCTGACCGTAGCGGCAGAGGTTTAAGGTTACAGCTTTATAATAAAAAGCGAGATTAAAGGGTTAAATCCTTTTTCTCGCTCTTTTTTTATTTTGTGCTTCACGGTACACCAATTCATTATCCCTTTTTTCGCTCCGAAATCAGCGTTTAACAGAAAAATCTAATGATTTCAGCTCTTTTTTCTCGGCAAAAAACAACTTGACACCGCGCTCTCAATATGTTATAATATTCTTAATAACAGAAGCTAAAAAGGACTTTTTAAATTTTCTGACAGAGCCGGAAAAATCAAAGACCTATGAATACTATTACGGAGAAAAAATATGGAAGTTAATCGCAAGCTTGCAATAAAAAAATGGGACGAGCAGTTCGGAAAGGCTGTTGACGCTACCGACTTTTCGGGGCGTAAAATTCAGAAGGGCGCGTTCGGTCAGCTTACCTCAACATACGGCTGGACACTTACGTATATTATTCCAAAAGCCGTTGGAGGAACCGAAGTCCCCGAAAACCTTATCTGCGTTCACGTAAAGACCGCCTCGGAAAAAGAGCAGAACTTTCCCTCGTTTAACGCAAACGACGTAAAGTACAAGCTGACAAAGGAAAGCGGCAGGTGGGAAATAATACCCTCAAAGGACGAGGACGCTATCGCGGAGCAGAAGGAAAAAGAAGAAAAGGCTATGGAGCTTTGGAACTTAACCTTCGGAGACGCGGAAAGCGCTACCGACTTTGCGGGGAGAACGATTCACAAAAACTCCTACGGAAGCGGACGGGAGGGCGCGTGGAAGGTTGCTCCATACGTCGATTCAAAGCCTACCGAAAAGAAAAACGCGTATATAGCAAACCTGTTTACCATAGCGGAAGCGCTCGGTAAAACCGCATTCCGCTCAAACGGTAAATTCTTTACGCTCAACAAGGAAAACGGCGTATATACCTTTAACGAGGGCGAGCAAAAGCCGTTTGTAAGCAGCTCTATTAATACCGAAAGCGAAGCGACCTTTGACGTTATCGACGTCAGCGTTGAGGATAACGGTATCGAAGAAGAAAAAATTGAAATAACCTCGGAAGAAAAAGACCAAACCGACGACACGGTATCGGTTATTTCCACCGACGATGCCGAGGACGAGAAAACCGAGGAGCCTGTTGCTGCCGAAAAAGAGGACGAATCTCTTGCCTCTCCAAAATACGTTTCCGAGCAGATTGACAGAATTATTGACGGATATAAAAATCCCGAAACACAGAACACGTGGCTTGATTTCATAGTTATACACGCGCTTTTCCCGTCCGGAGCACTGCCCGAAACAGCCGCCGCGCTTACAAATGCAGTATCCTCCATTATAAAAGAAGCTGCAGGAGAATTCTTGGCGTTTGACGTTTCTGAGCTTACGGACGAGGACGGAAGCAGAAATACCGTTTTAACCTACCGCTTCGCTACTCCTTCAACCGCTGATATGGAGCGTATTTTCAATACCTCTATGCTCCTAAACACATACGCTCCCCTTGTTCTTGAAAAATTCGGACTAAGCCTTTTCAAAGTATATAACTTTGCTTCTGTCTTTGAGACGGTACGCATAAGCTATCCTTCTACCTCCCTTGCTGAATTCAACAGCGACTTCAAGACGTTTATGACCTGCGTTTTCGGAATGACGGAGTTTTACGAGGGAGAAGCGCCTACCACTCTGTACGTCTCAGACTCGGTAATATATAATATACCCGCGCTCCGCGAAGTACATAGCGAAAACGCGCTTTCCAGAACCGACGCGCGCCTTACAGAGCACAACTACGTGTTCGGTGATATAAAACAAAAGCTCGATGAGCTTAATTCCATCTAACTTTTAATATTAAAATACCCCGTGGCAGCACAGAGCCATTAAAAACGGACCTGTGCCTCCACGGGGTATTTCTTTTTTTCATATACTAAACGCTACTTTATCTTTCTTGCCTCGGTGTAATAACGCTTGTCTCTGGCGTGTCCCATAGAAAATGTCTTTCTCGGAAGAACACCCTCCTTTGCAACCGCGGGGAAAAGCTCCGCCTTGGTAAGACAGTCGTAAATAAAGCCGCAGGCGCCGTCCTTTTCGGCTATGCTTATTACCTCGTCCTGCCCGTGAATGTAGTCCACCTCTGCCTCGGTATGCGCTTTAACGTATTCATCAAGGAAAAGCTGTACCGTTCCGACTGCTAAAACGTGGGGGGGATTTTCTATTTTTACGGTTTTCTCCGTTTTTCCCGCAACAAAGGTTATCTTCTGCGTTCCGCTTTCGTTGAGGCTGGCACCGTTTTTGTTAAGGAAAGCGATAAATTCCGCATATACGTTTTCGGCGTCAACTTTCTCTACCGTCCTGTAAATAGGCTCAAATTCAAGCGCGGGGGAATGAAGGTTTACAAGCTCGGTAAGCGCGTATCTCGTAGTCTCGTTCGGGTTAAGGGTATAGCACGCCTTCGCCGTTGCGAGAGAGTGGTTTCCGTCTCCTACGGCAAGTGTGATACCGCCGTTTTTGTTTGCGAGCGCGTTAATACCCGCCATAATCTTTTCGTGATATTCCCTTGGCACAAGGTATCCCTTTATATGACCGCCGCCAAGCATAAGCGGAAAATCGTAAAGCTTCTGCATCTTACCGCTCTCCGCAAGCGCGGCGAGAGGCTCAATAACTGTTTTCTCAGCGTCGTCGATAAGCATAAGGATATGCGGAAGCTCAAGAGATGCGTCCTTTCTAATCTGAACACGCGGGGGGATTCTTTCAAGAACCGTTTTTTCCGTTGCTCTTATCTCTGAGGTAGAGCCCTCGTTATAATCGTATTTTTCAAGGTCAACGGCGCCTACAATTCCCGCGCGAAGCCTACCGTCGCTCTGCACACGTTCAACGTAGATAAACGCATCCTTGTATTCTTCAAAAGCTCCGTTTTCGATATATCTTACCATTTCGGAGTTGATTTTTTCAACGGTTTCAGCGGCGTCCGTTTTTCCGAGATAAGCCTCGGGGTATATAAGATTAATCGCCGAATAGGCGCCCCCAGCTATCTTCTTAACGTCCTCCCAGTAATCAACCCTTGACGTAAACTGATCACAGGCGATAACCGACCATTTTTCGTAATCTGCCTTCGGAAGAAGGATATCTGACGGAGTAAATAAACAGTTTTTCATTTCCCTACCCTACCTTTTTAGTTTTAACACTGTTAATAACAGAGTAACACACGTTCTAAATTTTATAAATGAAAAACAAAACACCTTACAAAGTCGGTAAGCGTTATGTTTTTTCTTTAAAATCATATGCCATTTAAATTATACATTATATCCTTTAAAAAATCAATAGCTATTTGCAAAAAACAAATAAAATAAAGCATTAATCAAATAATGTTAAAGCCGTTTTAAATTATACAAGGGGTAAAATTTTTCGACACGACAGAGTATGACAAAATTTTACCGCACAGGCGTTGTATAATAAGACAGCACTTAACGTAAAAAACCAAAAGAAAAGGAAAAGGTAAAATGAACGTTCTTACAGCAAAATACAATCTCTCCGAGGACTGCCTTAAGGTTTCTCTATACGGAGAAATCGACCACCACTCCGCGTCGGCGCTTCGCGAGGAAATCGACGCGAAAATAACCGAGATAAAGCCAAAAAACCTCGTTCTCGACTTAAAAAGCATTGGGTTTATGGATAGCTCGGGCCTTGGACTTATACTTGGGCGATATAGCAAAATGAAGGAAATCGGGGGACGGCTTAAGGTGCTTAATCCCGGAAGCGGAGCCGCGCGCGTTCTGAGGCTTGCAGCGGCGGATAAAATAATACCGATAGAATGGACGGAGGAAAAAAACTAATGAAAAAGAAGGTATTAAACGAGACGTCTTTCTCTTTCCCCGCAAAGTCTGTAAACGAAAGCTTTGCAAGATACGCCGTCTCATCGTTTTGCGCTCAGCTTGATCCCACCCTTGAGGAAATCAGCGATATACGTACCGCCGTTTCCGAGGCGGTAACCAACGCGATAATACACGGTTATAGAGAAAACCCTGACGGTACCGTTTACATAAACGTAAAAATTTGCGAGGACCGTACTCTGATAATACGCGTAAGAGACGCAGGCTGCGGTATTTCGGATATAAAGCAGGCAATGACTCCTCTATATAGCGGTGATCCGTCGGGAGAACGCGGAGGAATGGGTTTTTCTATTATGGAAAGCTTTACCGACGATCTTGACGTCCGTTCAAGCGTTGGCAAGGGCACTACGGTTACCATGACCAAAATACTTCAGGACGGCTAATACCTTATATTAACGTTTTGTAAAAAAAGAAATATCGTTCACCAAAACCGTTTTTTGCGCATAATATACTCTTATAGCGAAAAAATATTTTTGGGAGGCGCGTTTTCGAAAATTAACTGACTTTTTTGGCCGTCGCATTCGGCTGATTGAAGGGTAATTTAAATGGAAAATAAAACGACAGACGTAAGGCAAAACGATAATACCGCGCTCCTTCTCCGCATAAAGGACGGAGATAAAAACGCTCTCGACGTTCTTATAAGCAAAAACATCGGTCTTGTAAGAAATATCGCGAGGCGTTTTATTGGGAGAGGGACTGACTATGAGGATTTGGTGCAAATAGGTGTTATAGGTATGATTAAAGCTGCACGAAGCTTTGATTTCACCTACGACACGGTATTTTCCACCTACGCGGTCCCCCTTATTATGGGAGAAATCCGTCGCTTTCTGAGGGACGACGGCCCGATAAAAATTAGCCGTTCGGTAAAGCGGCAAGGCGCGGAAATTATGAAGGCAAGGGAAGCTTTTATTCAAATTAACGGCAGAGAGCCGCATATATCGGAGCTTGAAGAAATAACCGGACTACCGTCAAATGAAATCGTGTACTCTATGGAAGCGGTATCCGCAGTATGTTCTTTGAATGAACCGATTAGCGCAGAACCGGGTGCTCCGACATTTGAGAGCAGCATTGCCGACGAAAGCTGTACCTTTGATAAAATAACAGACAAAATAGCCCTTGCCGAAGCAGTGCGTAAGCTGCCTCCGCTCTGGCGGGAAATAATAACCCTGCGCTACTTTTCCGACCTTTCGCAGTGCGAAACGGGAAAAAGGCTCGGGCTAACCCAGGTTAAAATTTCCCGCGAGGAGCAAAAAATACTTGAAACGCTAAAAAAATCCTTGTGCTCGTAAAAGCGCAAGGATTTTTGCTTTTTTCCTATTTCTTTTTCCCATGCTTTAAAGTTTACGGGACGTCGTGGGCACCGTCCCCTACGATTAAAAATTTTTATCTGTTCTCCTGCATATAGAAATAAAAATCCCACAAACCGTTTCACACGTATGTGGGATTTTTTCATTGTAACGATTTATCCATTAAAAATAACAGAGAAATTCCTTTTGTTTTGCATCAGGCAAAAGCTATCTTATTGAAAGCACACCTTTCGGTGCTTTTCTTACTTATTTTTTGTGTAAATATGTATGGTACGAAGCACATAGAGAACGGCGGCAATAGCAAGCACGCCACTCGGAATGATTCCCAGCTTTTGCACTGCGCTCCCAAAATTAAAATCCGAAAGAAATTCTATATTTTGGGCAAGCGTAAGACTGTACTTTGAATCTATCGAAGAAAAAATATTATATAACACATCATAGTTAAGAAGCGAAATAACAGAGTATATTATAAACAGAACACCGCTGACCTTTAACAGTTTGCGGTAAACTCTTGTTTTTTTATGAACCGAGGTATCTATACGGTAATTTTCACACTCGTAATACATCCAATCCCCCGCAAGCTCTGACGCTTTAATAAGGACGATGCCGTAGAAAACCAGCGGAATAAAGGCGCTTTCAAAGGAAGCAAATGCCAGCTTATAGCATATATACGCCAATCCCGCATACACACCGAAATAGGCAATCTGGCCCAAACACGAGGGAAGATACACCCAGTCGGCAGATACAATAAAATCGCTTAACGGATATTTTATAGCATAGAATATATTAACCAGCATAAGAATCAGCAAAGCGATTGGTGCCGCAACAAACGAAAATATGCCGATTCCAAGGAAAAACACTAAGAAAATTGTGTTTAATGTTAAATACCACTTCATATAAACTTCACTTTCTAAGCCGTTTAATTATTGATATTCCGTTATAATTGTCTTTATCAATAAAGCTTAGCCTTTTTGCTCATATTGTACTCGGATCTCGGATTGACAAATTCACGCCAATCAAGGTCTCCGCGCTCAAGCGCTCTGACAAGAATCTCTGCCGTGGCTATATTTGTCGAAACGGGAACGTTATGAATATCACAAAGCCGAAAAAGATCCGAATCGGGAGCCGGCTCGGGGCTGGTAGAGGACGCGTCTCTGAAAAACAGCAGCATATCTATCTCATCAACCGCAACTCTTGCCGCAATCTGCGCTGAACCGCCTGACGGTCCGGAAAGCAGTCTTTCGATTTTAAGGCCGGTTGCATCGGAGATATATTTACCCGTTACACCGGTGGCACACAGATTATGCTTGCTGAGTATTCCGCAGTAAGCTATACAGAACTGTGCGGTTAGCTCTTTTTTAGTGTCGTCCGCGATAATTGCAATTTCCATTTTTCCGTTTCCTTTCCTTTTTTTGGTGCTATAGTATTATAATACCATAAAAGTAGCGCATTTGTCAACCTATACCTTAAATATATTTTATATTTTTAATCTTTTTTTATATCTTTATTCTCTTACCGTAAAAAAATTTATAAAATTTTGTAAATTATCCCCTTATCCTCTTTAAATCGCGCGGCGTTTATGCTAATATATAAGTAATTATTCAAATAAGTTATTTAAACGAAGGAGGCACCCGAACAATGAAACGCATTGCCGTAATATTTTCCGCACTGCTTATGTGCCTTACCTTTTTATCATCTTGCAGTAGCGAGCCTTATCCTTACGACCTTGACAAGTATATAAAATTATCGGAGCTTCCGACAGACCTTATCTTTACCGAAGAAGAAATCCTTGAAGCGGTAGAGCAAAGAATTTTGGAGGTCAGACAAAATAATGTAATTAAAACGCCAAATAACGACAAGGCTGCCGAAAAAGGAGATATGGTAAACGTAAGCTTTGTTTGCTACCCCGCGGCCACATACGGCAAGGATGACAGTAAACCTATTCAGAAAATAAGCGACTCCGACTGCACTTTAATAATCGGAGATAATAAATACCCCGCCGAGCTTGAAAAGGCAATAATCGGTATGTTTCCGAGCGATAAAGCCACCGCCAGACTTACCTATCCGCAAAATTTCGCGATTAAAGAATACGCGGGACTGTCGGTTGTTTTTGAAATAACGCTTAACTCTGTAACCGAGGTTAAGCTCCCTCTGTACAACGACGCCTTCGTGCGCTCCGTTTCCGTATGTCAAACGGTAGAGGAATACGAAGCCTTTATTTTCGAAAGAGTAAAAGAGGATCTCGTTTGGGATTATATGTTTAAAAATTCCGAGGTTCTTCACTATCCAAGCGAGGAGCTTAACGAGTATTCCTCCGATTTTTCAAGCTATTACAGCGGTCTTGCAACCGAAAAAAACATAACCCTTGAGGAGTACGTTTCAAAGAAGTTCTTTATGGAGCTTTCCGATTTCCACATAAAAACCGACAGCTACGCAAAGGATATGGTGAAGGGCGATCTTCTCCTGTATTCTTTGGTTAACAAATACGGACTTCAGCTCTCCGACGAGGAGTATGCCGCGGGTGCCGAGCGTTACGCTACACAGTACGGATTTCGTTCCGTTTCTCTGCTTGAGGGTAAGTTTGGAAGCGAATTTGTCCGCAAATCGGTACAGAAGGATAAGGTTCTTTCCTACCTCTCCAAAAACGCCATTACCGTAACTCCGGCCGAAACGCAGAGCGCGTAATTAAAATAATTTAAACAGTTTAAAAGACCTATCGGGTTTCCGTAGGTCTTTTTTCGTTAGCCTTTTTGTTAAATACGTTCCGCGTTTATGAAAGCCCTTTACCTCTCCTTACTCTCCTGCCCACGTCTTACGCGGAATATAAGTCCTTTTAGCGCACGGTAATTAAAAGGAACAAGCGGATAAAGATAGCTGCGGCTTCCCTTTATGCTCTTATTTGTTGCAACAAGAGTAAGGGTGATAACGGTACCTATAATTATACCCCATCCACCGATAAGGTGTGTTAAAACAAGCATAATGATACGCATAAACTTTATGGCGTAGCCAAGCTCAAAGCTTGTCTGAGTAAAGTTTGCAATGGTAACGAATGCGGTATAAAGTATGACGTCGGGCGAAAACCAACCTGAGTTTACCGCGAAATCACCGAGGATAAGACCGCCGACAATACTTAGCGCACTTCCGAGAATGTCGGGTGTGTTTAAAGACGCAAGTCGCATACCGTCAATAGCAAATTCAATAATAAGAAGCTGCCAGAAAACCGATACCCCCGCCTCCTGTGAAAGAGCTAAAAACTGAAGCGACTGCGGGAGTCTGTCAAGTCGGCCGAGCAGCCAGTACCACACCGGAGTAAGATAAATAGAAAAAAGATATACCGAAAAACGTACAAGCCGAAGGTAGCTTCCGGTAAGCGGCGGAAAGCAAAAATCGTCCGTTTCCTGAAAAAAGTCAAAAATAGAGGTAGGGAGTATCATAACCGACGGGGAGTTATCGCACATTATCAGCACGCTTCCTTCAAGAACTGATGCCGCCGCAGCATCGGGGCGCTCGGTGTATCTTACCTTAGGAAAAGGGTTATACCATCGGCGTTTTATAAGCGACTCGCATAGCGTTTCTCCCTGAAAATTTACGCTTTTCAGCTTAAGATTTTTCAGCTGTTTTTTTACGTTTTCAACAAACTCAGCGTCTGCTACTCCGTCGAGATAGCAAACACAGACGTCGCTTTTGGTACTCTCCCCTACCGTCGTAACCGAAAAGGTGAGCCTCGGATCGCGTATTCTGCGTCTGATAAGAGCCGCGTTTGGCTGAAGCAGCTCGCCAAACCCGTCCCTCGCTCCGCGAAGCACCTTGTCGTTTTCCGGTTCATCGACACCTCTTGACGGAATATTACGCATATCCATAAGAAACGCCTTAGGTTCACCCTCGGCGATAAGGCAGGTCATTCCCGCCATAACCTTTTTTATAATCTCCTGAAGCTCGTCGGACGTTGACGCTTCAACGTACGGTATCGTCGTATCGGTAAGCCTGAAATCCTCAGCATTAACGCAAAATCTTAAAAAATCCTGCACTACCTGACCGCTTACAAGCCCCGCAACGTAAAAAAAAGCGCACCTTTGGTTGTTTTTGGGAGTTAAAAATCGTTTTACGAGATCGAAGCTTTCCGAAACACGGAGAATTTCATCTATTTTCTTTACGTCGAGGTCGAAATCGCCGCTTAACCTGTCGCTTACTGCTTTGTTTTGATTCATAAGCGCCCTCCTATCAGTTTATTTTAATCGTTAGAAACAAAATTTATTATCCGTATAAAATAATTTAATATACCTTTGTAGATAAAATTTTTAAAGATAATTGACTTTTTCAAAAAAATATGGTATTATTTAATGGAATATTATAAAAACATAGCTTACGGCACCGTGTTTTTTGACATAACAAAATCAGATTAGGTAAAAGCTTTCAGAAAGGGTGCAGCAGTGGAAAACTTCTTAATGCTTACAGATGCCAAAATACTGTCCGGCGAAACGCTAAATGCCGCTAAGGACGGAGCGTTTTTTCTGTACCAAACCGCTCTTTCCACCGAAATACGGTATAACGGCGAAGGTAAGCTTTTATCCGAAAACGAGGTTTTCGTAGGAAAGGATAAAAATGATTACACTCTAACCGTAGGTGATAAAGGCCGCGCGGTTTTACTTTCTGCAGCAGGAGAGCTTATAACCTCGCTCTTAGAGCTTTACGGCATTGAAGATGGCTTTTCAGCCTTTGCGCCCGAAGCGGCGGAGCTTTTCGAGGAGCTACTCCTTATTTCCCAAAAAAGCTTTTACTCAGAAGCCGAAAGACAGAGAGAGTCTGCCGCAGTTTTTCATAAGCTTATATATAGGCTTCATAAATCTACGGCTACGCGACTTGTCAGAAGAACGGCGTTACGCATAAAAGAATATATAGATACTCACGTCGAGGAAAAAACCGAGCTTTCTGATCTTTCCAAAATATTTTTTATGAGTAAAACGCAAATTCACCGTCTATTTAAAGACGAATACGGCGTCTCCCCTATTCGCTATCTTATTGACCGTAAAATTGATATTTCAAAAAAGCTGCTTGAAAGCGAAAGTCTTAAAATTTCCGAAATAGCGGAGAAATTATCCTTTTCCGACGCAAGACACTTTTCAAAAACCTTTTTCAGACGGGAGGGCATACTGCCGAGCGAATACAGAAAAAGGAAACGGTAAAAAACAGAGGAATAGTTTTTCAAACTTAACAGAGACAAAATACAGAGCCGTCTTTCAGCGGCAGAACGGAGCTTAGAGTGAATTACCGCGAAGAATCCTTAAAGCTACACAAAAAGCTAAAGGGAAAGCTTGAAATAAAAACCAGAACAAAGGTTAAGGACAGAGAGTCTCTCTCCCTTGCGTACACCCCCGGTGTTGCAGAGCCTTGCCTTGAAATTCAAAAAGATAAAAGTCTCTCATACGAGCTAACAAGAAGATGGAACACCGTCGCGGTTATCACCGACGGAAGCGCCGTGCTTGGACTTGGAGACATCGGCCCTGAGGCGGGTATGCCCGTTATGGAAGGCAAATGCGTTCTGTTTAAGGAGTTTGGAGACGTTGACGCCATACCGCTCTGCATTCGCACAAAGGACGTTGACGAGATTGTAAACGCAGTCTCACTTTTCGCGGGAAGCTTCGGCGGAATAAATCTTGAGGACATTTCCGCTCCAAGATGCTTTGAGGTGGAAAGAAGGCTTAAAGAAAGATGCGATATTCCCGTTTTCCACGACGACCAGCACGGAACCGCTATAGTGGTGCTCGCGGCTATAACCAACGCGCTGAAGCTAACGGGAAAGTCTATCGAAAGCGCTAAAATAACGGTAAACGGCGCAGGCTCCGCGGGAATTGCAATATCAAAGCTTCTTCTTGATGCGGGTGCT
Organism: Eubacteriales bacterium; assembly: GCA_045638685.1. Taxonomy (GTDB): domain Bacteria; phylum Bacillota; class Clostridia; order Oscillospirales; family CAG-272; genus SIG673. The sequence continues at coordinate 21,453 of JAZUBT010000043.1, read as the reverse complement.
AAAAATCTTATCCTCTGCGATAAGGCGGGCGCTATCTATGAGGGAGCCGAGTGGCTTAACTCCGAGCAGAGACTTATGAGCAAGATAACCAACCCCGAGGGACTTAAAGGCAGTCTTTCCGACGTAATGGTAAACTCCGACGTCTTTATAGGGGTTTCCGCTCCGAACGTCGTATCAGAGGAGATGATAGCCTCTATGGCAGAAAAATCCATTGTTTTCGCTATGGCGAATCCCGTTCCCGAGATAATGCCCGAAAAGGCAAAAAGCGCGGGAGCGTATATAGTGGGAAGTGGAAGAAGCGATTTTGTAAATCAGATAAACAACGTGCTTGCGTTTCCCGGAATTTTCAGGGGCGCGCTTGATGCGAGAGCTTCGGAGATAAACAGAGAAATGATGCTTATGGCTTCGGCGGCAATATCCTCGCTTGTAAGCGACAGCGAGCTTTCCCCCGATTACGTAATCCCTGCGGCGTTTGACAAAAGAGCGCACACAGCTGTTGCAAAAGCGGTTAAAGAAGCTGCGGAAAGAACCGGCGTTGCAAGGCTTTAACCAAAATTTTAACGGCGCAACCTAAGAAACTCACGCCGAAAATACCGCAAAGTATAGTTTTCGGTACGCGGCTTAAAATAACGAAAAATAACATTTATATACAGGAGTTACCTATATGCTTTATTCACAAATGAACAAGGAGCAGCTTTTAGCTGAAAAACAGCAGCTTGACGCAAAATACTCTGCATTTTTAAATCAGGGACTTAAGCTGGATATGTCGAGAGGTAAGCCCGACAGCGCTCAGCTTGACATTTCCACCGAGCTTCTTCAGACTGTAAAAACCGAAAAGGACTGCTTTGCGGAAAACGGCTTTGACTGTAGAAACTACGGAGTTCTTGACGGGCTGCCGGAGGCTAAGAAGCTTTTTGCCGAGCTTTTGGAGGTGTCCCCGGAAAACGTAATGATAGGCGGCGCGTCCAGCCTTAACATTATGTACGACGAAATATCGAGAGCTATGCTGTTCGGCGTGGTTGGCGGCGAAAAGCCGTGGGGTGCGCAGGGAAAGATTAAATTCCTCTGTCCCGTTCCGGGATACGACAGACATTTTGCTATCTGCGAGCTTATGGGTATCGAAATGATAAACGTTCAAATGACGGAAAACGGCCCCGATATGGATACCGTTGAAAGGCTTGTTTCCGAGGACGAGAGCATTAAAGGTATTTGGTGCGTTCCGAAATACGCTAACCCCGACGGCTGCGTTTATTCCGACGAGACGGTAAGACGTTTTGCCGCTCTTAAACCGAAGGCAAAGGATTTCCGTATATTCTGGGATAACGCCTACGCCGTTCACGATCTTTACGACGAATTAAAAATAGCAAACATTTTGGCTCTTGCAAAGCAGTACGGTAACGAAAATCTCCCGCTTATATTCACCTCTACCTCAAAAATCTCCTTTGCGGGCGCGGGTGTTTCCGCTATGGCGGCGTCCGAGGATAACCTTGCAAAAAGCAAGAAAAGTATGGGTATTCAGACCATAGGCTTTGATAAAATCAACCAGCTCCGCCACGTAAAATACTTTAAAAACGCTGACGGAATAAAGGCGCAGATGAAAAAGCATGCCGCGCTTATGCGTCCTAAATTCGAGACCGTTTTAAACGCGTTTAACGAGCAGCTCCGTCCATTCGGAATTGCCGAGTGGAGCGAGCCTAAGGGTGGCTATTTTATAACGCTTTCGGTTACCTCGGGCTCGGCAAAGAGAGTTTATCAACTTGCAAAGGAAGCCGGGGTTACCCTTACCCCCGCAGGCGCGCCCTTCCCTTACGGTATAGACCCCGAGGATAAGGTGCTTCGTATTGCTCCGTCCTACCCCACCGTTTCCGAGCTTTCCGTCGCCGCTGACGTTCTCTGTCTGTGCGTAAAGCTTTCGGCTATCGAGACTTATATTAAATAAAGGTAAATTTTTCAAAAAACGGGTATAGCTACCGCGATTTTTGTATATCTTATATACAGTCGCAGTAGGTTCTTAACCGTAAAAAAGCATAATAAAACAAAAAGGACTTATTTCGGCTATGGAAATAGGTCCTTTTTATATTTCAAATTTTTAGAAAACGGACAGTTTTGCGGAGAGGTGATTTTTTGAGCTACGAATTTACGGAAATAAAGGAAGAAAAAAGGAGCCGAGGGTGCGTTATTTCCCGTCTTTTTGTAAGCTATCCGAGGGACGTCGGAAACGAAACGCTTAACCTGTTTTTTAAATCGGAGGCAGAAGGGTTTTATAAATTTATAACTAAAACCGTATTTCCGGAAAAGGAAACGGAGTTTGCGGATTACCTTAAAAACGGTGGCAGACGCTCTCTGTTTATCCCAACAGACTATAAGCTTACGATAGAGGCTACCGAAATATGCGAAAGCATTATAAACGTTAAAACAGTGGCGCTTTCCGCTGAAAAAAACTCGGTAACAGCGGAAAAATCCTTTTCTGATTTTTTTAATACGAAAACGGGAACGCTTTGCCGTAAAAGAAATACGAAAAAGATTAAGGCTTAACATTTTTTATATTTGTTATAAAAATGCATAACATAATTATAATTTAGAACTTGATTTAAAAGAAAAAAGTGCTAAAAACAATTTGTTACGTAAATAAGTAAAGCGGTGGTTTGGCTGTTAATTGCACATCTTTCGGGAATAACAAAAAGGGAAAGCCTTACGTTGCTGACATACCGCAAGAGAAATGGAGAAAAAATGCTTAAAAACATTATAGACGAAATAAAAGCGGCGGAAGACACCGCGCTTAAAATACGAAAAAAAGCTGACGCGGATGCCCGCGCTGCCGTTGACGGCGCTCTTAAAGAAGCTGAGAAAATAACCGTAGGCGCAGTTCTCGCCGCCGAAAGGGCTTACGGCGAAAAAATTGAAGAGGCTAAAAAAACGGCTGCCGGAAGAATTGACGAAAACAGAAAAACCGCTTACGAAAACGCAGCCGCTATGACAGAAATAGCAAACGTCAAAGCCGATACCGCAGTTAAATTTATAATTGACAGTATTCTCGGAGCGGAAAAATGAACGGTATAACTTTAGTAGGAAAACGGTCGCACGTGCATTTGCGCGACACCGCTTTTTTGACATCGATCTTAACTCCGACGTCTTTAAATTCCGTTTTCATCTTTAAATCTGCCGAAAGGAGGTTAAAATATGTCGGTAAGCAAAATGAAAAAGCTGACGCTCGTTTCAATGAAACACGATGTGTCAAAAATAACGGAAAAGCTTATGTGGCTCGGCTGTGTCGAGGTTGAAAAAATCAAAGGAAACAGAGAGCAGCGCGGCGCAGTATATGATGCTGAAAAGCAGAAAGCCGCCGCTGATATAAAGCTTTTCGAAGAGGCTTCCGCGGTTTTAATAAAGCTCGGAAACACGAGGCACGGTATATTTTCGCCTCTGCCCACCGTTTCTAAGCAAGAGTTTCGGTCCGGACGGATAGGAGAAAAGGAATACTCCGAGATAGTAGAAGCGGCTCACGGTATTTTAAAAAGAAAAAAGGAGCTTGACTCTCTTGAAGCGGAGATAAACGTTTTACAAAGCAAAGCCCTTTCCCTCTCTCCGTTTCTTTCCTACGATATGAAATTTTCAGAAGCCGAAACAAAACGAACAAGAATATTGCTCGGAAGCCTTCCAAGGAGCGCCGACACAGAAAAGCTGACCGAGGCTTTTGAAAATGAGGGCGGTTCGGCGGCGGTAGAGGTTATATCTACCGACAGCGCCCTTTCCTACGTCGCGGTAGTTTATATGAAGGACAGAGAGGAAAGGACGGTAAAGGCGCTTTCAAGGCTTGGTTTTAACAGAATAACCTTCCCCGATATGACGGAAACGCCTGATACCGAGCTTGCAAAAACGAGGGAGAAAACAGATAAGCTTTTATCCGATATTAAGGCGCTTAAAGAAAAGCTTTACAACGACGCCGCTATGTTTAACGAAATCCAGATAGCGCTTGATATGGCAATCACCTCGGAGCGTCTTGCGGAGACGAGACAAAAGCTTTTTTCCACCGAAAGAACGGTCGTCCTCTCGGGCTTTGTTCCGGCAGAGCACGTATCTGCACTTGAAAAGACGTTAAAAAACGAGCCGGTCTATTTCTCACTTGACGATCCGGAGGAGGGCGACGACGTTCCGGTTCACCTCGTTAACGGAAAGCCCGCGGGTTACTTTGAGTCGGTTGTTGAAATGTACTCTCCACCCGCGTACGGGAGCTTTGATCCGACGCAAGTAATGATGATTTTCTTCTTCATTATATTCGGGCTTATGCTTGCCGACGTCGTTTACGGAATTATAATCACCCTCGGCTCGCTGTTTCTTATTAAAAAGACAAGCGTTTCCGCGGGAGTAAAAAATATGTGCGCCCTTTTCGCCTACTGCGGAATTTCGTGCACCGTATTCGGCGTTCTGTTTGGAAGCTATCTCGGAGACCTGCCCGTCCGATTTATGAAAGAGTTTTTCGGAATAGATATAAAGGTATGGGCGGCTCTCGACATTATGACCGAATCCATAATCTTCCTTGTGCTTTCACTTCTTCTCGGAGCCGTTCATATGCTGACCGGTATGGGAATACGCTTTTACGTCCTTTGGACAAGTGGGGACAGATTTGCCGCGATATTTGACGAGGGCAGCTGGTTCGTTCTTTTCAGCGGCGCGGGGCTGTTCTTTATAAACTCAACCGTGGGAATAACGGTAGCCGCTACCGGCGTCGCAATGCTCATTTTAACACAGGGTAGGCGCGAAAAGAATATCGTAATGAAAGCTATTAAGGGCATAGGAAGTCTTTACAGTCTTGTAAACTATATGTCCGACCTGCTTTCTTACTCAAGAATAATGGCGCTCGGTCTTTCCTCGGCTGTTGTTGCAAGTGTATTCAATATTTTAGCGACAATGGGCGGAAAAACGGTGCTCGGAGTAATAATGCTGGTGCTTATAATTCCGCTCGGTCATCTTTTAAACCTTGCAATAAATCTACTTGGAACCTTCGTTCACACAAGCAGACTTCAGTACGTTGAGTTTTTCGGCAAGTTCTTTGAGGACGGCGGCAGAACGTTTAAACCGGTAAAGCCGGAAATAAGTCATTCCGTAATAACCGCAGAGGCGGCAGAAACGAAGATAAAATAAACTTTAAAATAAAAAATTAAAACGGAGGAAAAATCTAATGGAACTTTTTCAGGCAATTTTCAGCGGAGCAAACATTGCTCTTTTAGGCGCGTTTTTAGCGGTAGGACTTGCGGGCTGGGGCTCGGCAAAGGGTGTCGGCAACGCGGCGTGCGCGGCAGGTGGCTTTCTTTCGGAAAACCCCTCTATGTTCGGTAAGGTCTTTATTCTCGAAGCGCTCCCCGCAACTCAGGGTATTTACGGATTTGTCGTCGCGTTTATGATTATGCTTAAAATAGGCGTTCTCGGCGGCGGAGATCTCAGCGCGATAACCGTAGCGCAGGGCGGATACCTTTTATTTGCGGCGCTCCCCATCGCTATCGTAGGTCTCGTCTCCGCTCAGTACCAGTCTAGAGCTGCCGTTGCGGGTATCAACCTCGTTTCAAAGCAGAAGGAAAAGCTCGGAAACGCTATAACCAACGCGGCGCTTGTTGAAACCTACGCAATTTTATCACTCCTTATTTCCATGCTTCTTATAATGAATTTCAACGTCTAATACACCCGGAGAAGGGCAACAAAAAAATGAACAGCATCGAAAAGATAACTAAAAGAATAACCGAGGAGGCGGAAGGCTACGCCTCCGAGGCAAAAAAATCCGCCAAAGAGCGCTCTGAGAGTATAACCGCCGATGCAAATAAAAAAGCTGAGGAAATTAAACGCTCTTACGCCGAGAGGGCGGCAAAGGAAAGTAATGCTATAATCACACGCGCAGCCTCGTCAGCGGATATTCTTGAAAGAAACATACTCCTTGACGCAAAAAGCGTTATAATTGACGGGGTATATGAAAAAGCCGAAAAGGCTTTTTTGGAAACAGCCCCCGAAAGATACCTTGATTTTCTTATCAGAACGCTTAGGGGCGCGATAGAATTTTTGTCGGTAGCGCAGGACGGAGACGAGGATGAGAGCGAGGAAGAAAAAAGCAGTCTTTACGTTCTTACGTTAAACGCAAGGGACTGTGAAAAATTCGGCAAAAAGCTCCTTATGTCGGTTAAAGCCGAGGTAAGCGGACAAGGAAGAGATATAGAGCTTTCCGAAAGCTTCGGTGATTTTTCGGGAGGTCTTAACCTTTCTCTTGGAAGCACTGCGGTTTCGGCAACCACCAAGGCGCTTTTAAAGGCGGCAAGAGAAAAAACCGAAGCAAAAGTTTACGGTATTCTTTTTTCGCAAAGCGAAGGGAGACAAGGACTTGAAGATAAAATATAATTATCAGGACTTTCTCTTTATTTCCTCAAGGCTCCGCGCGATGGAGACCTTTCTTTTTAAAAGCGAAACGCTTACCGCTTTAGCGGAGGCGCGCTCCCTTACCGAGCTTTACGGCATTTTAGAGGATAACGGCGTTGCCTCCGAAAGCGGCAGCTACGGTGAGAAAAGCTTTGAAAAAGGGTTAAAAGCGCTTCTTGACGTGGCTTATCTCGATATTCTCGGAAGCGTTCCCACTCCGGAGCTTTTCACGGTGTTTACCTATCCGTATGACTGCGTTAACCTTAAAACCGCGCTTAAATGCGCCGAAAAGGGCATAAGTGCCGAGGGGCTGCTTCTTCCCTACGGAACCGTATCTCCCGAAAACGTAGCGGAGGCGGTGCTTAAAAGAAGCTTCTCCGTCTTTCCGTCAAATATGGCAACGGCGGCAGAGCGCGCTGTCGAGGAATTTGCAAAATCCCGTTCTCCGCAAACGATTGACCTTCTGCTTGATAGTGCGCTGTATCTTGATATGAAGAAGTCGGTAGCTGAAAATCCTATTGAGTTTTTCCACCGTCTGCTTGAAATCAAAGCGGATACGGTAAACGTTCAGAGCGCTCTCCGAATTATGAAAATGAGCGGAAAGCGGACACTTTTTGAAAGCGCCTACGTTGAGGGCGGCACGATAGAGCCCTCCGTCTTTTCTGATGCCTTTGAAACCGGCGCAGATGCGCTTATTACAGCTCTTACGGGCGGTCGCTACGAAAAGCTGACAAGCGCGTTTTCCGGTGGCAAGGTAAATCTTACCGAGTTAGAAAGAACGGCAGATAAAATTTATTTTGACTATATTAAAACGGCAAAATCGGTTCAGTCCGGCGCGGAGGTTGTCGCGGGATATATCGCGGCTGTTGAGGCACAGGTAAAGAACGTAAGAATTTTAATTGCAAGCAAAAAGCTCTCGGTAGGAGCCGATGCGCTTTTCGAAAGGCTACGGGGAAGTTATGTATAAAATAGGAATTATAGGCAGAGAGGAAAGCGTAAAATGCTACAAGGCAACCGGCTTTGAGATTTTCGCGGCGGAAAACGTCGAGGTAGCGAAGTCGGGACTTAAAAAGCTTTCCGCAGAAAACTGTGCCATTATATTTATAACCGAGGACTTCGCGCAAGTACTCTCCGAGGAAACGGATAAATACAAGGACACTCCGCTCCCCGCGATAATCACCGTGCCGTCGGCGCTCGGTAAAACGGGGTACGGAATGAATGCTCTTAAAACCGCTTGCGAGCGCGCGGTCGGTATGGATATTTTAAAATAGCGACAGTCGGTACGGATAGCTGGAAAAAACAAGACATGCAATTTTAAAATAGGACGGAGCGAGTAATTTAAAATTTCAAACAGTTGTTTTATTTGACAGTCAGATGCGTTTTTAACCGCCTTGTCCAAAGGCCGATAACAGAAAACACCGCACCTACAAATCGCTGTGCGGCGTAAGAAAGGAATTTTCTCAAAATGGAAAACAAAGTTATAGGAAAGAGCGTTAAGGTTTCCGGCCCTCTGGTAATAGCCGAGGGAATGAAAAACGCGAATATGTTTGACGTTGTTCTGGTCGGAAATCAAAAGCTGATAGGCGAAATAATAGAGATGCACGGGGACAGAGCCTCCGTACAGGTATATGAGGAAACCGCCGGAATAGGACGCGGAGACGAGATCGTTTCCACGGGCGAGCCGCTTTCCGTTGAGCTTGGCCCCGGTCTTATAACCAACATTTACGATGGGATACAGCGCCCCCTCGAAAACCTCAGAGTAATATACGGCCCAAATCTTTTAAGGGGCTCCCTCGCACCGGCTCTGGACAGAGAAAGGCTCTGGCATTTCGAGGCTATGGCGGTGGTTGGCGACAAGGTTACGGGCGGCTCTATCATCGGCTCGGTTAAGGAGACCGATATTATAACCCACAAAATTATGGTCCCCCCGAAAATGCAGGGAGAAATAACCGAAATAAAATCGGGAGACTGTAAGGTAATCGACTGCGTTGCCAAAATACGCACCGAGAGTGGCGAGATAAAAGAGCTTACTCTTATGCAGAAATGGCCGGTACGTATCCCCCGTCCCTATACGGAAAAGCTCCCGCCAAACACACCTATGGTAACGGGACAGCGAAGTATGGACACTCTGTTCCCGATAGCAAAAGGCGGTACGGCGTGTATCCCAGGTCCCTTTGGCTCGGGTAAAACCGTCGTCCAGCACCAGATAGCGAAATATTCCGACGTCGATATTGTAATTTACGTCGGCTGCGGTGAGCGCGGTAACGAAATGACCGACGTTTTAAGAGAGTTTCCCGAGCTTAAAGACCCCAAAACGGGAAAATCCCTTATGGAAAGAACGGTTCTTATCGCTAACACCTCGGATATGCCCGTTGCGGCAAGAGAGGCCTCCATTTACACCGGTATAACTATTGCGGAATATTTCCGCGATATGGGTTTCTCCGTTGCGATAATCGCTGACTCCACCTCCCGTTGGGCGGAGGCTCTACGAGAGATGTCGGGACGTCTTGAGGAAATGCCGGGTGAGGAGGGCTACCCCGCATATCTCACCTCCCGTCTTGCTCAGTTCTACGAAAGAGCGGGAACCGTTAAATGTATAGGCGGAGACGGAAGAATAGGCTCCCTTTCCGCAATAGGAGCCGTTTCTCCTCCCGGCGGAGACCTTTCCGAGCCTGTAACACAGGCAACCCTCCGTATAGTAAAGGTTTTCTGGGGACTTGACTCCTCTCTTGCGTACAGACGTCATTTCCCTGCTATTAACTGGCTAAGCTCCTACTCGCTTTATCAGGATAGGCTGTCCTCTTGGTACGAAAAAGAGGTAAGCGGAAAATGGAGCGAAAACCGCACAGAGGCAGCAAAGCTTCTGCAGCTTGAGACCGGCCTTGATGAAATAGTAAAGCTTGTCGGTATGGACGCCCTTTCTCCCTCTGACAGACTTATTATGGAAGCGGCGCGTTCCATACGCGAGGACTTCTTACAGCAGGACGCTATGGATCCTGATGACAGCTACTGTCCTCTCGAAAAACAGTACGGCCTTCTTGACCTTATACTCTCCTTTTACCGTAAGGGAACCGAGGCGGTAAACAAGGGTGCGGATATAGAGAAAATAAGCAGTCTTCCCGTAAGAGAAAAGATAGGCAGAGCGAAAATAATACCTACCGCGGAGTATAAAGAAGAATACCGCAAAGTAGAAAAAGAGCTTTCGGATGAGCTTTCAGCTCTCACCGAGGAAGCCGTATAAAAAATATTTAGTTTCTTAACTTCTGAAATAAATAAGGTAAAACAGTATGATTAAAGAATATAAAACAATAGAAGAAGTCGCGGGGCCGCTTATGCTTGTTCGCCGTGCCCCCGGCGTTAAGTACGACGAGCTCGGTGAAATAGAACTTACAGACGGAAGCATACGACGTTGCCGTGTTATAGAGGTAAACGGCTCTAACGTCCTCGTACAGCTTTTTGAAAGCGCGGCGGGACTTAACCTCGCAACAAGTAAGGTTCGCTTTGCGGGACACGGCGTTCAGCTCGGTGTTTCAAGCGATATGCTCGGCCGCGTTTTCAGCGGCATGGGTGAGCCTATTGACAACGGCCCGAGGCTTATACCCGAAAAAATGATGGACATAAACGGCACACCGATAAACCCCGCGGCAAGAAACTATCCGTCGGAGTTTATACAGACGGGAATATCCACGATAGACGGACTTAATACTCTCGTAAGAGGACAGAAGCTCCCTATCTTCTCGGCATCGGGGCTTCCCCACGCCAATATTGCGGCACAGATAGCGCGCCAAGCGAAGGTAAGAGGTAAGGACGACAAGTTCGCGGTTGTTTTTGCGGCTGTCGGAATTACGTTTGAGGAGGCAGACTTCTTTATATCCGACTTTAAGAAAACGGGTGCGATAGACAGAACGGTTCTTTTTATTAACCTTGCGTCAGACTCGGCAATAGAGCGAATTACCACACCCCGTATGGCGCTTACCGCGGCGGAGTATCTTGCCTTTGAAAAGGATATGCACGTCCTTGTTATAATAACCGACATAACAAACTATGCAGAGGCGCTGCGTGAGGTGTCGGCGGCAAGAAAAGAGGTTCCCGGCAGACGGGGATACCCCGGCTACCTTTACACCGATCTTGCTACTATGTACGAAAGAGCGGGCAGAAAGGTAAACAGTAACGGTTCTATCACCATGATACCGATTTTAACAATGCCCGAGGACGATAAAACCCACCCCATACCCGACCTTACCGGTTATATAACCGAGGGACAGATAATTCTTTCAAGAGAGCTTTACAAAAAAGGATATATGCCGCCCGTTGACGTACTCCCCTCTCTTTCGAGACTCAAGGACAAGGGTATCGGAGAAAACAAGACGAGAGACGATCACAGCGGTATAATGAACCAGCTTTTCGGGAGCTACGCAAGAGGAAAAGAGGCAAGGGAGCTTATGATTGTTCTCGGAGAATCGGCTCTTACTCCGATAGAGAGACTTTACGCAAGGTTCGCCGATGATTTTGAAAAAGAGTATATTAATCAGGGCTTCTACGAAAACAGAAGCATCGAGGAAACGCTTGACCTCGGCTGGAAGCTGCTTAAAATCTTCCCAAAGAGTGAGCTTAAGAGAATTAAACCGAAAATCCTCGCAAAATACCGAAAGGACTGACCGTTATTTTTTAAAGGACGGACAGATTAAAACGCCAAAAGCTAAGACCGTTAATTTTAAAAGATCAGGCAGACAAAAACGCCAAAAGACAAGACCGTTAATTTTAAAAGGTCAGGCAGACAAAAAACACCGAAAGGACGCCCCACGAAATGGCAGAGATTCACGTAAATCCGACGAGAATGGAGCTAAAAAAGCTCCGCGCCCGTCTTACAACCGCAAGGCGAGGACATAAGCTGCTTAAAGATAAGCGAGATGAAATGATGCGTCATTTTTTGGAAATAGTAAGAGGCACCGGAGAGCTTCGCAAAGAGGTTGAAGACGGAATAGAGCGCGTAAGCTCAGCTTTTTCGCTGGCGTCTGCGATAACCTCCCCGGAGGTTCTTGAGGAATCACTTATGTTACCCGTCAGCGAGGGTGAGTTATTCGTAAAATACCGCTCGGTAATGAATATAAGCGTTCCCGTTTATTCCTACGAAAAGGAAACGAATAATGCCGGTGCGCTGAACTACGGCTTTGCGTTCACCTCGGGCGCACTTGACTCCGCTGTTTTAGAGGTAGATGCGCTACTCCCGAAAATGCTTCTTCTTGCGGAAAAGGAAAAGACCGTCCAGATGCTTGCCGACGAGATAGAAAAAACAAGAAGACGCGTAAACGCTCTTGAATACATTATGATACCGCAGTACGAGGCGGGAATCAGGCGAATAATCATGAAGCTTGACGAAAATGAAAGAGGTAATACAACGCGTCTTATGAAGGTCAAGGATATGATGCTTAAGGAGCAGCTTGACAAAAGAAAAACGGAGGATTACCCCGAAGAATGATTTTCCGGTAAACAAAAAAGCTGAACCGAATTTGGTTCAGCTTTTTTATTTTTTAAAGAATACTCTGAAGGAACTGCTGAAGTCTCGGGTTTTTCGGCGAGGTGAATATTTCGTCGGGTGTTCCCTCCTCAACTATAACACCGTCTGCCATAAATATAACCCTATCAGCAACCTCTTTTGCAAATCCCATCTCGTGGGTTACGCAGAGCATTGTCATTCCGTCTCTTGCAAGCTTCTTCATAACCTCAAGAACCTCTCCGACAAGCTCGGGGTCAAGCGCCGAGGTAGGCTCGTCGAAAAGCATTACCTCAGGCTCCATACAAAGCGCGCGCACGATTGCGATACGCTGCTTCTGTCCGCCCGAAAGCTGGCTTGGATAGGCGTCTGCTCTATCCGCAAGACCGACCTTTTCAAGAAGCTCCATAGCCGCGCTTTCCGCTTCCTCCTTGCTCTTTTTAAGAAGCTTTATTGGGGCAAGCGTCATATTTTCAAGCACCGTTTTATGCGGAAAAAGATTAAAGTGTTGGAAAACCATACCCATCTTCTGACGGTGTACGTTTATATTAACGTGCTTTGCGGCTATATCCGTTCCGTGGAAAAGAATTTCTCCCTCGGTCGGAATTTCAAGCAGATTAAGTGAGCGAAGGAGCGTTGACTTACCGCTTCCCGAGGGTCCGATAATAACAACAACCTCTCCCTTTTTTACGCTCATGGAAACTCCGTCAAGCGCCTTAATGGCTTCGCCCTTATAGTATTTCTTAAGAACTTTGGTTTCTATTATAACGTCATTACCGTTCACTCTTACGCAGCCTCCTTTCAAGAATACCGACAAGTTTTGTAAGTATCAATACCAAAGAAAGGTATATAAGCGCTACTGCGATAAGAGGCATAAACGCCGAGAAGGTTCTTCCCCTTATAAGATCTCCCGCCTTGGTGAGATCCATTATTCCGACGTAGCCCGCAATAGACGTTTCCTTTAAAAGAACTATAAACTCGTTACAGAGTGTCGGAAGCACAGCCTTTATAACCTGAGGAATAACTATATAGATCATCGTCTCCGTATAGTTAAATCCGAGCGAGCGTCCCGCCTCAAACTGACCGTTGTCTATCGACATTATTCCGCCTCTGAAAATCTCGGCAACGTATGCGCCGGAGTTAATTCCGAATGCGAAAATAGCTATAAACAGGTCGTTGTTTGACTTTGCGAATATAATAAAATAAATGATGAGTAACTGAATGACAACAGGGGTTCCGCGTATAACCGTCAGGTAAAGCTTACATATACCGTTAAGGATTTTCATAACGTAGTAGCTTACGCCGCCGTTTTTAACAAGAGTTTCCTCATTTTTATCATAGGTCGAGCGCACTGCGGCAATAACAACACCTATCGCAACGCCGATAAGAGTTGCGAAAAGAGTAATTATAAGAGTTTTGCCAAGTCCCTCGGCAAGCCACTGCCATCTGTCGCCATCTATGAAGTTCAGTACGAACTCGTCCTTCAGTTCGGTAAATTTCTCTTTCAAACCGGATTTCCTTTCAATAGAGTTAAATGAATAACCAAAATTTTATGCAAGTTCTCTTAACAAAGTTAGTGGCGGCAGACCGAAAAGGCCTGCTGCCACTGCTTTTATTGTTCAGTTAAGGTGTTTTCTTATTCAGCGGGAATGTACTTTCTGATGATTCTCTCGATGGTTCCGTCGGCCTTAAGCTCCGCAAGAGCCTTGTTGATGTCAGCAAGAAGCTGGGTGTTGGTCTTGTTGATAGCTATCGCGTAGTCCTCTTCAGCGTATGTAGTATCAAGAATCTTTATTGCATCTGCATTCTGCTTAACGAAGGATTTTGCAGGCTCATTATCAATGATAACTGCGTCAACGGTGCCCTTCTTAAGAGCCTCAACAGCCTCAGCGCCGGTCTTGTAGCGGGTTACTCTCTTGTCCTCAAATCCCCATTTTTCAATCTCGTCGGAGGAGTAAATATCGCCTGTGGTGCTCTCCTGAACGCCAATCTTTACGTTCGCGTCCTTAAGAGAAAGGGGGTTGCCCTCCGCGTCGTAGTTAAAGAAATCGTCGATGCTGGTGTATTTGGAATCAATCTTAACGATAAATACCTGAACGCCGGTTGCGTAGGTGTCGGTAAAGTTAACCTGCTCCTTACGCACGTCGGTAACGGTAAGTCCTGCCATACCAAAGTCATACTTACCGGTCTCAACTCCGGTAATGATAGCGCCGAAGTCAACGTCCTTGATTACGAGCTTCTTGCCAAGCTTTGCCGCAATAGCTTCCGCTATTTCAGCGTCAATTCCTACGATTTTCTTTCCGTCCTTATATTCATAGGGCGGGAAAGCCGCGTTTGTTGCCATAACCAGCTTATCTTCATTGCTACAAGCGGTTATCATAGCTACCGTGCTGAAAAGCATTACGGCAACCAAAACAAGTGATAAAACCTTTTTCATAATGTGTTTTCCTTTCAAAAATAAAATTTTTGTTGTTTATATTATGATACACCTTTTTTTCATTTCTGTCAAGGGTTTTTGGAAAAAAGAACTATTTTTAGAAAAACAGAAAGGTTTTAAGAAAGCCCGGCCGACGCTTGAAATGTCTTTCGGACGCGGGCGAGAAGCCCCGCCAAAGTAGTCCCGTGTAGATAAACGTGGCGTCGGAAACGTCGCCCACATACAAGCCGTCTTGATGTTAACAAAATTTTTACAAATATTTCCGCCACAAAATGTTTTTAGGTATTGACAAACGCCTTTATCTTTGATAAAATAGAAAGGCCGCTTGGAACCGGTCGTAAACAATTCTCGGCAGCTTCGTTAACCGAAACTCCTTGAATTTACCGTCATCAGCGAGTTTTATGCCATTAAGGCTAAGAAAGAGAGGTACTTTTCGTGTTTGCAGTAATTGAAACAGGCGGAAAGCAGTACAAAGTTCAAGAGGGCGATATTCTTTTCATTGAAAAGATTGACGCAGAGGCAGAATCCACCGTTAAATTTGACAAGGTTCTTGCTATCTCCGATGACGCAGGCTTTAAGGTCGGCGCACCCTTAATCGACGGAGCTTCCGTTGACGCCAAGGTAATCAAGCAGGGCAAGGGTAAGAAGATTTACGTGCTTAAGTACAAGCCCAAGAAGAACGAGAAGAAGAAGATGGGCCACCGTCAGCTTTACACAAAAGTTGAAATAACCAAAATCGAGGCGTAATTTATATTATGACCAAAATCGTGTTCTTCAAGAAAAACGGCGTGTATCACGGTTTTCGTGAAACCGGACACTCCGAATTTGCGGATGCAGGTCAGGACATTGTTTGCGCCGCTATTTCAGCAATGACCATGCTGATAATTAACACCATTGAAGTTTCCTATGCGTCTGACGTCGAATATACGATAGACGAGGACACAACCGACATAACGGTTAACGTTCCCGCCGCGCTTGACCAGTCGCCGGAAAACGAAATGAAGCGCTACGCTATTTCCGGACTTCTTCAGGGTTATTTCCTTCAGCTTATGGATATGCTGGAGGACTACTACGATTTTCTTTCGGTAGAAGAAAAAGAACAGTAAAAGTTTAGTAAGAATTTTTACGCAAGTTTAGGGGCTGCGGTTAAAACCATACGCTCCGAGAAAGGATGGATAGATATGTTAAAGTTAAGCTTACAGTTTTTTGCACATAAAAAAGGTGTTGGTTCCACGAAGAACGGCCGTGATAGCGAATCTAAGCGTCTCGGTGTTAAGAAGTTCGGTGGCGAGAACGTTATCGCAGGTAACATCCTCGTAAGACAGAGAGGAACCAAAATTCATCCCGGTACCAACGTTGGAATCGGTTCCGACGACACTCTCTTTGCTCTCGCAGAGGGAAAGGTTATGTTTGATACCATTAAAGGCGGAAGAAAGCGCATAAATGTTATTGCCGCTGAATAATTTTCGGGATAAACCAAAGACAAGGGATAATGCAAAAAAGCATTATCCCTTTTTGTTAAACAAAAAATCCGTTTTCATAAATAATTCGGAGTCAACGCTGCGCTAAACCGGGCTTTTGTTTTTTTGAAACAGCTTATTTACCGCGTTTTTCTATACGGTAAAAAAGCGAAGCGACTTGAAAAATTCATAAATTTACTGTATAATTAATTTAATTTGTTTTAAATGGATGGATAATATTATGGGAATTTGGGAGCTTCTTGTTTTGGCGTTAGGCCTCAGTATGGACGCCTTTGCCGTTTCGGTTTGCAAGGGACTTGCGTCAAAAAAAGCAAGTATCGTTAATATGGGTAAATGCGGCCTCTGGTTTGGCGGATTTCAGGCGCTTATGCCGCTTATGGGATTTTTCCTCGGCAGCCTTTTCGCAAAAGCAATTACGGCCTTCGACCACTGGATAGCCTTTGTTCTACTCGCCCTAATCGGAGCGAATATGTTAAAAGAGGCTTTTTCCAAGGAGGAAGAATGTGAGTGCGGAGATAACGCCGATTTTTCCTTTAAAACAATGCTTACAATGGCTGTTGCAACCTCGATAGACGCCCTTGCCATCGGTATCTCGCTTTCGCTTGCGGGAAACGTAAACATCTGGATTGCTATAACGCTTATCGGCGTTACAACCTGTCTCCTTTCTGCGCTTGGTGTTAAAATCGGAAGCATTTTCGGAGATAAGTTTGAGAAAAAGCCGCAGATTTTCGGAGGCACGGTATTAATTATCCTCGGCCTTAAAATACTCTTTGAGCATCTCGGGGTGCTGTAAAGCAAAAAACTTAAAATCAAAAAGAGACGGAAAAACCGTCTTTTTTGCTATTTTATTTTCCTCTCCTTCACATTAATTTATAATCACCTCTTTTTATTTTTTTCGCTATTGACAACTAAATTAATAGGTGATATACTGGGTATATCTTAAAGCATAAAATCACAAATCATTTTTATCAGGACAGTGCAGTCTCGGAGGCTTACATATTACAAATGGAATATTCAAACAAATTCTTTGCTACGGCAAAACCCGTTAACCTATTTATAAGGGTTGCTATTCCCGGACTTGTCAGCATGCTCGCCCTTTCGCTTTATCTGGCGTTTGAGGGTATGTTCGTCGGTCATTTCGTTGGGGACATAGCCTTTGCAGCTATAAATATCGGCGTACCGATAGTAATGATAAATAACGCTCTTGCAGACCTTATCGGCGTCGGCTCGTCAGCCCCCATTTCGGTTGCTCTTGGGCGCGGAGACGAAAAACGGGCGTGCAACATCTTCACCTGCTCAATAATTATGATTATTTCTCTTGCGGCACTTACGGGTATCATAATTTTCTTTTCCGCTCCGTGGTTTGTCAGTATTATGGGCGCTAAGGGTGAGCTTGCCGCTCTTTCGGTTAAATACGTAAGAATATACGCTGCTCTCGGCCCGTTTACCACCGTCGTTTTCGCGGTGGATAACTACCTGCGTATCAGCGGATTTGTTAAGGGTAGTATGCTTCTTAATCTGTTTATGACCTGTCTCACCGTCAGCTTTCTCGCGCTTTACATCGGCGCTCTTAAAATGAACGTCGAGGGCGCGGCGCTCGCCTCCTGCTGCTCTCTTTTCATCTGCGCCTGCATTGCCTTTATTCCGTTTATAAGAAAAAAGGCCGTGCTTAAATTCGTAAAGCCTAAATTCAGCGCACCGATCATTAAAAGCATTGTCGCCTGCGGCTCGCCCACCTTTTTAAATAACGTAGCGGGAAGAATAACCGCAATACTTATGAACTCGGCGCTCATAAGCATAGGGCACGGCATCTACGGAGACGGCGGAACTGTCGCCGTCGCGGCATACTCCGTCCTTATGTACGTTTCGGGAATTATCGAGCCTATGCTTTACGGCATGAGCGATTCCGTTCAACCCGCCGTCGGGTATAACTGGGGCGCCGGAAGTCTTAAACGCGTTTCGGGAATAACCAAGGTGTCCTTTACCGTCTGCGGTCTCGTTTCGGTTCTGTGCGCTTCGGTTATGTTCCTTTTCCCCCGTCCGCTCGCGAGCGTTTTCGTTGACGCGGAGAAAAGCCCTGCTCTTATGGAGCTTGCGGTACACGCTATTCCCTACTTCGGACTTGCATTCCTTTTCGGGTGGTTCTGCTTTGCGGTTCAAGGCTTCTTTGCCGCCGTTGAAAAGCCGCTGTTTGCAACACTGGTATCAGTTTGCTTTGCGATAATCACACCCGTAACTCTTATTTACGCGCTTAGACCTATGGGGCTTGACGGTCTTTGGCTTAACTACTTCGGCCGCTCGCTTCTGACCGGAATAGTCGCGGTTATTCTTATTATAATAGCTCAAAGGACAATGAAAAGGGATATAGAAAAATCCCGCGGCGCCTAACTAAATAAACAGTATCTAACAAGACGGCTGATTGCTTTATCTTTTCGCCGTCTTGTTTTTATTTTTCTCTTTCGTCTTGCTTTTTTCTTCCGTCTTTTTTTCTGTACCCTCTTGACAGCTTTTCTTTTTTGTGATAAAATAACAATAGTTATATAACAAACGATATTTATGGAGAAGGGTTATGCCGCCAAAAATAAAAATAACTAAAACGGATATAATTAACACTGCTATTAAGTTAATTCGTGAAAACGGCGCCGAGGCGTTAAACGCAAGAAACATTGCCGCCGTGCTCGAATGCTCAACTCAACCTGTTTTCTCTAATTTTGCCACTATGGATGCGCTGCGCGAGGCTGTAACGGAAGCCGCCTACGTGGAGTATCTCGGCTTTTTAAAACGGGAGGCAGAGAGCGGAAAATATCCCGAATACAAAGCCTACGGCATGGCGTATATACGCTTTGCAAGGGATGAAAAGGAGCTGTTTAAGCTTTTGTTCATGCGAGACAGATCCGGCTCGGATATTTCGCCGTCGCCCGATTTTGAAGAGTCGGTTCAAATGATAATGGAAATGTGTGGCGTAACGTACGAAAAGGCTTCGCTTATGCACCTTGAATTATGGACCTCTGTTCACGGTATAGGTGTGATGATTGCCACCTCGTTTTTATCGCTTGAATGGGAGCTAATAAGCAGTATGCTGACCGACGTATATCAGGGAATAAGACACAGACACTTATCGGAGGAAAATAAAAATGACAGCAATTAAAACCGATGGACTAACTAAGCGCTACGGAGACGTGCTTGCCGTCGATACACTTTCGCTTACCGTAAACGAGGGAGAGATATTCTCGCTTTTAGGCATAAACGGAGCGGGAAAAACAACCACGATAAAAATGCTTTCATGTCTCACCGCGCCAACCGAGGGGGACGCTTTTCTGCTCGGAAAAAGCATTAAAACCGATACCGCTGACGTCAAGCGTTTAATAGCGGTTTCACCGCAGGAAACCGCCGTCGCGACAGGGCTTTCGGTAAAAGAAAACCTTGAGCTTATATGCGGAATCTACTCGTTTTCCAAAGTAAAGACAGCAGAAAAAATAAATGAGCTTTCGAAGCTTTTAAATCTTGAAAGCGTAATTGAAAGAAAAGCGGGAAAGCTGTCCGGCGGTTGGCAAAGACGGCTCAGTATCGCTATGGCTCTTATTTCCGAGCCTAAAATCCTTTTTCTTGACGAGCCAACGCTTGGTCTTGACGTTATTGCAAGGAGTGAGCTTTGGGATACTATCCGCTGTCTTAAAGGCAAGGCTACCGTTATTCTTACAACTCACTATATGGAGGAAGCGGAGACGCTTTCCGACCGCATAGCTATAATGAAGGACGGCAGGCTCCTTATGTGCGATACACCCGATAACATAAAACGGGAGACGGGTAAGGACAGTATAGAAAAGGCATTTATTAAAGTAGTAAAAGGAGCAGACAAATGAGAACGTTAACCTTTGCAAAAAGAAATTTTAAGGAAATCGTGCGCGATCCGCTAAATCTAAGCTTTCTTTTCGGATTTCCGGTAGTTCTTCTGCTTTTACTTAGCGCAATTCAGGCAAACATTCCGGTAAGTATGTTTGAAGTGCATCACCTCTCCCCCGGTATCGCTGTTTTCGGACTTTCGTTTATGACGCTCTTTTCGGCTACCGTAATATCAAAGGACAGACAAAACAGCTTTATCCACCGCCTTTACACAACCCCTATGACGTCCGTAGATTTTATACTTGGCTACACCCTTCCCCTGATACCTATTGCTTTAGCGGAGGGGGCTGCCTGCTATGTTTTCGCGGTAATACTTGGGCTTAAAATAAGCATAAACATTCTGATTTCCATTGTTTTTATCATTCCGATAGCACTTTTGTATATAGGTCTCGGACTTCTCTGCGGAAGCGTGTTTAATGACAAGCAGGTGGGCGGCATCTGCGGAGCGCTGCTTACAAATCTTTCCGCTTGGCTTTCGGGAATATGGTTTGACCTTGAGCTTGTAGGCGGCGCTTTTAAGAAGGTCGCTTATCTACTCCCCTTCGTTCACTCGGTAGAACTGCAAAGATCTGTGATTTCAGGTGATTTCTCTGCCGTTCTCCCACATTTATGGTGGGTGCTCGGATATACGGCTTTCATACTCACCGCGGCGGTGATTCTGTTTTTACGCCAGATGAAAAAGAGGTAAAAAACTAAATTTACGAGGTAAATCTTAAATATTCAATCTAAAAAAGCAGCCAAGGTATTTACCTTGACTGCTTTTTTGGTCGGAGTAACTGGATTCTGAACCTAAACGCACGGCGGACTAAATCGATTTCCTTTTTTATTGCGTCCGTGCGTTATTTTAGTAAACGCAGGCGTTTACCTGCTTCGAATCTTGATATTCTAACGAAAAAATACGGATGAGAATTATCCCATCCGTATTTTTGGTCGGAGTAACTGGATTCGAACTCAGCATAACCTACTCTGCGAGTAGCTACAAAGTTTTTCTCGGCATACAAGTCCGCCGCTTTTTACAAAAAGACGAAAAACTCCCGCTTTCTCTCTTACCAACCGCTACAATCGAAAAACCGCCGCAGGACAATCGTCCGGCGGCGGTTTTTGGTCGGAGTGACTGGATTCGAACCAGCGGCCTCTTGGTCCCGAACCAAGCACTCTACCAAACTGAGCCACACCCCGAAATATTTATTTAACAATGCGCTTTTTACATAGCGAAAAATATTATATCACAAATATCCGCGTTTGTCAATAGTGTTTTTGAAAAGAATAAATATTCTTTTGAAAAAAATAAAAAGTAGCGTTCAAGATGCCGTCTAATACTCACTTGTGCTCTGGCTAAACGATTTTTCAGGCGTGGGGAGGAAAAAGGTAATAATTGAAAAATCTACGTTTACGTATGCCTTGACAATCGGTGAAGTTTGTGGTATAATGAAGGCAAGAACGGACCAGCCGTTCCTGCCGAGAGTGGGGTGCTACGATAAGCGCAGCACTATGTAGATAATTACTTCATCAGGAATTCCGAGTTCACGAAGAATAATTACCAACATAATCATTTTGATTAGCGACATTGTTTCACCCCCTTTTGACGGAACGGTAAAGACCGTTCTTTTTTTGTCTTTATTGACCGCTGGCAAGACGGTTGTCAAGGATTTAGGGGGACAAATTCAGCCGGCTGAACGGAAAATGACCGTCAAAACATGACGGCCTTTTCGTTATACTTTCAGATATAGAAAAACCAC
>JAZUBT010000042.1:0-44888 GCA_045638685.1 Eubacteriales bacterium | reverse complement strand
TGTCGGCTCATCACATCCTGGGGCTTGGAGAAGGTCCCAAGGGTTCGGCTGTCCGCCGATTAAAGTGGTACGCGAGCTGGGTTCAGAACGTCGTGAGACAGTTCGGTCCCTATCTGTCGTGGGCGTTGGATATTTGAGAGGAGCTGACCTTAGTACGAGAGGACCGGGTTGGACATACCTCCGGTGCACCGGTTGTTCTGCCAAGGGCATAGCCGGGTAGCTGCGTATGGATTTGATAAACGCTGAAAGCATCTAAGCGTGAAACAAACCTCAAGATGAGATATCCTGTAATTTATACTTCGGTATATTTTACGTAGGTCACATGTAGACTACGTGTTTGATAGGTCGGAGGTGTAAGCACAGTAATGTGTTCAGCTGACCGATACTAATAGACCAAAAGCTTTAACTTCCTTACGTTTTTCCCGTTCTTTATTTGGTTTTCAGTGAACTTTCATTCACTAAAAAAGTAAGTGCGTATAACGGCCAGGGTACACCCGTTCCCATCCCGAACACGGTAGTTAAGCTGGCTCGTGCCAAAAATACTCGGCTGGCGACGGCCCGGAAAAATAGGTCCGTGCTTACACAAATAACCAAAGTAAGTGATTATAGCAGTCAGGGTACACCCGTTCCCATCCCGAACACGGTAGTTAAGCTGACTTGTGCTGACAATACTCGGCTGGCGACGGCCCGGAAAGATAAGTCGTTGCTTACATTGGTTTATATTCCTCCTTAGCTCAGTCGGTACGAGCACCTGACTGTTAATCAGGGTGTCGCTGGTTCGAGCCCAGCAGGGGGAGCCACTAGTATAGGTCTATAAGTATTTTGCTTATAGACCTTTACTAAAATCATAACGGTTTCTTAAAAAGGATAGCCGAGATGCTAATATCGGTGTCGGGTTCACGACCTGTTTATATCGGAGATTGTTGGGTTTGCCCTTAAAGTTTAACACAGTAAGCACCGTTTTGGGAAGTTTGATGTGCTTATAAAATCTGAACCCGTGGTAGTACACAAATAGGGAACGTGTCATGAAAGTGCAACACGAACTAAAGGCTATAAAATGAATTAGCTATTGTTTTGTAGTGACCGTAATGGTTAACGATTGGCAGAAGGAACTTCCACAATTTGAAATAGAGCAGTCAGTAAAAACTGACTGCTTTTTACTTTACAAAAAGACTTTTAGTCCCACACACTACACCTAAAAACGAGATTTAGTCTCATACATACAAAAATGAAATCTCGTGGTAAAGCCTCGGGGTTTCATTTTTTCTCTATGTTTGGGTCGAGGCGTAGTGAACGCACGGTTTGGGGTTAAAGCTTTTAGCTTGTTGACAATAGACAATTGCTGTGTTATAATTGTCTTATCAACATAAAATTAAAGGAAACAAAAATATGATCCACTGCTATTATAAATACCTGCCGCTAAATGGCGAAGAGCTTTTTACGGTAGTTTTGTTACCCGCAAAAGAGGGTAAGTTTCCGGTAGTCGTCTGTCGCTCTCCATACGTAAAAAATACCGTTAATACGACAGAAGAAGCCATAGTGCAGTCGTATTATAGCAGTATGAAGCTTTGGGTCGAGCGAGGATACGCCGTCCTTTATCAGCATTGCAGAGGTCAGGGAAAAAGCACCGGAGCCTTCGTGCCTTATATTCACGAGCGAGAGGACGGTCTTGCATTCAGAGCGTGGATAAGAAGTCAGCCCTTTTATAACGGCGAGATGTTTTTGCTGGGAAGCAGTTATACCGCTTCTCTCCACTATGCTACGGCTCCCTTCGAGAAAGACATCAAGGGGGCGGTGTTTGAGGTTCAGGACAGCGAGCGATACCGCCTTTGGTATCGAAACGGACAAATGCGCAAGGGACACGCGAATTGGCATTTTGGGTTATATAAGGATAAATGCGGATTGAATAAGCGGTTTAGTATGGCTTCCTTTTCAGAGCTGCCGTTACGCTCTCTTTCGGAACGGGCGCTTGGAGAGAGCGCAGAGGATTTTGAAAAAATGCTTACGGCCTCGTCCGTGTCGCACGGGTTTTGGAATACGCGCTTTGGCGGTAGCGATACTAAGGACGCTGTTTCTGACGCCGATATTCCGATACTTTTGACCACGGGGTATAACGATTTCTACGTTGGCGGTGTTTTTAAAATGTGGGAAGCTATGAGCGACGCGACAAGGAAGAAAAGCGCTTTGCTTGTGTCTCCGTATAATCACGGAGACGGATATAACAAAGAACACGGAATTTCTTTTCCGGACGGACAAAGGAGACAGGCGTTTGGCGAGGATTATCAGATAGCTTGGTTTGACAGTATCAGAATGGGAGGGCCTATTCCTTTTGAAAAAGGCGTTATTACCTATTACCGTGTGTTTGAGGACGGGTGGGGAAGTGATTTTTACAAAACACCGACAAGACCTTTGGCGCTTTCGTTAGGCAAAGAGGTGCTTTCGTTTGCTTATGATCCCACCGTGCCGCCTGCGTTTCGCGAGGAAGGGCTTGTAGCAGAGAGCTTTGAGGGCAGAGAGGACGTCGCGAGCGTCTATACCGTGCCGTTTGAAAAGGACTGCTTCGTAAAGGGAAAAATGAAGGTAAGGCTGACGGTGGAATCGAATCGTCCCGACACCTCCTTTTATCTTAGGATAAGCATAAAGAAGGAAAAGCAGACATATGTACTTCGCCACGATATAACCTCTCTTTGTTATCAGCTCGGGGATTATAATGAGGGAAGAGTAGTAAGTCTTGATTTTTGCTTTGACGAATATGCCTTTCTGATAAAAAAAGGAGAACGTCTAAGGATCGATATTTCCTCTACCGATAATAACACCTATGTTTGCCATACGAATCAAAAGGGAGAATATTATTTGCAAACAAAGGCAGAAAAGGCGCTTAACAAAGTGTATCTTGACAAATCCTGCTTGATTATTCCGGTTGAAGAACGGTAGGTTGTTTTTTCTATAAGTTTAAAAAGAAAAACCCAAAGCATATGCCTTGGGTTTTTCTTATAAAAATTATCATTTCTCATCGAGTTAAGCTCTTTATGTGGTGGGAAAATTTTTCTACAAAAATCAGTCTTCAACGGAATCGTTAAAATAATCCTTGTCAAAAAATTCGGATAAAGTAATTCCTGCGCCTTCGCAAAAACGCTTTACGGTAATAACCTTTGAGCACTTCGTTCTGCCTTTAATGAGGTCGTAAATTGCCGAAGGAGACATTCCGCCATTTAAGGCAATATCACATACGTTACTACCGCGTTCCTTACAAATTTCCTCTATACGCTTGATAATAGCATCATTTAATTTCATAGCTGCATCCTACCTGTGTTTTGTGGAGTTCCACAATTATTATAGGAAAATATAAAAAAATTATCTCGTGGAGTTCCACGATATTGACAATTTTTTAAGTTAAGTGTATAATATCCTCAGGCGATCGTGGTATTCCACGAAACAGAGGAGGGCAATATGATAATTTGCTTTGTAGGGCATGCTGGAGTTTCTTCAAACAATAAAGTGAAAGAAATAGTAAAAATCCAAATACGAAAAAATATTATTAATTCCGAGCGTGTTACCTGCTACCTTGGTGGATACGGAGAGTTTGATAAAATTTGTGCTTGTGCGTGCAGAGAATTGAAAGAGGAGTACGGCGATATTGAGCTTGTTTATGTAACACCATACATTAGCTTGTCAGAGCAAGTGAAAATTCAAGAAATGCAGTCCTGCGGGCTATACGATACATCAATATATCCCCCTATTGAGAACGTGCCGCCAAAATATGCAATATTAAAGAGAAACGAATGGATGGTAACAAACGCCGACCTGATAATAGCATATGTAAAACATACCTGCGGCGGTGCGTATAAATCACTTCAAGTGGCAAAACGCAGAAAAAAGAAAATAATAAATATTTGTGATTTTCTTTAATTAAGTTAAAAGCTCCTGTTAGTATAATAAAAAGACTTTCGCGGTGTCGAAAGCCTTTTTTATAAGGTAAGTATATATAAAGCCTTACCGTATATATATCAAAGGGAAATGCGAAAAGTGTTGGCGCGTAGCTTTATCTATGGCATCGGGTGTTGACACCGAGCGTTTCGTATGATATAATAAACGGTAGGAAAGGACGGTACGGTATGGTTAACGTTTCGGAGTGGATGGAGTTGTTTTTGAAGGCCTTAGACGTTACGTTTAGCGAAAGAGTAAGGTTTGTTGGACTACAGGGGAGCTATGGGCGTGGCGAAGCCACCGAAAAGAGCGATATTGACGTTGTGGTGATTCTCGATGAGTTAACCGCTTCAGATATTGAAAAATATAACGCTATGTTAGATACACTGCCGGCAAGAGAGCGCATATGCGGATTTTTATCAGGAAATGACGAGCTTCTCAGCTGGGAGCCGTCCGAGCTGTTTCAGTTTTACTATGACACAAGACCTATAAGAGGGAGCATATGCGAGCTGCTTTCGCTTATTGACAGCCAAGCGATTGACAGAGCTATAAAGATAGGCGCGTGTAATATCTATCATGGGTGCGTTCATAATATGCTTCATGAAAAAAGCGAAGAAATACTTTTCGGGTTATATAAAACAGCCTCGTTTGTCGTTCAGGCCATCGTGTTTAAACAAACGGGTAGGTACGTCGGCAGTCAAAAGGAGCTTTTAGAGATTGCGTCAGAGACGGAAAAAGAGATTGTTAAAACCTTTGTAAGCCTTAAAAACGGTGTGTCGGTCGATTTTAAAAAAGCATCGGAAAGCTTATTTATATGGGCAAAAAAACAGATAGCAGATTAAGGAAAATGAGTATGTAATCTCCGTTTGTAGCGTTGCTATTGATTACCGAGGGCAGACTACCGATAATATAATGTGTCAAAGTATTTTTGAGTAAATTTATGCCGCGATATAGGCTTATATAAAAATAAATAATTAAAGCGCAGTTAAGCGAAAGAAAGGAACGGAAAAATGAATACAGGACTTGGTTTTCATCACATAGCGTTAAAATGCAAGGATTTTGAAAAGAGCATAGCCTTTTATAAGGCGCTCGGACTTACCGAGTACGCCCGTTGGGGAACCCCCGATAGAATGATAGTGCTTCTTGACCTGCCGGGCGGAGGTAAAATGGAGCTGTTTTCCGACGGCGGCGATATGTACCCCGAGGAGGGAAAATACGTACATTTAGCGCTTAGCTCTACCGACGTTGAGGGCGACTACGAAAGAGCGTTAAAGGCGGGAGGTACGCCTCTTACTCCCCCAAAAACGGTAGAGGTTCAGTCCTCTCCGGTGCTTTTAACCTTGCACCTTGCCTTTGTAAAAGGTCCTGATGGTGAGCAGGTTGAATTTGTTCAGGCGACGGAGAGATAAAAACAACGTAAAAACGGATATACCCTGTCGGTATATCCGTTTTGTTATATGTCTAAAGCGTACGCGAGGAGCACGGCTCAAAAGAGACTGTGCTCGGAACCGTCCCCGTATTGCGGGGACGAGGGTGTTAGTGGTTTCTAAAAGAGGGTTAAGCGTGCGGACCAAATTCTCCGCCTATCTTATGTCCCTTTACGGTGGTTAAGGTGAGCGTCTCTCTGTCAAACGAAGGAGCAAAGTTCTTTGCGTACTTCTTGAAGTCGTCAAACGTGCCACATATCACAGTGTCGCCAAGGGCGGTGAAATAAGCCGCCGCGCCGCACTCCGCGCGGAAGTCGCAGCCCTGAACTATGTCTCCGTCAAAGAGAGAAAGCTTGTTCGAGCACCAAACGGCAACGTAGCCCTCGCCGCGTCGCCCGAATAACCAATCCCCGTCCTGCTCCCATTCGTCGAAGCAGCGAGTCGGGAAATAGAGGTGTGTAAACTTTATCGGGTGATCCTCGTCAAGCGGGAACACCTGACCGAGGAGGTTATCCCACTGCTTTTGTGCGGGGAAATAGCCGTTGCCGAACCAATAGCCCGGGCGAATTGTAGCCGCGTCGTAGGGAAGGCCCGGGTGCTGCGGATAAACAAAACACGCGCCGCCGAGCGTTGCGTAGCTTAAATGTTGCTGGTACCCAAATCCGCCCGGCTTAAATCTGCCGAAGCATTCGCCGTTAATAAACTCAAGCGGCAGAGAGGTGAGCATGAAGTGGTCGCCCTTGAAGGTCTGTATTCTCGTTCCCTGCGCCTTGCCGTAGTACATTCCCTTTTTGTTTATATGGTCGGCAAGATTTGTGGGAAGTCTGTACTTTGAGCCCGCAAACATTGCAATTAATGAGCCCTTGTTTCCGATCCCGTTTGGTACGGCGTTTCCGGTAGCATAATAGAGGAGCGTCTGCGTTACTCCTCTCCACGGAGCAATAACCTCGCGATATACCCGTCCTTGCGGCGCGTAAATTATGCCGTCAAAGCTGTTATGAGCAATAGCATAGAAGATTACGTCAAGAAGCTTTGCGCATCGGGCGGAAAGGTCCTCTCTCGCAAAGTCAACTACGGTAAGCATTGCCGCTACCGTCCAAGACGTGTACGTGCCGCTAAGGAATTCGACAAATCCCTTCTGTTCAATAGTTCCAAGCCATTTGTCAATACGGTCGGATGCAACCTCATACTGCTCCTTGCCTGTGCGTCCAGAGCAGACAAAAACATCGTCGGGCCAAAGCATACCTGCGAGAAGCTGAGCGGTATGGAAAAGAAGCGAGTGGTTTTCCGACCAGTAGCACATTCCGCCTTTTGACTTTTCATCTGACCAATAGCTGAAATTTAAAGCGGACTCACGGATTTCTTCCACGAGGTAGTCGGGAAAGAAGCCTTTTTTTATTGATGCAAGAATATAGCTGAATCGGAAATCACTGCAGTCTTTTTGAAGATCAACCTCGTTAAGACATGCTCGGATTATCTGAATATCGTTTTCTTCAAGGGGAAGACCGTGGCAAAGACGTGCATAAGTTGTGAAGAAAAGCTGACAGACGGGGGGTGTGCCGACAGTTGCCCTATTGTCGGCGAGAGATTTAAGAAACGCCTCGCGCGCATCTTCGGCAGATGCCCATTCAAGCTTTTTTGGGGGGAGAATGCGCTCGTTTATTTCAATGGTGCGGCAAACTGAAAAACCGTTTGTTTCCGCGTTGATTTGCGCCTTGGTTTTGTCTGCGCCGATTTCGAAAACCGTTCCGCTCACAGCCTCGCCGTTAACGGTGAAGCTTACTCCGTCCGGAGTCTCGGCGGGCGCGATAATCCTCTGTCCGTCCCACGTAAGCGAATAAACCCAATCAACCGCGGCGCGCTGAACGTCGAGGACGGGGTTTTCCTTTCCGGGGTAAGCAACGGAAATATCCGGATTATTCGGGAAGGAAAGCGCTACATTGTTGCGAGTATCACGGGTGCAGGCGTTTTGCGCGCGCAGAAAAAACGGGTTTTCACCTTTTTTAAGGGAGAGGGTAACGCGGTTGCGATTCATAGGAGAATAGAAGCAGGTGGGACATACCGAAATGTGTTTGCCGTTTAACCACGCGTCGTATGAGGGGTAGCTCCATATATCTGCTTCAACCTCTTGGTCGTAGGGAGAAACAATAGACGTTGCTGCCCAAAATTCGCAGCGGTATATAATCGGATAGAATGTTGATAAGTCAATATATGAGTTTGGCCCCGATATATACATATACCACGGCAGCTCCTCGCTTATACCGGGAGCGCCGAGCTCAATATTTTCGGGTACACTCTTTAAGTTGTCGTCGTGAATGTGTCTTCTCTGTTCACGCTCATAGACACCCTGGTCCACTATTGTTCTGGTAGAGGGATCAACCGGTGTGTCAAGACGTCCGCTTACAAGCCACGTCGTAACGTAGCCGGTGTCGTTTAAGGGGTAGGTACGTTTACTCATACTTTGTTCCTCCTTATACATATAAAAATTTTGACTGACTCAAGTATGAAAACGTAAGCGCTTTATATAAAGCGCTTTATCCGATAAAATAATAACACAAAACCGCAGAAAAAACAACACTTACGGGGAATTTTATTATTTTTTGTATAAGTTAAACAAAAAACAGGCTTTGGTTTTATATTAAAAAACGGAGAGACAAGGCGAACGTGCAACAAACAAAGGCTTATTTACCGAAGCGGTTAGACTGCCCGAAGAACGCTAATAGACGCACAAATGAGAAAACGGGGAGCGGTAGCGAAAAAACGGCAGAGAAAAGCTCTCTGCCGTTTTTAGCTTACGTTAATTTAATTATTTTCAGCTTCCGCTTGTTGGCGCTTTGTTTTTGCACCGTGCTACAACGAAAATATGGGAGGCAGCGCGATGTTTTTACCGAAAAGGGGCGGGTGAGGTATTTATTTTTGCGCTTCGAGTAGCTCTTTTATTTGCTTTAAAAGCTCATTCTGCTCGTTTATGTTTGCGTAGAACTCAGCCTCGGTCCTTTGCTTTTCGGCAGCCGCCCTTGCATCTGCTTCTGCTCTTGCCTTGTCAGCCTCTTCCTTAGCCTTTGCCTCGGCTTTTGCTTTGGTCTCCGCGGCAAGACGCTCCTTTTCCGCTTCTGCGTCTGTTATCTTTTTGATTTCAGCGGTTATCTTATCCGCTCTTGCCTTAAGCTTTGTGAAAATTCGTAAAATAATGAAGAAGGTGAAGGCTATGATAAGGAAATCAAATATCGCCTGTAAAAAGCTTCCCCAAAGTATGGCAACCTCTGCCGAGGTAACCTCACCCGTCGTCGCGTCAAGCGTTTCGGGACGGATTATCCATTTCATTTCGGAAAGGTCTGCGTCGTTGCCGAGAAGGGCGAGTATCGGAGAAACAAATCCGTTTGTAAAGGCTTTTACGATTGCGGTAAACGCGGAAGCGACCGCAACGCCTATCGCCATATCAGCGACGTTTCCTCTGGATATAAACTTTTTAAAGTCAGCCCAGAACTGATTTTTCTTCTTCTTTTTTTCCTTCTTTTTTGCCGCTCTTTTTTCTTTTTCTGCGTTTTTAAGCGTTTCTTTAGTTACCTTGGTATCCTCTGTTGCCATCTTCTTTGTCCTTTCTTTTTTTGATTTTTGAAAAGCGGAGAGAGCGAGGCGATAATTACGGCTTTTGCCAAATGCGTCGCTATCGTCCTAATAATATTTTACATAATAAACCGCAAAAAGTCAATACGTGCCTATAAATTAAGATAAATCCTTTTCTTGGGTTGCATATTTTCAACATATTCATTATTTTATGTATTTTTTATACAGTGTGTAAGAAAGGACGGCAAACTTTATTATATATTTGGTTAAAATAACACTTGTATTTTAGAAAAAAATGTACTATAATAAATATAATGTAAAAAATATAGCTTTGAAAACAGATGTGAAAGGCGGAAGGACCGTAATGCAGAACAAGAAAATGTGGGAAGGAAGATTTAAAAAAGAGCTTGACTCCCGCGTAAATGACTTTAATTCATCAATTTCGTTTGATAAAAGAATGTATAAAGAGGATATTGCGGGAAGCTGCGCCCACGCCGCTATGCTCGGAAGACAGGGAATAATCCCGAGGGAGGATAGCGAGCTGATAATAAAGGCGCTTGGTGAAATTCTTGCCGACCTTGAAAGCGGAGAGCTTGAAATAGATATGAACGCCGAGGATATACATATGTTTATTGAGGCGGAGCTTACCGCGCGTATCGGAGACGCGGGAAAGAGACTTCACACCGCGAGAAGCCGTAACGACCAGGTTGCGGTTGATACGAGAATGTACGTAAGAAGAATGCTTGGTGAGATAAGAAAGGCTGTCCTTTCTCTTATCGCCGTTATTGAGAAAAAGGCGGAAAGCCATCTTGAAACGGTAATGGCAGGTTATACGCATCTTCAAAGAGCACAGCCCGTAACCTTCGCTCACTACATAATGGCTTACGCGCAGATGCTTATGAGAGACGTAACCCGAATAAACGACGCGCTTAAAAGAATGAACGTTATGCCGCTTGGCTCGGGTGCGCTTGCTTCTACCACCTACCCGATAGACAGACCTTCGGTTGCGGCAGAGCTTGGCTTTGACGGTGTAACCCTTAACTCCATCGACGGAGTTTCCGATAGAGACTTCGTTCTTGAAGCGGCTGCCGCGCTTTCGATACTTATGACGCACATGAGCCGTTTCTCCGAGGAAATAATCCTTTGGTGCTCCTCCGAGTTCTCGTTTGTTGAGCTTGATGACGCCTATTCTACCGGATCGTCGATAATGCCGCAGAAAAAGAATCCCGATATAGCGGAGCTTGTAAGAGGAAAGAGCGGACGTGTTTTCGGCTCTCTTACCACGCTTCTTACCGTTATGAAGGGTCTCCCTCTTGCGTACAACAAGGATATGCAGGAGGATAAGGAAGCGATATTCGACGCGATAGACAACACCTTGCTTTCCGTTACCGTGTTTACCGATATGTTTGACACTATGACGGTTAAGGAGAAAAATCTCCGTCGCGCGGCTGCAAAGGGCTTTATCAACGCCACCGACTGTGCCGACTTCCTCGTTAAAAACGGACTTCCCTTCCGTGATGCGTATAAGATTACGGGAAAGATAGTCGCGTACTGTATAGATAACGATAAAACTCTTGAAGCGCTTACGATAGACGAATATAAAAGCTTTTCAGAGAGCTTTGACGAGGGCATCTACGAGGCGGTTGACCTTCTTAACTGCGTAAACGGCAGAAACGTTATTGGCGGCCCCGCTCCGAGCGCGGTAAAGCTTCAGCTTGAAAACTGTAAGGAGTTTTTAAAGACGGAGAGCGAGAGAGCGTAAGACTTTTTAGTCCGTTATTCGATTACGGCTCGACAAAACGTTGCCTATAAAAGAATTGTATTATACCGAAACTATTTTAAAAAATTAAAAGGAACATTTGTGAAATGGAAAAGATAAAGGTTGGAATTATAGGTGCTACGGGGTACGCGGGAGCAGAGCTTGTAAGACTTCTTCTTACGCACCCGAATACTGAAATAGCAGCGGTTTCCTCGGTATCGTACGAGGGAAAAAAGCTTTCGGAGGTTTATCCGAATTTTAAGAAAACGGCGGAATATACTCTTGAAAACGCCGACGCGGTTATAGAAAAAAGCGACGTTATATTCGCGTCTCTCCCCCACGGTCTTTCGGAGCCACTTGCCGAGCAGTGTCTTGCAAAGGGTAAGCTTCTTATAGACCTCGGAGCAGACTTCCGTATGTATGACGGAGAGGCTTATGCAGAGTGGTACAAAAGAGAGTACAGCCACCCCGAAATACATAAGCACGCGGTTTACTCGCTCCCTGAGCTTTACAGAGAGAAAACGAAAACCGCAAGAATTATAGGTAACCCCGGCTGCTATCCGACGTCCATAGCTCTTGCGGCGGCTCCCGTTCTTAAAAACGGTCTGGTAAAGACGGAGGGGATTATAATAGACTCTAAGTCCGGAGTAACCGGAGCGGGTAGAGGGCTTACACAGGGTACGCACTATCCCGATACCAACGAGGCGTTTGCGGCGTACAAGGCGGGCGAGCACAGACATACCCCCGAAATAGAACAGACGCTCAGCGATATAGCGGGAAAGGCGCTTACGGTAACCTTTGTTCCGCACCTGCTCCCCGTTAACAGAGGCATTGAATCGACGGTTTATATGACACTCTCCGACGGAGTAACCAAGGAGGACGTCGTAAAGGCGTACACGGAGGCGTATGAAAACGAGAGATTTGTCCGTCTTGAGCCGCTCGGCAGCTACGCTAACATCAAAAACGTCCGTATGTCCAACTACTGCGACATTTCCCTTCATTTTGACGAGAGAAACGGCAGGCTTATAGTTTCCTCGGTTATAGACAATATGGTTAAGGGCGCGGCAGGACAGGCTATACAGAACATGAATATCCGGTTCGGTCTTGACGAGGATACCGGACTTACAATGCCCCCTCAGCAGTTCTGACAGGATACTTTTAGAAAGCTATCATAATTTGTGCGAGAGCGACTTGCTGCTCCCGTGAAAAATCATTGAAAGAAACAGGTTAAAAATCGTTATGACAGATATGTTTAATACGCATACACCGGAATCGGTTAAGAAATTATCAAATTACGAAAAGGCGTTCGTTCTTGTTCGCGCGCTTCCGTACATACAGAAATACTACGGACAGACCGTTGTTGTAAAATACGGCGGAAACGCTATGATAAACGAGGAGCTTAAGGAAGCGGTTATATCCGACATCGTTCTTCTCTCCTGTGTAGGAATACACATCGTCCTCGTTCACGGAGGCGGCCCCGAAATCAACGAAATGCTTGAAAAGACGGGTAAGGAATCGAAATTTGTAAACGGACTTCGCTACACCGACGACGAAACTATGGATATAGTACAGATGGTACTTGCGGGAAAGGTTAACAAGGAGCTGGTAAATCATCTTCAGAGAATAGGCGGAAAGGCAGTTGGGCTCAGCGGTCTTGACGGAGGCACCATAAAAGCGAAAAAGCTTACCGAGAATGGCTTTGACTACGGTAACGTCGGCGAGATAACCGAGGTAAGCGTCGATCTTTTAAAGGCTAATATGAAAAACGGCTTTACTCCCGTTGTCAGCACCGTTGCGGAGGGAATCGACGAAAATCCCGTATATAACATAAACGCGGATACCGCGGCGGCGAAGATTGCGTCGGCTCTCGGAGCGACAAACCTTATTCTTCTTACCGATATTGCGGGAGTAATGAGGGACCCGAAGGATCCGTCAACGCTTATCCCCGAAATAAGAACGAGCGAGATAGAGGGACTTATCAGCGACGGAGTTATAAAGGGCGGAATGATACCGAAAATCCGCTGCTGCGCAGACGCTATACACGACGGAGTTTCCAAGGCTTGTATAATTGACGGCAGAGTTCCCCATTCGATACTTCTCGAAATGCTTTCCGACGAGGGCGCGGGAACGATGTTCCGCTTATAAAATCCCCCCTTCTATAAAGGGTTATAGCCGTAATGTAAGCAATAAGGAAAATCAAACTAAACCGATTTGTCTCGCATTACAAACACATGCCCGCAGGTGCTACCTGCCAAAAAACTTAAAGTAGGAAATAATTATGACAAAAGACGAGATAATGAAGCTTGACGGGGAGTATTTAACCCATATATACGGTAGGCTTCCTCTTGCTCCCGATTACGGTAAAAATGCTACCGTTTACGAGGGCGACGGGACGAAATATATCGACTTTACCGCGGGAATAGGCGTAAACTCGATAGGTGTTGCAAATGAGGAATGGTGTAAGGCGGTTTCCGAGCAGCTCGGAAAAATCCAGCACATCTCAAATTACTATTATTCCGAGCCGACGGGAAGACTTGCCGAAACGATAGTTAAAACAAGCGGAATGAATAGCGTTATTTTTTCGAACAGCGGCGCCGAGGCTAACGAGGTAGCCATAAAGGTTGCGAGAAAGTACAGCTACGATAAGTACGGCGAAAATCGCAGTACGATAATAACGCTTGTAAATTCCTTCCACGGAAGAACGGTTACAACCCTTTCCGCAACGGGACAGGACGTTTTCCATAAATACTTTTTCCCCTTTACCGAGGGCTTTGTTTACGTTCCCGCAAACGATATGAACGCTTTAAAAGCGGCTCTTGACGGCAGCGTATGTGCGGTTATGTGCGAGGCTGTTCAGGGAGAGGGAGGAGTAAATGTTCTTGATGCCGACTATGTAAAGGAGCTTCGCTCTGTTTGTGATGAAAAGGATATTCTTCTCGTGTTTGACGAGGTTCAAACCGGTATAGGACGCACGGGTGCGCTTTACGCCCATACCCATTTTGGAGTAAAGGCCGATATTTTTACACTTGCAAAGGGACTTGGCGCAGGACTTCCGATAGGAGCTGCGGTTCTCGGAGAAAAATGTAAGAACGTTATGGGTCCGAGCGACCACGGCTCAACCTTTGGCGGAAATCCCGCGGTATGCGCTGGAGCAAACGTCGTTATGAAAACGGTAACGGCTGACGGCTTCCTTGACGAGGTTAACGCGAAGGGCGAGTATATCAAAAACGCTGTTAAGAGCTTCGGCTTTTCCTGTATAAAAGAGGTTAGAGGCAAGGGTCTTATGATAGGCGTACAGGTTACGGTACCGCATAAGGATATTGTTAAAAAGTGTCTTTCGAAGGGACTTATGCTGCTGACTGCGGGAGCCGACGTTCTTCGTATGCTTCCCCCGCTTACCATAAGCTACGCGGAGATAGACGAGGGACTTTCAATACTTAAATCCGTTTTAGCGGAAGCTTCAAATTAATTACTGAAGATTTTAGTTAGTTTTTAAAAGAAAAAAGTGAGCGGAGAGCACCTCTTTGTTAATAACTGTGGCGGTGGTCTCCGTTTTGTTTTTAAAAAATATGTTTTGGACATAAGTCGCGGTAAAAACGCATAAACTAAAAGCGTATAAAAACAAAAACGAAATGGAGGCGGTAAAATGAGCACTGATAAAAAAACACACGGCGGACAGACGTTTATTTCCGGAGTTCTTGTTCTTACCGCCGCTAACCTGATTTCAAAGGTTATAGGACTGGTATTTAAAATACCGCTTACCAATATGCTCGGAAACGAGGGAATGGGTTACTTTAATACCGCGTATCAGATATATACGTGGCTTTATATGGTGTCAACCGCGGGACTTCCCGTTGCGCTCTCGCTTATGATTTCTGAATATAACGCAGAGGGTAAAAGAGCGCTCAGCAGACGGATTTTTCGTTTAACCTTGACGGTTTTCGCCTGTCTCGGGCTGCTCGGAAGCGCCCTTATGTTTGTCTTTTGCAGAGGACTTGCTTCATTTATTTCAGCCGACCTTTCTTACCTCTCTATACTTTCCGTTGCGCCCGCCTTCTTCTTTATTTGTATAACGAGCACTGTCAGGGGCTTCTTTCAAGGACATCGCAATATGGTTCCGACAGCGGTTTCCGAGGTCTTGGAGGCGCTTGGAAAGCTCGGTATAGGTATAGGGCTCGGAGCGTATGCGTTAAACAAGGGTTACCCAATTCATAAGGTTGCGGCATATGCTATATTCGGGGTAACGGTAGGCGTTATCGCGGGTGCGGTGTTCCTTATCTTCTCGGCAGTCTTTTCAAGGGTTTTTGGAAAAAACTCAGCAGCGGAGAGCGAGATACACGACACGGGTGTATCAAACGGAAGGCTTTTCGGGACTTTTTTAAAGATAGCCGTCCCTATTATGATTTCCTCGTCGCTTCTCAGTATGTCGTCTATGATGGACACCCTCATAGTAATACGCAGACTTCAGGACTTCGGCCTTGCCGAGAGCGCGGCGGTTGCTCTGTACGGAAATTATACCGCCTACTGCGTAACGCTGTTTAATCTGCCGTCGGTTCTGATATACCCGATAGTAAACGCTCTTATACCGTCGCTTTCGGCGGCAAGGGCATCGGGAAACGAAGAAAGAACCCGTCTTATTATGCTTAAAAGCCTCAAGCTGGCATCTGTTATCGCTCTGCCTTGTACCTTAGGACTTGCGGCAATGAGCAGACCGATATTAAAGCTTATTTTTTCAAGCGCGGAGAATGCCGAAATGGCGGCGCCGCTCCTTTCCGCACTTGCACCGTCGGTGTTCCTTATCGGAGTTCTTGCGGTAACAAACGGAGTGCTGCAAGGCTGTAAGCTACAAAAATATTCACTTATTTCAATGGCGCTCGGGGCGCTCGTTAAGGGCGTAAGCGCATATTTCCTCGTTGGAGTTCCTATAGGGGATACAACGCTTAATATGTATGCCTCTCCGATAAGCACGTTTCTTTTCTATCTTACCATAACGGTACTGAATATATACTTTATAGTAAGGTACGCGGGGATACGGGTGCCGGTTATTTCGATATTTTTAAGACCCTTCCTTGCGTCGGTGCTATGTGTTGTAGCTGCGGTGTCGATTTACGGAATAAGCGCTACCGTGCTCGGCTTTTCGGGGGTAATTACGCTTGTCTCTATTGCGGTGGCGGCGGTGGTTTACGGAGCAATGCTGCTGCTTCTCGGAGGTATAACCAAAGAGGATATAAGGCTTATACCGAAAACGGAAAAGCTGCTTGAAATTCCCGTGCTAAAAAAACTCATAAAGGAAAAATAAAATGGGGCTGTGTCGATTTTTAACACAGCCCTTAAATTATTTATATCTTTCCACGGTTATAAAAATTCTGCCCTTTTTACTGAGCCTATCCGAGATAAAAACCTTGAATTTACCGTAACCTGCCGCCGTTATAACGGAGTTATCGGTAACCGTCTTATCACAGTCGGTGCAAAGCCTGCGGTTAAGATAAAGCCTGCCGCTTCTTATGAGAGAGGCGGCGTTTTCTCTGGATATTCCAAAGCCGCTCCCGGCCACAGCGTCTATTCTTGGAGAGGCAACGGTGTCTGTTATGCTCTCGGTTTCCTTTTTGGGAACGTAAAGCTCGCAGAGGGGGATTTCTTTAACGGTCAGCTTTGCGCGTCCCGCAGAGACGAAATCGCTTAAAACAAAGTCCCGTACCTCGGTTTTGATAATTATATCTGCCGAGTGTGTTTCGGTGTTAACCAAGATGTCGCCTACGCAGTCTCTTGAAATACCAAGACCGGTCAGCGCGCCGAGAAAATCTCTGTGTGAAAGCTCGTAATCCTTGTAATACGATGCCCGTACCGCGGTTATCGGGCTTTCTTCCTCGCTTTCGTCAAGATATTCGGGGCAGAATAACATTACCTGACGGTCGGCGCCCTCATACCCTCCGATAAGCCTTGCTTTTGCCTCGCTGTTTACGGTAAGACGGGAAACAAGAATATCCTGCTCTCTCTCGTTCATAAAGCCGGTAGAGGTGAGGGAATAGCGGGTAAGACAAAGCCTTAGCTTGTCCTCGGCTTTTCTTATGAGGAGCTTTTCCTCCTCGCTTAAAACGTAACTGTCTGACATAATCGCGGTAACCTTTTCATCTTAGTATAGTTTCTGTAAATTAAGCGCCGCTCCGGGTTATTCCGCTTTTTCAAATTCGTTTTGGACGACAAGCGCCTTTTTCGAGAGCGCGCGGTGGGGAAGATTGATTTTTAACAGAAGCTCGTCAAATTCAATTATCCTCGGACGGCCTCGCTTTTCGTACATTTCCTCTGCCTCGGCAAGTTTTTTGCATATACCCCCTACCTTTTCCGGTTTTTTAACGAATATATCGCATTCGCTCGCTTTTGTGGTGTAGCGGTATCCGTTTTTTACAAGCTCTGTAACGAGCACACACATTTCGGAAAAGTGGTAGTATTCGTAGTTCCAAGAAAAGCATACGCGTTTTCCCTTGCCCGAGGGGTTCTTTATCGCAAGCTTTCTTATCACGTTCTTGAAACGGTCCTTATTAATGCTTTTCAGCATATTTTTTTCACTCGGAGAAAGCTTCGGCTTCGGCTTAAAATAACTTGCCGTAACGGTTCCGTTTGTAAGGGCTCCAACGCACAGGGGGTGCTTTTCTATAAGCTCCGTCGGAGTAAGACCGCCGTTTTCACAGAGCTTTTTTATAACCATCGCCGTTGCGAGGGCGTCGCTACTGCTTTTATGGTTTGCAATATCGGGATTTATTCCAAGTGTCTCGCAGGCGGCGGCAAGAGAAACGAGGTTTTGGTTTTCGTCATCCGAGCAGTATTTGAAAAGCCTTTGCGCATCGTAAAAACTGAAATCAATGCTTGGTAGTCCGTAGCGTTCAAATTCGGAGCGGAGAAAACCCGCGTCGTTTTCGGGAGCGTAACCGAATATAAGGGTGTCGGGTGCGGTTAAAAGCGATTTTACCGTCTCGTAGTACGCAGGAAACGGCTCGGCGCTTCTGAAAACGCTTTCGGGGTAGGCGAGCTCTATGTTTACCTTGGCGCTCGGTCCGTATCCGCGAAGTCGAAACGGCGCCTTCGGGTTAATTATTATATCCTTTGTTTCGGTGATTTCAAGCGCGTCGTTTGCCTTTACGTATCCAAAGCTGCATATTTTTCCGTTTCCGTAGTCGCAGTTTGCGCATTCTATGTCAAAAAAGAGGTAGTTCATTCAGATTTATAATTCCTTTTGTTTAATGTTCCTCAGTATTGAAAACGGAGCAAGGCGAAGAGGGTTGGCCCGCTTTCCAAATACCGTATTATATTATAACACAAATCGCGTGCAAATGCAATATTTAAACGCAAACGCAAAAAATATTTATTTTTGACAAAAAACAACAATATTTCCTAAAAAAATAAAACCTCTTGATTTTTTAAAATAACTGTGGTATAATATTATATAATTAAATACCGCGCGGTGGTATAAAAATACAAAACGTACTTATGAAAGGTGATTTTGAAATGGAAATAAACATAGAGGCAGTAATGGACGAAATAAGAGCGGAAATAAAGGAAAAAGGGTATAAATCGGATATGCTGAGCTTCAAGGAGGTTGTGAACGTTTCTCCTGCTTCTGTTGAAGCCGAATCACCGATCGAGGATTTACACGGAGCAATTGTATATCTTAACGACTCTTATTATGTAGTTGAATCCATTCCGGTAACCGGAAATGTATTTGTCAGGTTTATTAAAAGGATTTTAAGAAAGCTTCTCAGATTCTACGTCAAACCGATTGTAATGTCGCAGAATGACTTTAACGCGCTTTGTGTCAGAGCGTTTAATGATATAAATGGTTATATTGATGAGGCGTCTAAAGTAAACTTACCCGAGCTTGAAAACAGAATTAATATGCTTGAGCTCAAGATAAAAACCGTAACCAAGGAAAATGAATATTTGGAAGCGCGTATTAAAGAACTTGAAAATAAAAAGAATTAAAAACGAGGAAACGTTTAAGCTATGAAGATTTTACAGCTGATGCCGACCGTTTCTTTTGGAGACGCTGTCAGTAACGACGCGAGAGCTATAAGTAAGGTTATGACAGAAATGGGATATAAAAATGCCATTTACGCGGAAAACATTGATCCCAAAGTAAAGGAGCCGAATATCCATAAAATTTCAAAACTTCCAAAGATAAAAGATGATGACATTATTATTTTTAACCACAGCACCGGAACAAATCTTTGTTATGAGATACCGAAGCTTCCCGGAAGAAAAATGATGATTTATCATAACATTACCCCCTCTCATTTTTTCAAAGGGTACAACCAAAGCGCCGTAGAGCTTACAAAGGACGGATATGAAGGAACCAAATTTCTTTCGGACAAGATTGAGTATGTTATGGGAGATTCCGCCTATAATATATCCGAGCTGAAGGGGATGGGGTATAGCTGTCCCTCTTACGTGCGCCCGATACTTATTCCGTTCGATGACTATGCCAAAGAGCCGGATAAGGACGTGATAGCGAAATATTCGGGCGACGGATACGTAAATATAGTATTCGTGGGAAGAATTGCCCCGAATAAAAAGCACGAGGACCTTATAGCGGCGTTTGCGTATTATAAAAAACACATAAATCCGAAATCCAGACTTATTCTCGTGGGCTCGCACGGCGGCATGGAAAGGTATAAAAAATGTCTTTCGAATTACGTTGACGCGCTTATGCTTGACGACGTTATATTTACGGGACAAATTTCCTTTAAGGCGATACTTGCCTACTATAAAATCGCGGACGTTTTTCTCTGTCTCAGCGAGCACGAGGGCTTCTGCGTGCCGCTTGTTGAGGCTATGTGCTTTGAAAAGCCGATAATCGCATTTGACAGCTCGGCTGTTGGCGAGACGCTCGGTGGCAGCGGTATTCTGATTAACGATAAAAATCCCGTCTTTGTCGCCATGGTGATAGACAGACTCGTAAAGGACGAGGCGCTAAAAAAACAGATTGTCGAAAAGCAAAACGAAAGACTTAAGGATTTTTCCTACGAAAAAGTAAGACAAAGCTTTATAGAAGGGTTAAACCTTTTTGTGAAAAAATAAAAGTAAGAGGTAGGTTATGAAAATAGTCCAGCTTCTGCCGGAGCTTAAATACGGAGACGCGGTCGGAAACGATGCGGTAGCGGTATGCAAAGTTATTGCTGATATGGGGTATGAGACGGGGATTTATGCGGAAAAAATTGACAAAAGACTTGTCGGGCCGTATTACCATGTTTCAAAGCTTCCGCGGCTGTCGGATGAAGATATACTGATTTTTAATCACTGTACCGTAACGGATCTTTCCTATAAAATACCGGAGCTTGGTGGAAAAAAGGTAATGATATACCATAATATTACACCGCCCGAGTTTTTTGAGCCGTATAACCGAGAAATAGCGGCACTTGTTTCCCGTGGGTACGAGCAGACCAGGTTTTTGCGAGATAAAATAGATTATATTATTGCAGACTCTGAATATAATCTGGCCGATCTGCGTGATATGGGATATAAATGCAAGGGGGTTGTAAGACCTATACTTATTCAGTTTCCCGATTACGAGAGCGAGCCTGATGCGGAAATAATAAAAAAATATAAGAACGACGGGTATAAAAACATAGTATTTGTCGGTAGAGTTGCTCCAAATAAAAAGCACGAAGATATGATAGCGGCGTTTGCGTACTATAAGAAACATATTGATAAAAAAGCCCGACTCATATTAGTTGGAGCTGACGGAGGAGTTGGAAATTACCGTGAGCTTCTTGAAAAATATGTTGAAGCTCTTGGTGTTACCGACGTTGTTTTTACAGGGCATACAAGCTTTGCTTCGATGCTTGCATATTACAAAATAGCCGATGTTTATCTGAGCCTCAGCGAGCATGAGGGCTTTTGCGTGCCGCTTGTAGAGGCAATGTACTTTGGTGTGCCGATAGTTGCTTATGACAGCAGCGCGGTAGCGAGCACGCTTGGCGGAAGCGGAATGCTGGTTGACGATAAATCACCTGTTTTAGTAGCACACGTTATAGATAGAGTGCTTAAGGACGAAAGGCTGGCAGAACACGTTGTAAGCACACAAAAAAAGAGATTGCAGGATTTTTCATACGACACGGTAAAAAAACAGCTTGAGAAAATAATTCTCGGCATAATCAACAATGAATTTGTGGAAGGTAACGGTAATGCGTAAAAAAATAGCACTTGTAAATCAGCGATACGGTCTTGAGGTAAATGGTGGAAGTGAGCTTCATTGCCGTCAGTTGGCCGAAAAACTTAAAGATGTGTACGATGTTGAAGTTATAACCACCTGCGCCATTGATTATATCACTTGGGATAACTATTATCCGGAGGGGCTTTGTGAGGTAAACGGAATACCCGTAAGAAGGTTTAAGGTAAGCAAAAGCCGAAATATGGATTCGTTTGGCAAGCTTTCCGCAAGTGTTTTAGGGGTAAGACATACTGACGCGGACGAGGACCGTTGGATAGACGAACAGGGCCCGTATAGCACAGAGTGTGTAGAGTATTTAATAAAGAATTCCGGCGATTATGACGTTATTATATTTATGACGTATCTTTATTATATTACAGCGCGTTGTCTTGCCGGGGGAAATATACCGAATGCCTTTTTGCTGCCGACAGCACATGACGAGCCGCCTATATATCTTAATTATTATAGGAAGGTTTTTAAAGCTCCGAAGGGCATAATTTACAACACGACTGAAGAAAGAGAATTTTGCGAAAAAAGATTTGGAATAAAAAATATTCCGAATATTATAGCGGGTGTTGGAGTGGACATTCCCGACGAAAAGGAGCTTTTCGACGCAAAGGAAAGATATGGCCTTAACGATTATATGATTTACGCGGGGCGTATCGATGAGTCCAAGGGCTGCGGAACGCTCTTTAAGTATTTTTCCGAGTATAAAAAGCGGAACGGCGGAGACCTAAAGCTGGTGCTTA
Source organism: Eubacteriales bacterium (assembly GCA_045638685.1). Classification (GTDB taxonomy): domain Bacteria; phylum Bacillota; class Clostridia; order Oscillospirales; family CAG-272; genus SIG673. The sequence goes on along the minus strand of JAZUBT010000042.1, from coordinate 23,255 downwards.
TCGGGAAAGCGGTTATGGATATTCCAAAGCAAGACGATATCGTACATCTTGGATTTGTCAGCGACATCGAAAAATTCTCGCTTATAAAGGACGCAAGACTTCTTGTTCTCGCGTCGGAGTTTGAGAGTCTTTCTATGGTCGTGCTCGAAAGCATGATTTACGGCAGACCGGTTCTTGTAAACGGAAAATGTATGGTTCTTCGGGGACACTGCAAAAAGAGTAATGCGGGACTTTATTTTGAAAATTACTTTGAATTTGAAGGCGCTCTGAACTACCTGCTTACTCATGCCGAGGAGTATGAGGTGATGAGAGAAAACGGAAAGCGGTACGTTAACGAAAATTACCGCTGGGAGATCATTATTGAAAAGATCTGCAATCTTATAGAGACGTATAAGGAAAAATCGGAATAAAACAAAGCCGCTATGACGAAAGCATAGCGGCTTTGCTTTTTGTTTATGCAAAAAAAGAACCGTTTTTGAAAAACGGTTCTTTTTTCTTTGTGAACTTAGACTTACGCTCCGAGCTGGTTGAGCTTGAGAGCAAAACGGCTGGTCTTTCTCGCTGCCTTGTTCTTGGATATGATTCCGTGAGCAGCAGCCTGGTCAAGCTTCTTGCACATCGCCTTGAATGCTTCCTCAGCAGCAGCCTTGTCGCCTGCGGTGAGAGCGGCTTCGTACTTTTTAATAGCCGTTTTCAGAATGGTTTTTTCAATCTTGTTGCGCATAGTTTTGGTTTCGGTAACTCTTACGCGCTTCTTTGCAGATTTGATGTTCGGCATTTGAAAACTACCTCCTTCGAACAAAATAGATATATTCACCCTATTATTCTACCACAAAGTTTCTGAAAAATCAATAGGTTTTGCAAAAAAAATAAAAAAATATTTTTCGTGAACAAATTGTAAAAAATATTTCCTTTACTTGACAGTTTACAAAAGTTATGTTATACTGTATGGTGCTATAATAAGCGATAAATATTCGCTTTAAGACGGACCTCCGTGGGGTTTACGTAGTAAACAGAGGTAAAAAAGATATTTTTTCGGCATAATGCAGCGCGGCTTATAATTCGACGGTAACCAGCTTGTCGTAGGGGTAGCGTGGGTGCAGCTTATAATTCGACGGTAACCAGCTTGTCGTAGGGGTAGCACGAAAGAAAGGTATCTTGATTATTTTTTGTGCGCTGCGGCAGACTTTCAGGGTGGTCTATTAATTTTTTATGCTCGATTTTCAAGTTGCAAATTCAGAACAGAGAGGAAGCTTATAATGATCAAGGAACAAAAGGTAAGCAACAGAATTACTCGTAAAAGCTTTGCGAAGATAAACGAAGCTCTTGAGATGCCCAACCTTATCGACGTTCAGAAGAAATCGTATCAGTGGTTTTTAAAGGAGGGTATGCAGGAGGTTCTTCGCGACGTGTCTCCTATTAAGGATCACTCGGAGAATTTCTGCATTGAGTTCGTTGACTTCTCGATTGACGAGACGCCGAAGTATCCGATAGAGGAGTGCAAGGAGAGAGACGTAAACTATGCGGCTCCGCTTCGCGTAAAGGTAAGACTTCAGAACAAGGAGACGGGTACGGTCGTAGAAAAATCCCTCTTTATGGGTGATTTCCCGCTTATGACCGATAACGGAACCTTCGTTATAAACGGTGCGGAAAGAGTTATCGTTTCCCAGATAGTCCGTTCTCCCGGTGTGTACTATAAGTCCCAGATGGACAAGAGCGGCAAAAAGATGTTCAGCGCCACCGTAATCCCGTACAGAGGAGCGTGGCTTGAATACGAGACGGACGTAAACGACGTTTTCTACGTACGTATAGATAAAAACCGCAAGATGCCGGTAACCGTTTTCCTTCGTGCTCTCGGAATAGAGACCGATGATGAGATAAGAGACCTTTTCGGAAACAACTCAAGAATAAACGCTACCCTTAATAAAGATGGAATTACGGCAGAGGCGGTTGCAAATCAGACGTCTGAAAGAGAAGAGGCTCTTAAAGAGCTTTACAAGAAGCTCCGTCCGGGCGAGCCGCCTACGGTGGAAAGCGCCGAGATGCTTATTACAAGATTCTTCTTTGAGCCGAGATTTTATGACCTTGCTCCCGTTGGACGCTATAAGTTCGACAGAAAGCTTGCTATCTCCGGACGTATTAAAGGCCGCGCGCTGAGCCGCCCTGCGGTTTCTCCCTTTACCGGCGAGGTTATTGCCGATGCGGGTGAGGTAATAGATGCTGCTAAGGCAAATGAAATTGAAGCCGCGGGTATAAACGAGGTATATGTTCTTCGCGACAACGGCGAGGAGTATAGAGTTTTCTCCAACGGTATGATACCCCAGTCTATCTTTGGAGACCTTTCCTCCATCGGTGTTACCGGTAAGGTAAGAGCCGAGGAGATGCAGGCTATCGCTGAAGAAGCTGCCGGAGACGAAAAGCTCCTTTTACAGCTTGCCGGCGAAAGAATAGCAAAGCTCGTTCCGAAGCATATCACCAAAGACGATATTTTAGCTACAATTAACTATATGATAGGTCTCGCTTACGATATAGGCGAGGTTGACGACATCGACCATCTCGGAAACCGCCGTCTGCGCTGCGTTGGAGAGCTTCTCCAGAACCAGATGCGTATAGGCTTTTCCCGTATGGACAAGATCGTCAAGGAGAAGATGGGAACGCAGGACAGCGAAAGCATCACTCCCGAAAACGTAATTAATATTCGTCCCGTTGTAACGGCGATAAGAGAGTTCTTCGGTTCTTCTCCGCTTTCGCAGTTTATGGATCAGAATAACCCGCTTGCGGAGCTTACCCACAAGCGCCGTCTTTCCGCGCTCGGTCCCGGTGGACTTTCCAGAGACCGCGCGTCCTTCGAGGTTCGAGACGTTCACTATACCCACTACGGAAGAATTTGTCCTATCGAAACTCCCGAAGGTCCTAACATCGGTCTTATATGCTACCTCTCCACCTACGCTAAGATAAACGAATACGGCTTTATTGAGGCTCCTTACCGTAAGGTTGAGGTCGTTGAGGTTGACGGAGAAAAGAGAGCAAGAGTTACCGATGAAATCGAATATATGACCGCAGATACCGAGGATAACTACGTTATAGCTCAGGCAAACACCCCCGTTGACGAAAACGGCTTCTTTACCGAAAAGAGAGTTACGGGACGCGACCGCGCTGAAATTATTGAAATGGACGCTACCGCGCCGCAGTATATGGACGTATCGCCTAAGATGGTTGTTTCGGTTGCTACGGCTATGATACCCTTCCTTGAAAACGACGACAACGCCCGTGCGCTCATGGGTTCAAACATGCAGAAGCAGGCGGTTCCGCTTATGGTTACCGAAAGCCCGATAGTTGCTACGGGTATGGAATATAAGGCGGCTGTTGACTCCGGTGTAGTTGTTTGCACGAAGAACGACGGTGTTGTTGAAAAGGTCAGCGCAGACGAAATAGTTATAAGAAATAAGGAAGGACAGAAGGACGTTTACCGTCTTATCAAGTTCAAGCGCTCTAACCAGGGAACCTGTCTTAACCAGCGTCCGATAGTAAAGGTGGGCGACGAGGTAAAGGCGGGCGAGGTTATAGCAGACGGTCCTGCGACCTCTCTCGGAGAAATCTCCCTCGGAAAGAACGCGCTTATCGGCTTCCTTACTTGGGAAGGATATAACTACGAGGACGCGGTTCTTCTTAACGAAAAGCTTGTAAGAGACGACGTATATACGTCAATCCATATAGAGGAATATTCCTGCGAAGCCAGAAACACCAAGCTCGGCGACGAGGAAATAACCAGAGAAGTAAATAACGTCGGTGAGGACGCTCTTAAGGATCTTAACGCAGAGGGTATTATCCGCAAGGGTACCGAGGTACATTCGGGAGATATACTCGTAGGTAAGATTACTCCTAAGGGAGACACCGAGCTTACCCCAGAGGAGAGACTGCTTCGCGCCATATTCGGCGAAAAGGCAAGGGAAACGAGAGACACCTCTCTCCGTTTACCTCACGGCGGTTCGGGTATCGTTGTTGACGTAAAGGTATTCTCTAAGGAGAATTCCGACGAGCTTCCCGCGGGTGTAAATAAGGTTGTAAGAGTTTATATAGCGCAGAAGCGTAAAATCTCTGTTGGAGATAAGATGGCGGGACGCCACGGTAACAAGGGTGTTGTTTCCAGAATACTTCCGCCCGAGGACATGCCGTTCCTTGCTGACGGAACTCCGCTTGATATAGTTCTTAACCCGATGGGTGTTCCTTCCCGAATGAACATCGGACAGGTTCTTGAAATGCACCTTGGAATTTCCGCAAAGCGTCTCGGCTGGAAGGTAATGACGCCGGTATTCGACGGAGCTAAGGAAAAGGATATAACCGAGTGCATTATCCGTTCCGGACTTTACAGAAACCTGCTTCCGAGTGATGACGTTTACCGTGATCTCTCAAGCGCATCCGATGCTAAGAAAACCAAATTCGTTTACAGAGTAGAAAAGGCTCCGCACAGCGGTAGCGCGATAGCTAAGGTTATCAAGGACGACGTAAGCGGACTTCCGAAGGCTTACCTTCTCACCGACGAGGAGAGAAACGACGAGGCTCTCGTCGAAAAGCTTCTCGCTGAGGGTTGCCTTAAAACACTTACCACAAAGATTCTTTATAAAGAGATAGTAGATGATGTAACCGGAGAAACCGGAATAGTAGAGCTTACCGACGAGGAGAAGCTTTCTCCCGAAACGATAGCTGCTCTTAAGGCGGACGGACGTCTTAAGCTTGCTGACGGAAAATCCATACTGTACGACGGAAGAACCGGTCAGCCCTTTGACCACGCCGCAACCGTTGGAATAATGTACTATCTTAAGCTTCACCATCTTGTTGACGACAAAATCCACGCTCGTGCAACAGGTCCTTACTCTCTCGTTACACAGCAGCCTCTGGGCGGTAAAGCGCAGTGCGGCGGTCAGCGTTTCGGAGAGATGGAGGTTTGGGCACTTGAGGCATACGGAGCTGCGTACACGCTTCAGGAAATCCTTACCGTTAAGAGCGACGACGTAAACGGACGTACCAAGACCTACGAGGCTATCGTAAAAGGTCAGAATATACCTACTCCGGGTATCCCCGAATCCTTCAAGGTTCTCGTAAAAGAGCTTCAGGCTCTCGGACTTTGTGTAAAGGTTCAGGATCCGGACGGCGAGGAAATCGAGCTTTCCTCTCTTGCCGAGGTTGAACTTGAAACCGGCAAGAAGTATCACTCCTACTTCACCGAGGAGGAAATTGGAAGAAGCGTAGCTGAGCAGAGCGAGCTTTTCGCAAACGGCTTCAGCGAGGAGGAGTATGACGCAGAAAGCGAAGATTATAGCAGCGAGGATGAATACGACGGCGAAGAAAGCGACGAGACGCTTGATTTTGAAGATTACAGCGACGAAGAATAATCGCATAGGTTTAAACAGTAAATTTTGAGGCTTGGTGTGAAAGCTCGGCTTTACGTAAGACGGGCTTTCCACGCGATAGAATTTTTGCGACTGCCAGAAGGCAGCAGAATGGAGATAATGATGGAACGAAATATTTTTGATTCAATCAAAATAGGACTTGCGTCTCCGGAAATGATGAGAGAATGGTCAAGCGGCGAGGTTAAAAAGTCGGAGACTATAAACTACCGCACCCAGAAGGCGGAAAGAGACGGACTTTTCTGCGAAAAGATATTTGGCCCTACAAAGGACTACGAATGCTACTGCGGAAAGTACAAGAGAGTACGCTACACGGGAAGAACCTGTGAAAAGTGTGGGGTTGAGGTAACCTCCAAAAAGGTTCGCCGTGAGAGAATGGGTCATATTGAGCTTGCGGCCCCCGTTTCTCATATATGGTATTTCAGAGCTATCCCTTCGCGTATAGGAACGCTTCTTGATATATCACCGAGACATCTTGAAAAGGTACTTTACTTTATTCAGTATATAGTAATCGATCCCGGTACCACACCGCTTATGCAGAACCAGCTGCTTACCGACCGTGAGTATCAGGAATACTACAATAAATATCAGAACGACTTTGAGGTTGGAATGGGCGCTGAGGCAGTTAAAAAGCTGCTCCAGAAGCTTGATCTTGAGGAGCTTTCGGTATCCCTTAAAAAGGAGCTTGAAACCGCGTCCGGTCAGAAAAAGACCAAGATCATAAAGCGTCTTTCCATAGTTGAAGCGTTCCGTAAATCAAACAATAAGCCGGAATGGATGATTCTTGACGTTATTCCGGTAATTCCTCCGGACATAAGACCTATGGTTCCGCTGGAGGGTGGAAGATACGCAAACTCCGACCTTAATGACCTTTATAGAAGAGTTATTAACAGAAATGACCGTCTGTCAAGACTTATGAAGCTTGATTCTCCCGACGTTATAGTTAAAAACGAAAAGAGAATGCTTCAGGAGGCGGTTGACGCCCTTATTGATAACGGACACCACGGAAAGGGAGTAACGGGCTCCTCGAACCGTCCTCTTAAGTCGCTTTCCGACATTTTAAGAGGTAAGCAGGGACGCTTCCGTCAGAACCTTCTCGGTAAGCGTGTTGACTATTCCGGACGTTCGGTTATAGTCGTTGGACCTGAGCTTAAGATTTATCAGTGCGGACTTCCTAAGGAAATGGCTCTTGAGCTGTTCCGTCCGTTCGTTATGAAGCGCCTTGTCGAATCCCAGAAGGCTTCGAACATTAAAGAGGCAAAGAAAAAGGTTGAAAGAGTAATGCCCGAGGTTTGGGACGCTCTTGAAATAGTCATTAAAGAGCACCCCGTTCTTCTTAACCGCGCTCCTACGCTTCACCGTCTTTCCGTTCAGGCCTTCGAGCCCATACTCGTTGAGGGTAAGGCGATAAAGCTCCATCCGCTCGTATGTACCGCGTTTAACGCTGACTTCGACGGAGACCAGATGCCGGTTCACGTACCGCTTTCCTCCGAAGCGCAGGCTGAGGCGAGATTCCTTATGCTTTCCGCTAACAACCTTCTTAAGCCTGCTGACGGACGCGCGGTTTCCGTACCGTCTCAGGATATGGTTCTCGGCTCTTACTACCTTACGATAGATAAGACGGGAGAGCCCGGAGAGGGTAACGTTTACAGAGATTTCGACGAGGCTATGATGGCGTACGAGAACGGCGAGCTCGGTCTCCACGCTCCTATCAAGGTACGCGTAAGCAAGGAGATAGACGGCGTTGTTCACAGCGGTCTTATCGATGCAACTCTCGGACGTATGATATTCAACAAGCCCCTTCCGCAGGATCTCGGCTTTGTTGACAGAAGCAAGCCCGAAAACTACCTTAAGCTTGAAATAGATTGCCCCGCAACCAAAAAGGTTCTCGGAAAGATAGTTGACAGCTGTATAAAGAAGCACACTATTTCCGAAACCGCGGCTGTTCTTGACGAAATAAAGGCGCAGGGATTTAAGTACTCCACAAAGAGCGGAATTTCCATCTCTTTTGCTGACGTTACTATCCCCGACGAGAAATATACGCTTATCGAGGAGTCCGAAAAGGACGTTGAGAAAATCCGCCTCGCTTACGAGGAGGGTGAGCTTACCGAGGAGGAGCGTTACAACAACGTAATCAAGATTTGGGAAAAGACCACCAAGGACGTTATAGCGGCACTTCAGAAGCGTTTTGACAGATACAATCCTATCAAGATGATGAGCGACTCCGGAGCGCGTGGTAACATTACCCAGATGCGTCAGCTCGCAGGTATGCGTGGACTTATGTTTAAGGCTTCCGGTGAAACCATGGAGCTCCCGATTAAGTCTAACTTCCGTGAGGGACTTAAAATACTTGAATACTTTATAGCTGCCCGTGGAGCGCGTAAGTCGCTTTCCGATACCGCTCTCCGTACGGCTGACTCCGGATACCTTACCCGTCGTCTCGTTGACGTTTCTCAGGACGTTATTATACGTCAGGAGGACTGCGGAACGGAAAAGGGTATGTGGGTTTCCAAGATAACCGACGAGGATAACAATAAGATAGAGGGACTTGACGAGCGTCTCCTTGGACGTTATACGCAGGGCGACGTTACCGATAAGGACGGAAACGTTATAGTTCCGAGCGATACCCTTATGACCGACGCAGAGGTAAAGACAATTATCGATGCGGGCATCGAAGAGGTATGTATAAGAAGCATACTTGAGTGTGAGGCGCTTCACGGTGTCTGTGCTCACTGTTACGGCTCTGACCTTGCTTCCGGCAAAAAGGTCAACATCGGTGAGGCTGTCGGTATAATCGCGGCTCAGTCGATAGGTGAGCCCGGTACGCAGCTTACCATGAGAACCTTCCATACCGGAGGTGTTGCAGGCTCTAACATTACGAACGGTCTTCCCCGTGTTGAGGAGCTTTTCGAGGCACGCAGGCCGAAGAGAACCGCTATTATTGCAGAGCACGCCGGTAAGGTTGAAATTACCGAGGTTAAGAGAACCCGCAGCGTAAGCATAACGGGTGAGAGCGGCGATAAGCTTGTTTCTTACACCATTCCTTATAACTCCAAGATTATCGTCGAGGACGGCGCATATATCGCAAAGGGTAAGCCGATTACCGAGGGTAGCATAGCTCCCGCGGATATAATGAGAGTAAGCGGAGTAGATGACGTTTACGACTACATTATCCGTGAGGTACAGAAGGTTTACCGCAGCCAGTCTGTTGATATTAATGATAAGCACATTGAGGTTATTGCGCGTCAGATGACAAGAAAGATACACATCGAGGACAGCGGAAGCACCGAAATGATGCAGGGTAGCGAGGTTGATAAGTCTGAGTTTAAGCTCGCCTGTGATGCTATCATCGCAAGACAGGACGCGGGCGAAGAAGGACTTGCGCTTCCCAAGGGCTCGGTTGTTCTTCTCGGTATCACCAAGGCATCTCTTAAGACAGAATCGTTCCTTTCAGCGGCATCCTTCCAGGAGACCACGAGAGTTCTCACCGAGGCGGCGATTGTCGGCAAGACCGATAATCTTCTCGGACTTAAGGAGAACGTCATTATCGGTAAGCTGATACCTGCGGGAACCGGTATGGAATACTACCGTAACGTAGAGGTAAACGTAGCTCCCGACGAAGACGAGGAAGCAGTCGAAGAATAAGTTTTGAAAAAACGGGTGTGTGAAAACGCACCCGTTTTTTGTTTCAATGCTTTTCTTTAAGCTTTACATCATAGGTTATGCCTGTACGATGTATTGAAAAAAATTCCAAATTCGGGAATTAAATCTAAAAAACATATACATAATTATAATATTGAAGAAAACAGCCGAAAAACCGTAGTGTATATTTTATACAAAAACATTGGTTTTTGTTTATTGATTTGTGCAAAAGGGAGAATTTTTTTAAAATAATTTCGCGACATATTGACTTTTTATATTATTTATTATATAATAGTGCGTAAGTCCGGCCTTGTGAATATTCATTTGAAATAATCACAAAAAAGCCGTGTTATTTGAAGAAAGGAGGAGTAAAATGCCAACATTTAACCAGCTCGTTAAGCAGGGAAGAAAGAAGTCGGAGTACAAGTCCAAGGCTCCTGTGCTGCAGCACGGCGTTAACACCATAAAGAACGTTACCACCGATCAGCCCGCACCGCAGAAGAGAGGCGTATGTACGAAGGTTACTACCACCACCCCGAAGAAGCCTAACTCCGCTCTCCGTAAGATAGCAAGAGTAAGACTTTCCAACGGAATGGAAGCGACGACTTATATCCCCGGTATTGGACACAACTTACAGGAGCACTCCGTTGTTCTTATAAGAGGAGGACGTGTTAGAGACCTCCCCGGTGTTCGTTACCACGTAATCCGCGGTACTCTTGATGCGCAGGGCGTAGCCAAGAGAAACCAGAGCCGTTCCAAGTACGGAGCGAAGAGAGCCAAGGCCGGAAAGAAATAATCCGGAAAAGCGTTTTTGCCAGAGTCACATCGGAAACGATTATATATAAATGTAACGAAATCGATTGACCGGGCAGTTACGGGAAAAGAAATTCACGAGTACCTGTGAATTCATATTTTGTGAAGGAGGGAAGAAAAGTGCCAAGAAGAGGTCAGATTTCCAAAAGAGATGTTCTGCCGGATCCTATGTACCATTCGAAGCTTGTAACCAAGCTCATTAACAACATAATGGAAGACGGTAAGAAGGGCGTAGCTCAGAAGATAGTATATGATGCTTTTGAGATAGTAGAAGCCAAGACCGGTAAGGGTGCTATAGAAGCATTCAATGAAGCGCTTGAAAACGTAATGCCGAAGCTTGAGGTTAAGGCAAGACGTGTAGGCGGTTCTACTTACCAGGTTCCTATGGAGGTCCGCGAAGAGAGAAGACTTACTTTAGGTCTTCGTTGGATGCGCACGTATTCAAGAAGCCGCAGCGAAAAGACTATGGCTGAGAGACTTGCTGCTGAAATAGTGGACGCAATAAACAGCACCGGCGGTGCGTTTAAGAAAAAAGAAGAGACACACAGAATGGCTGAAGCTAACAAGGCTTTTGCGCATTACAGATATTAATAAGGGCAAGCATTAAACCGTAAAAAGTTTGCTATGCCGGAGGAATTTAAATTATGAAACCAAGAGAATATTCACTTGAACACACAAGAAATATCGGTATCATGGCTCACATAGATGCCGGTAAGACTACAACCACCGAAAGAATTCTCTTCTATACGGGTAAAAAACATAAGCTCGGTGAAACTCATGATGGTTCTGCAACAATGGACTGGATGGCACAGGAGGCAGAAAGAGGTATAACCATTACCTCTGCGGCAACTACTTGTTATTGGTCCGGATCGGCTGGGCAGTATGACGGCCACAGAATTAACATCATCGATACCCCCGGCCACGTTGACTTTACCGTTGAGGTTGAGCGTTCGCTCCGTGTACTTGACGGAAGCGTAACGGTTTTCTGTGCAAAGGGTGGTGTTGAGCCGCAGTCTGAAACCGTATGGCGTCAGGCTAACAAATATAAGGTACCCAGAATGGCTTATGTAAATAAGATGGACATAATGGGCGCCGACTTCTACAGAGTTGTGGATATGATGGAGAAGAGACTTCACTGTAAGCCTGTTCCGATTCAGCTCCCCATCGGCTCGGAGTCCTCTTTCAAGGGTATTATAGACCTTATGAAGATGGAAGCCGACGTATATTACGATGACCTCGGTAAGGATATGCGCGTTGAGGCTATTCCGGAAGATATGAAGGAAAAGGCACAGGCGTACCGCGATAAGATGGTTGACGATATCTGCGCTACCGACGACGACCTTATGATGAAGTATCTTGAGGGCGAAGAGATAACAATCGACGAACTCAAAGCTGCTCTCCGTAAGGCGTGTATCGATAACGTTCTTGTTCCCGTCGTCTGCGGTTCGTCCTACAAGAATAAGGGCGTTCAGAAAATGCTTGACGCCGTTATCGACTTTATGCCTTCTCCGCTCGACATTCCGGCTATCAAGGGCGTAAATCCCGATACAAACGAGGAGTGCGAAAGAAAGGCTGACGACAACGAGCCCTTCTCCGCTCTTGCGTTTAAGATAATGAATGACCCCATGGGTGGCGGTGCGCTTTGTTACTTCCGCGTTTATTCCGGTAAGGTTGAAACGGGTATGGAGGTTTACAACGCAACTAAGGGTAAGTACGAGCGTTTCGGACGTATAATCCTCATGAACGCTAACGACCGTGAGAACATCGACGGATGCTATACCGGAGATATCGCGGCAGTTTCCGGAATGAAGGACACCACGACCGGAGATACGCTTTGCTTCGACTCTAACCCCGTTATCCTTGAGTCAATGGAGTTCCCGGAGCCCGTTATCCGCGAGGCAATCGAGCCCAAAACGAAGAACGACCAGGAAAAGCTTGGTATCGCTCTTTCTAAGCTTGCTAAAGAAGACCCGACCTTCAAGGCTTACACCGACGAAGAGACCGGTCAGACCATTATAGCAGGTATGGGTGAGCTTCACCTTGATATTATAGTTGACCGTCTCAAGAGAGAGTTTAAGGTTGACGCTAACATCGGTAAGCCTCAGGTTGCTTATAAGGAAGGAATCCGCAGAGCAGCTTCCGCTGATACCAAGTACGCCCGTCAGACAGGTGGACACGGTATGTACGGACATGCTAAGATTACCATTGAGCCTAACGAACTCGGTAAGGGTTACGAATTTATCGACGAGGTTGTAGGTGGAGAGGTTCCGAAGGAATACATCCCCGCAATCGACAACGGTATCAGAAGCGCAATGCAGACAGGTATCCTTGCAGGATACAACGTTGTTGACGTTAAGGTTAGACTTACGGGTGGTTCTTACCACGACGTTGACTCTAACGAAATGGCGTTTAAGATTGCCGGATCTATGGCATTCAAGGAGGCTATGGCAAAGGCGGACCCCGTTCTTACCGAGCCGATAATGAAGGTCGTTGTAACCGCTCCGAAGGAATATATGGGTAATATAACGGGAACGATAAGCTCCCGCCGCGGAACAATTATGTCCAGCGACGAAGAGTTTGGAATGATCGTTGTACACGCAGACGTTCCGCTGTCCGAAATGTTCGGATACGCAACTGAGCTCCGTTCTTCTACACAGGGACGCGGCGTATATGTAATGGAGCCGAGCCACTATGCAGAGCTTCCTAAGTCTGTTCAGGAAGCAGTTATCAAGAGCAGAGCGAAAAACAACTAATAAACAAATAAAAATTTAAAAAATAAAAATAATTCCATTTTAGGAGGAAATTAACAATGGCAAAGGAAAAGTTTGAGAGAACTAAACCCCACGTAAACATTGGTACCATCGGTCACGTTGACCACGGTAAGACCACTCTTACTGCAGCAATCACCAGAACCCTTTCTCTTGCAAACGGCAAGAACGAGTTCCTCGCATACGACCAGATCGATAACGCTCCCGAAGAGAGAGCAAGAGGAATCACAATCAACACCCGTCACGTTGAGTACGAGACCGACGCACGTCACTACGCTCACGTTGACTGCCCCGGACATGCTGACTACGTTAAGAACATGATCACCGGTGCTGCTCAGATGGACGGAGCTATCCTCGTTGTTGCTGCTACCGACGGTCCGCTTCAGCAGACCCGCGAGCACGTTCTTCTTGCACGTCAGGTTGGCGTTCCCGCAATCGTAGTATTCATGAACAAGACTGACCTCGTTGATGACGAAGAGCTTCTCGAGCTCGTTGAGATGGACATCCGTGAGCTCCTCAGCAAGTACGACTTCCCCGGCGACGATATTCCGATCGTAAAGGGATCTGCACGTATGGCTCTTGACTGCGCAAGCTCTGACATGAGCGATCCTGCATACGCTCCTATACTTGAGCTTATGAAGGCTGTTGACGAGTACGTTCCTACCCCCGCAAGAAAGTCTGACGAGCCCTTCCTTATGCCTGTTGAGGACGTATTCTCCATCACCGGCCGTGGAACCGTTGCTACCGGACGTGTTGAGAGAGGAACCATTAAGCTTAACGACGTTGTTGAAATCATCGGTCTTACCGAAGAGAGAAAGCAGACCACCGTTACCGGTGTTGAAATGTTCCGTAAGCTTCTCGACCAGGCAGAGGCTGGAGACAACGTAGGACTTCTTCTCCGTGGTATCCAGAAGAACGAAATCGAAAGAGGACAGGTTCTCTGTAAGGTTGGTTCTGTAAACCCCCACACCAAGTTCAAGGGACAGGTTTACGTTCTTACCGAGAAGGAAGGCGGACGTAAAAAGCCCTTCTTCAACGGCTACAGACCTCAGTTCTACTTCAGAACCACCGACGTTACCGGTAACATTCAGCTTCCCGCTGACGTTGAAATGTGCAAGCCTGGCGATAACGTAGTTATGGACGTTGAGCTCATCACTCCTATCGCTATCGAGGTTGGACTCCGCTTCGCTATCCGTGAGGGTGGTAGAACGGTTGGTTCCGGTGTTGTTACCGAAATCATCGAGTAATTTCGAGCACAAAACGGTTCTATATGCGTAAAATATAATAAAGTAAGATTTGGCTGACAAGAGCGTTTCCTCACTAACGCGAGGAAACGCTTTAAGCAGCGCAGCATCTCCTGTTTATAACTTGCAGAGCTCGGCGCAGCTAAGAATTTAGGTTGAATTAAATTAACGTTATATCTTTGCGTATTTAATTACTGACAATTTCCCGGAGGATACGCTCTTCCGGGTTATTTGTTAAGCAAATAAAATATTTTCGGGGGTTGGTGAGATTCCACATCGGCGGTTAAAGTCCGCGAGCCGCAGAGCGCGGCCGAATAGGTGAAAATCCTATACCGACGGTTAAAGTCCGGATGGTAGAAAATTGTTCGCAGAGGTTATAGGTGGCTTTGCCTTTAAAAAGGAAAACGGTTTAAGTCTTTTGTAGCCAAGCGCATATGCGCTTTTGTTTGCGTAACAAATAACCTTTTGCTCCGAAAACACAGAAAAATATTTTTGTGTAGCCGTCTTAATGACGGTGAATGGGAGTTTGTATGAACAGTAGAACAAAACAGCATGAAAACGTTTTGAAAACGGTAACGCTCGCGATTTTTATAGCGCTTGCGTACGCCTCGGTATGTACCTTCAGAATAAAGGTTTCCTTTCTTACATTTGATATAAAGGACGCCCTGATAACGGTTGCCGCAATGATATTCGGTCCCGTTTCGGCGGTCGCGATGTCGCTTTCGGTATCACTTCTTGAAATGATAACCATAAGTGATACGCAGCTTTACGGCTTTATAATGAACGTGCTTTCCACGCTCTCGCTTTCGGTAACGGCATCTCTTATCTACAAGTATAAAAGAAATATGCTCGGCGCGGTGGTAGGCCTGCTTTCCGGCGTGTTTGCGGTTACTGCCGCAATGATGCTTGCAAACCTTTTTATAACGCCTTATTATATGGGTGTGGAGCGGGCTGTGGTGGTTAACCTTATACCGAAGCTGCTTCTGCCTTTTAATCTGACTAAGGCGACCTTGAATGCGGCGATAACGCTTCTTCTTTATAAGCCTATAATAACCGCTATGAGACGCGCGGGTGTAATTAAAAGCTCCGGAAGCTATAAGCCGGGAAAGACAATGGCTTTGGTTACCGCTATCGCGATAGTTGTTATTGCGGTAAGTCTTGTGATTTTCTTTAAGGTTCTCGGCGCGGAGATAAAATGGTTTCAGCCTAAGGCGTGAAATATGCCCGCATAGACGGGAGAAATTTTGTAAACGGGTTTTTAGCTTTGATAAAAACACAATTAAATTTTGTAAATAAGGTTTGATTAAAAAACATTTAATTAAAGAAACGGAAGGGGGGTATCTTAACGAAGTGTTAAAGCGTGTAATAGTTTTTATTATTTCAATGTGTCCCGTAATAGAGCTTCGAGGAGCTATTCCGATCGGACTTGAATGGGGGCTTGGATTTACCGAAACGATGCTTTTAAGCCTCGGTGGGAATCTTGTTATTATACCGTTTATAGTCCTGCTTTTTAATAAAATTCTCGTTGTTATGAGAAAGGTAAAATGCACCGAGAAAATTGCCGATTGGCTTGAAAAGAGAGCGGAAAAGAATTCTGCAAAAATAGAAAATCTAATGTTTGTGGGACTTATGCTTTTCGTCGCTGTGCCGCTTCCGGGAACGGGCGCGTGGACGGCGTCTATGGTTGCGGGACTTATGAAAATAAAGCTTTTTAAAGCTATAGTTCCGATAGCGCTCGGTGTTATTATCGCGGCGGCAATAGTAACCGCGGTGTATTTTGGCTTTAAGGTTATTATATAAGATAGTTTACAAAAAATATAATTATTACCTATTGAAATTTTATAGCAGATATGCTATAATTACAAATGTAAAAAGCAAAAAACTTTAATTTGTTTTTGCGGTCTTATCAAGAGTGGCGGAGGGACAGGCCCTGTGAAGCCCGGCAACCTGCATAAAGCGGCACACAAGTACCGTTTGACGCAAGGTGCTAATTCCGAGGAGATGAGATTTGACTTATGTGAGTTTCTGAAATCCTCGGTTTTTCCGAGGATTTTTGGTTTTAGACAACAATAATTTTACCGAGCTTTTTTGCAAAAAACTCGTCGGGTGAGGGAGGAAAACCCGCGGACACGCCGATTTCTTTTTTGTTAAATATTTTTTCTTTGGTCTGCTTTATCAAAGAAAAAGCGAGGCTCGAAAAACACACCGGTTTTCGTGGGGTTTGAGGATAACGCTTTTAAAAGGGCGAGATGCTAAAATTTTATATTTAGTGAAGTAGTAGGCATAGGCAGAGCTATCCTCCTCATGCTATCCTGAAACAAAGAATAAAAATAAATCATATATACGGAGAAAAAATAAAATGGCAAAGAAAATGTACTTTACCTCGGAGTCCGTTACGGAAGGACATCCCGACAAAATATGCGACTGCGTTTCCGACGCGGTTCTTGACGAGCTTTTAAAGCAGGATCCTATGTCAAGGGTTGCCTGCGAGACTACCACCACGACGGGTATCGTTACCGTTATGGGTGAGATAACGACAAAGGCAAACGTTGACTATCAGGAAATAATCAGAAGGACTGTATGCGAAATAGGATATGACAGCGCGGAATACGGCTTTGACGGAGGCACCTGCGCTGTGGTAAATCTTATACATAGTCAGTCTCCGGACATAGCTCTCGGCGTTGATAAGTCGCTTGAGGCTAAAAACGGAGAGATGAGCGACGGGCTTGACAACGGAGCGGGCGACCAGGGTATGATGTTCGGCTACGCCTGTAATGACACTCCCGAGCTTATGCCGCTTCCCATATCGCTTTCCCATAAGCTTGCAAAAAGACTTACAGAGGTAAGAAAGAACGGAACGCTTGACTATCTCCGTCCCGACGGAAAAACTCAGGTTACCGTTATATACGAGGACGGAGTGCCGGTAGCGGTTGATACCGTTGTCGTTTCCTCTCAGCATTCAGACAAGATTGATATGGATACGCTTCGGAGGGACATTATCGAGCAGGTAATAACCCCCATTATTCCGAAGGAGCTTTGCGGCGGCGGAATGAAGATATTTGTAAACCCCACCGGACGCTTTGTTATAGGAGGCCCCGTCGGAGACTCGGGACTTACCGGACGCAAAATTATAGTAGATACCTACGGCGGCTGGTCGAGACACGGCGGCGGAGCGTTTTCGGGTAAGGACCCGACTAAGGTTGACCGTACGGCTGCCTATGCCGCAAGATACCTTGCGAAAAACGTTGTTAAGGCGGGACTTGCAGATAAGTGCGAGGTTCAGATTGCCTATGCAATAGGCGTTGCAAAGCCGGTTTCGGTAATGGTTGAGACCTTCGGAACGGGTAAGATTTCCGAGGAGAAGCTTTCAGAAAAGCTTTCCGAACTGTTTGATCTTCGTCCTGCGGCTATAATAAAGAACTTTGACCTTCGCCGTCCGATTTACAGAAACGTAGCGGCTTACGGACACATGGGCAGAGAGGAGCTTGACCTTCCGTGGGAGAGAACCGACCTTGCGGAGAAGCTTAAGGCGGCGTTTTAATCCGGGAGCCACTGATGGCGAACTGCCGTAATGTGAGATTTACTCATAGCGGCGTTAAAAGATTTTCTGTTATCGTTTTGCGGTAATTTTGATTTTTCAAAAAGCTAACGCGAAGACAATAAAAGGGCCTAAGTCTTTTTTAAGACTTAGGCCCTTTGCTCTTGATTTTTTAAAACTTATGTGATAAAATATAATCAGCGTAAAATCAGAAGATTTAGGAAAGGAGGCAGACTTAGATGGAGAAGGCGATAGAGACCGACGGTAAGGAGCAGATAAGCGGAGTGATAGAGCATATAACCTACCGTAACGAGGAAAACGGATACACGGTGTGCCTTATTTCCGAGGAGGAAAAGGCGGACTCCGAAATTATAACCCTTGTCGGAATTATGCCTATGGTTCAGGTTGGAGAAACCATTAACGCTATCGGAAAATGGAGCTTTCATCAGACCTTCGGCAGACAGTTTTCCGTCGATTATTTCGAAAAGCATCTCCCTACGTCCACCTCCGCTATACTTCAGTACCTTTCGGCAAAAACGGTAAAAGGAATAGGCCCAAAAACCGCGGTTAAGGTTGTAGCGGCATTCGGGGAAAGCACCTTTGAGGTTATAGAAAAGGAGCCGGAGCGTCTTGCTACTGTTCCCGGAATTTCTCTTACTAAAGCAAAAGAAATAAGCGAAAGCTTTAAAGAGCAGTTCGGTGTACGAGCGGTTATGATGTTCTGTCGCGACTATTTCGGACCTGCGACAGCCGTTAAGATTTATAAGCGCTTTGGTGGCGCCGCCGTTGATATGATGAAGGAAAATCCGTATATACTGTGCGATGAAATAAGCGGTATAGGATTTGAAAAGGCAGACAGGGTTGCTCGCAGCCTTGGAATAGAGGGAAGCTCCCCACAAAGGATTAGAAGCGGCATAATATACGTTTTAAACTATAACGCAAGTCATAACGGACATACCTTAGTGCCGAAGGATAGACTTATAGAGCTTTCCGCGGCACTTCTCGGAGTGGAGAAGGGGCTTTGCGAGGACGCAATCGACGTTCTTCTTTTCAGAAACAAAATATCCGTGGAGAAAATCGGAGGCAGGGATTGTGTTTATCTTGCGAGATACCGCGATGCCGAGCACTATATAAAGGATAAGCTCGATATGCTTACGGCAACCTGCGTGGGGTGTGAGATCGATGAGGCTGAGGTGCTGATAGGTAAAATAGAGGAAAAGCTTGGCATAAGGTACGACGGTATGCAGAAAAAGGCTATCTTACATTCCCTTCTCGGAGGCGTACTTGTGCTTACCGGAGGTCCCGGAACGGGTAAAACGACGGTTATAAAGGGCATTATAGAGCTTTTCAGCGAAATGAAGCGCAGCTTTACACTTGCCGCGCCTACGGGACGGGCTGCCAAACGAATGACGGAAGCCACTGGGCGCGAGGCAAAAACCATACACCGTATGCTTGAAACCGTTTATAAAGGCGAAAAGGAACAGACGTTTGCGCGCGACTCGGATAACCCGCTTGATGAGGACTTAATTATCGTTGACGAGGCGTCTATGATAGACACTCTTCTTATGTCCTCGCTTTTAAAAGCGGTAAAGCCGGGAAGCAGAATTATACTTATAGGAGACGCGGATCAGCTTCCGTCGGTGGGGGCGGGTAACGTTTTAAGCGAAATTATAGGCTCAGAGCGTTACCGCACGGTAAGGCTTAAAAAGATATTCAGACAGGCGGGGGAAAGTCTTATAGTAACGAACGCCCACGCCATAAACTCGGGTGAGGACCCTGAGCTTTTCAGTAAAAGGGGCGACTTCTTTTTCGTTCCGAGAGAGGACGAAAAGGCTATCGCGGATGCGGTTGCAGCGCTGTGTGTCAGCAGAATACCGAAGAAGTATAAGGCGGATCCCTTTAGCGAGATACAGGTAATAACGCCGTCTCACAGGGGAGCTGCGGGAACGGAAGCGTTAAATATAATGCTTCAGAGACATCTTAATCCCCCGTCTCCGAAAAAAAGAGAGAAAAAATACCGTGAGATTATCTTCCGTGAGGGGGATAAGGTTATGCAGATAAAGAATAACTACGATATAATTTGGAGCAGAGACGGCGAGGACGGGTATGGAATATTTAACGGCGATATAGGCGTTATAATTTCCGTTCTGTATGACGACGAGGCTATGCTTATCGACTTTGACGGCAGGATTACGAGATACGATTTTACAATGCTGGACGAGCTTGAGCACGCCTACGCAATTACGGTGCATAAAAGCCAGGGAAGTGAGTACCCGTATGTCATAATTCCCGTGTATAACTGTGGGGACAGGCTTCTCACGAGGAATCTTCTTTATACTGCGGTAACGAGAGCGCAGAGTATGGTTATACTTGTCGGAGAGGCAAGTCTTGTGCATAGAATGGTGCAGAATAACCGGCACGTAAAAAGATATACGGGTCTTAAGCATATCCTTGCCTCTGACGAAAACGAGTACGAGGGGCTTAAGCGGAAATTAAAAACGGGTGATTTGTGAACTGCCCCTATGGGTGTATCAAAAAATAGCGATTTGATTTGCGTGGCATTCAATGACTGCCACGGCGGTTTGTGAACTCCCCCCCTACGGGTGTATCGAATATTTTGCTGTTTAGTTTACTACGGCCAATCAGTGCTTACCCATACGGGTAAAGCAGAAATTCTTAGACATAGTTTGTGAGATGTTCAGTAAGTGCTGTGGGTGTATTGAAATTTTCTCCCGAAAAAAGTTTTTATGTTACCGAAAAACGAAAACAAAAAGGAAAAGGCTATGGGTGTATCGGAAATTGCGAAAAACGTTCTTGATCTTATATTTGTTCCGAGGTGTGCCGCCTGCGGTATAGCCGTTGAAAGCAGCAACGTCTCTCTTTGCAGCGAGTGTGAGCATGTTCACAGCCTTGAAAGTAAGCGCTTTTGTACCGACTGTTCAATGCCATATACCTTCTGCAGATGCCACGTGCATTACGGAGACCTTAGCTTTAAAATGTTTCGCGTTACCGGATATAAAACAAACGAGGGCTCTGTTGCCAAGCAGATGGTTCTCGGACTTAAGGATAATATCCACCGAGCATCTCTTGAAAGAATGACGTCCGAAATGGTACGTGTTCTTGAAAGACGCGCACCCGATGTGCTTGAATACCCCAAAAGAGCGGTTATTGTCTTTGTTCCGAGAAGTGATAAGGCGAGACGGGACGCAGGACACGATCAATCGTTTTTACTTGCTAAAAGGATTTCCGAGAAAACAGACATAGAGCTTGCCGACGTGTTTATAAGTAGAGGCAAAAGAGCGCAGAAAACGTTAAATAAAGAGGAAAGAATGATAAACGCGGAGCTTAGCTATGACATTCTTTCCGACTTATATGATTTTACAGGAAAGACCGCTATAATAGTTGATGACATTATAACCAGCGGCTCAAGTGTCGGGGTTTGCGGCGGAATGCTTATAGGCGCGGGTGCGGAAAACGTTATTTCTCTTGTTTACGCGAAAACCGAAAGATATTAGGCGACCGACCTTTGCAGCCCGGCTTGTAGGTGAGGTTTCGCAAAAACATGAATTTATAGGTTTATGTAAAATCGAACGGCTATAAGTAATATTAAAAGATAGTTAAAATGAAAGGAGCGAAAATGGTTACCGAATACAGTCCGCTTGCGGTAAAACGCAGCGTAACGATAAGAGAGCTTGTTTCGTTTTTCTGTAAAACACATAGCTCCGGATTTGTATTTAAAGGAGAAAGTCATAACTTTTGGGAGTTTGTTATAATTCTCGAGGGAAAAGCGGTTATATGCTCCGATGATACCATTTTAGAGCTTGAAAAGGGGCAGGCAGTATGGCATAAGCCGAATGAATTTCATAGCGTACGACATGCGGGTGCAGGAGAGCTTCGTCTCGGTATTTTCAGCTTTTACGGAACGGTGAACGTTCCCGCCGCTAAGCGATATTTCACGGTAAGCGATGAGGTTCTTGCGCTTTTTGAGAGACTAAGGACTGAGGCGGACGACGTTTTTGAATTTAGCGACAGCCTAAGCCAAAAGGCGGTTCGTGTAAAAAGTCTGCGGCCTCATAAGGAGCTTGAAATGCAGATGATTGTGAGTCAGCTTGAATATCTGCTTTCCAAGGTTTTAAGCGGCAGCAGTGTTCCAAACTCCAAAAAAATTTCGGCATCCGAGGAGAACTATCTAAGAATAGTTGAGGCTATACGCGAAAACATTTCCGAGAGAAAGAGCGTTTCCGAGCTTGCCGAGATGTGTAATATGAGTACAAGTAACGCAAAAAGAGTTTTTGCTAAATACGCGGGATGCGGAATTTCCTCGTATTATGACGAGGTAGTTGTTTCGGAGGCAGAAAAAATGCTGCTTATGGGCAAGAGTGTTGGAGAAATCTCAAAATCGCTCGGTTTTGTAAATCAAAATTACTTCAGCAGCTTTTTTAAGCGTATTACGGGAAGCGCACCGCTTAAATGGAAAAAGGAAAACACCGAGTAACTTGTTTATAATAAATCGCGGAATGAACGTGTGTTTGTATATATTTAGCGAAATTTGGGTTAAAATGAGCAATAAAAAACTTATAAAGTAAAAAATAAATTACGGTTTAGAAAATATGGATAAGATTTTACTGTGCAGCGAGTGTTTGCCGGAGAAAATAGCAGAAATTTTTAAAGGGCTTCGTTATGACGTAGCTTATGTACCGAAATGCAATTACCTTTCACCCGCGGTAGCGTCTCACCCCGATATGCTGTTTTCGGTTATAGGGGAGAGAGCTCTGCTTACCGATTATAATTATTTTGAAGATAATAGGAGCTTTTTCGAGGCGCTTTCTCAAAAAGGCGTTAAAATTTCTTTTAGTGAAAAAAGGCTATCGGAAAAATATCCGCTTGACGTGCTTTTTGACGCGATAAAATCAGAAAAGCTTTTGGTAGGAAATCTTAAACACACGGCACCGGAGCTTTTTTCAGAGGACGCAAAACAGGAAAACGTGAGACAAGGCTACGCGCTATGCTCCACGCTCTTGATGAAAAGCGCGGCGGTGAGCGCTGACGCGGGAATTTGCAAAGCTCTTGGTGAGAACGGATATAACGTTTTGCGGATAGCCGAAGGCGATATAGAGCTTAAAGGGTATGGGCACGGCTTTATCGGAGGCGCATCGGCGGTGCTTGAGGATATAAAAGCGGTTGTGTTTTTCGGAAATATAGACGCGCATAAGGACGGCGACAGGATTGTAAGCTTTTGTAAAGACAACGGATATACGGTTTACTGTGAAAAAAGCCTTCCTCTTACGGATTACGGCGGTGTAAAGGCTATATAACGGAATAAGAAAGATAATACCTTCATAAAGCGGGTTTATTTAGTAAAAACAAAAAGAGGCATCTGAAAAAAGATGTCTCTTTTTTTGTTATTGTTTTATAAGCGAAGGGTTGTATATTGTTGATAGCCGTGTTGTATGTGTTATTTATTGCTGTTTTCCTCGCTTCTGCGAAGCTGACCGCAGGAGGCGTCTATATCGCCGCCCAACGTTCTTCTTACCGTTGTATTTATTCCCAGACCGTTAAGTCTGTCAGCAAATTTCTGAAGACTTTTTTGGTCGGATTTTTCATAGTCATTTTCTTTTACCGGATTTACGGGAATGAGATTTACGTGACACATTATACCCTTCAGTATCTGAGCCAGACGCAAAGCACATTCCTGCGTATCGTTTTTGCCCTTTATCATTGCCTATTCAAAGGATATGCGCCTGCCCGTGATTTTTTGATAGTCCTTGCAGGCTTTAAGCAATTTTTCAATGTTATAGCTTCGATTGACCTTCATCATTTCACTACGCATATCGTCGAAGGG
>JAZUBT010000041.1:0-4586 GCA_045638685.1 Eubacteriales bacterium | reverse complement strand
ATGCAGGCAAACGGTTATAACCGATAATTCTGTCGTTATCGTTCCGATTCTCCGCGCGGGGCTCGGTATGGTAAACGGTGTGCACGTACTATTTCCTTCGGCAAGAGTCGGACATATCGGTATGTGCAGAAATGAGGAAACTCTGCAGCCGGACACGTATTACTGTAAGCTGCCGAGCGACATAGAGGATAAGCTTGTGATTTTAGTTGATCCCATGCTTGCGACGGGCGGAAGCGCGTGCGACGCAATTCAGCTTTTAAAGGACAAAGGCTGTAAGCATATTAAATTTATGGCAATTATCGGTGCGCCGGAAGGAATATCCAAGGTTGCGGAGGCGCATCCCGACGTCAACATCTACGTTTCAACCGTTGACAGGTGCTTAAACGAGCACGGGTATATTCTTCCCGGACTCGGAGATGCGGGCGACAGACTTTTCGGAACGAAATAATTACCGAAATAAAATTAAAGGGTGATTTTTAAATCACCCTTTTTATTTTTCCGTATAATATTGCTTTAATAAAAATATTTAATATTTATTTTGTTTTTACTTGAAATAAATACTAAATTATGTTATAATATGAAAGGAAAAAGCGTACTGTACCTTGTGTTTACAGATGGCTGCCTGTATTCTTTATCTAAAAAAACTATATAAGACATAAGGAGCTCCGGTTTTTATGAATGACAAAGCTATACTTGAAAAGTATATAGACCCCACCGATTATGCTGACCTTCTGTTCGGTGTCGGAAGTGCCACATCGGCAGGCCCCACGCTTCCCGGGGGCTCTATTCATCCAAGCCCCGAAACGCTGGAAAACGATTGCGGCGGATATTACAGGAATCAACCGATTGTCGGATTCGGACAGGCGTACACCTCGGGCGCCGGAGGAGTAAAATGCTACGGTAACTTTCTTGTCGCTCCCGCTGTTGATAAGATAAGTCTTAACCGCGCGGAGAGGGCGTCGTTTGCAAAAGAGGGAACCGAAAAGGCGCGTTGCTGCGAATACGAGGTTCAGCTTGAAAATGGTATTTCCGCAAGGGTTACACCTGCACGCGCCGCAGCGATATATTCGTTTGAGTACCCGCAGGATAAGGACGCTTTTCTTTTAATTGATGCTGCACATAAGCTTGATATTGACGCAAGCATGAAAAAAGGCTCTATTACCATAGAGCCCAAAGGTAAGAGAATTTTCGGAGGTGGAACGTTTTTCGGTAACTGGAACAAAATGGACTGGGAAATGTTTTTCGCTTTGGAATTTGACTCCGATTTTACAGAAATAGGAGCTTTTGAGGGCGAAAAGCTTTCGACAGTTACCGAGCCTACCACGATTTCTATTGATGAAGAAAAGCGGCTCGGCGCATACGTGAAATTTGAAAAGGGCGCGAAGGTGAAGGCGAAAATAGCCATATCCTTCGTTAGCGCGGATAAGGCAAGGCAGTTTCTTGCAGAGCAAATACCCGACTTTGATTACGGTAAGGTGAAGGAGAATGCTAAAAACGCCTGGCGTAAAACACTCGGAGCGATAGAGCTTCAAAGCGACGACGGGGCGCTCCTTCGCAGATTCTATACGGCGATGTATCATATGAACGTTCAGCCGCGTAACCGTATGGACGACCACGGCAGATGGGACGATTTCCATACCGTTTGGGATACGTGGAAAACGACGTTTCCTATGTACTCGCTGCTTTACCCGAAAAAGATGGGCTCGATAGTCGAATCGATGGTTGACAGAGCGCACTATAACGAAAAGGTTGGTAACGGAATAGTTATAGCAGACGAGTTCGTTGCGGCAAAGGAGCACATCGCGGGCCAGGGTGGCAACGACGTCGAAAACGTTATGGTTGACGCGTTTCTTAAAGACGTTCCGCTTGAAAGATATACGTGGAAGGACGTATATGAGGTGCTTCTTAAAAGCGCACAGCAGATGCGAACCCCCGAATACGTTAAATACGGATATGCGGTTGAGAGCAATAAAAAAACGGTAAGCGGCGCTTCCTACTCGTGGCGACTGAAACCCGCCGCGGCAACCCAGGGCTTTGCATTTAACGACAAGGCAATTTCCACAATGGCGCAGAAAATGGGAATGTCAGAGGACTGTGAGAGGTATGCTGCG
Organism: Eubacteriales bacterium; assembly: GCA_045638685.1. Classification (GTDB taxonomy): domain Bacteria; phylum Bacillota; class Clostridia; order Oscillospirales; family CAG-272; genus SIG673. The sequence continues at coordinate 2,475 of JAZUBT010000041.1, read as the reverse complement.
CGCTCGGCAAGCTGGCTTAACGTCTGGAATAAAAACGTTGAAAGCGAGGGCTTCTACGGTTTTCCGCAGACGTGTAATGCGGACGGAAGCTTTGAGGACGGCTTTGACGCTCACGGCGGCTACAACTCTCACTTTTACGAGGCGACGGGCTGGGACGCTTCCTATTTCAATTACAATGACGTGCCCCGTCTTGTCGAGGCAATGGGCGGCGCGGAAATATTCACAAAAAGACTTCTTTGGGCGTGTGAGCACAGTGTAAACTATTTTAACGACGACCACGGAAAAGAGGGATATCTTAACTTTACCAACGAGCCGTCGTTCCATATTCCGTGGCTGTTCTGCACGGACGAGATAAAGCGCCCCGACCTGGCGGCAAGGGTTATAGACGGCGTCATTAAGCGCTTCTCGCAGCAGAACGATTATCCCGGAGACGAGGACAACGGAGGAATGTCGTCGTACTACATATTCCTTATGTGCGGTATTTTCCCGTTTGCTACAACCGAGAACTACTATTTACACGGAACGAGAGTAGAAAGGATAGTCTTTAATCTCGGTAACGGAAGAAGGTTTACCGTTACGGGAGAGAACGTTGGAGATAAAAATATTTACGTACAGTCAGCAACGTGGCGCGGCGTGGCGCTTAACGAATGTAAGCTTAATCATAAGCAGCTTTCGCAGGGCGGAGAGCTTCACTTCGTTATGGGCGACACACCCTCGGACTGGGCAAAAGGCAACGTATAGTCGGATGCTAATATAAAAGCTGTTAATTCTAAAATGCTAAAAAAACGGAATACCTAAAAAAGGTATTCCGTTTTTTGGTTTTTAGTTCTTATGCGGATATGCGAGTAAATTCTCTTAAAAAGTGAAGATAAGACCTTATATTTCTTCAATCTTAATTAAATTCGTGTTTCCGGAATGTCCGGTAGTGTCCCCGCCGGTAATGACTATTCTATCCTTTTTGTTTAAACCCAGCTCCTTGCAAGCGATTTTCTTTGCGGTATAGAATAATACGTCTGTGGAGTTGAAGGTTTCACACATTGCGGGAATTACGCCCCAAGAAAGAGCAAGCTTTCGCCAGGTGTTTTCATTGGTGGTAAGTCCGATAATCGGAACGGGGGAGCGGAAGCGTGATATCATTCTTGCCGTCATTCCGGAAATGGAACAAGCGACTATTGCTTTGGCTTCTATATCAATCGACATTCCGCAGGTTGAGTGTGATATGGCGTCCGTCATATTTCGTATTTGGAAATCGGAATCGTGAAAACGCTTCTTATAGTTAATATTTCCTTCGGTGGTTTCCGCGATTTTAGCCATGGTTTGAACCGCTTGTACGGGGTATTTACCGGCGGCGGTTTCTCCGGAAAGCATTATTGCGCTTGTGCCGTCATATACGGCGTTGGCAATATCCGAGATTTCGGCTCTTGTAGGACGGGAATTGGAAATCATTGATTCGAGCATTTCGGTTGCCGTAATTACGCGCTTTCCAAGCATACGGCATTTCGTAATGAGCTTCTTTTGAATGGCGGGTAGGTGCTCAAAGGGAATTTCAACGCCCATATCTCCGCGAGCAACCATAATTCCGTCGCAGTATTGACAGATTTCCTCGATGTTATCAACACCGGACTGATTTTCTATTTTTGCAATTAGTTCAATACCCTCGGCACCGAGCTCTTTCATATAGTTGCGGACGTCGATAAGGTCCTGCTTGCACGACACAAAGGAGCACGCTATGTAATCTATTCCGTTATCAACGCCGAACTTTATATCGTTTTTATCTTGCTCGGAGAGATACGGCTGCTTCATTACCTTGCCGGGAAAGCTCATGCTTTTACGGTCTGAAAGCACGCCACCGCATATAACTCTGCATTCTATGTTTGCGCCATCAATCTTATCTACAAGGAAAGACAAAAGGCCGTTGTTCAGAAGAATGGTATCGCCAACCGACAGCTCTTCGGGAAGCTTTGCGTAGCTTACCGAAACACGCTCTCTGTTTCCTATAACCTCGTCGGTGGTAAAAACAAAGCGCTCTCCGTCGGAAAGAAGGATTTTACCCCCTCAAACGTTTTAATACGGTATTCGGGGCCTTTGGTATCAAGCATGATGGCTATGGGTAAATCAAGCTCTGCTCTGACCTCCTTAACCAAATCAATGCGCCGTTGATGGTCGGCGTGGGTGTTGTGTGAAAAGTTAAGTCTTGCAACGTTCATTCCGGCTTTGCAAAGACCTTTTATAATATCTTTTGTTTCGCTTGAAGGACCAAGCGTACAAACTATTTTTGTTTTACGCATAGCTTTCTCCTAATGTTATTGTTATTACTTATTAGCGCAATATTGTTATTTATTTTATTACCGAAAAGGAGTTTTCGAGAACTTGCATTCGGTAAAATCCGTCCTCGCAGAGAACCGCTTTTTCGCCTGTAAAGAGATTGAAAAACGGCTTTTTACTGCAAAGAGAGCGCTCGATTCCTCTGTTTAC
>JAZUBT010000040.1:0-21194 GCA_045638685.1 Eubacteriales bacterium | reverse complement strand
AAATCCGCCTCCATAACCTGCCGTAAGGCAGATTTCATCGCGAAGCGATTTCATCCCACGCAAGTGGGATTTCTTCCGCCAACGGCGGATTTAGTTAAAAAAAGACCAAGTCTTTCGACTTGGTCTTTTTTCATGGCTGCGGCACTAGGATTCGAACCTAGGTAATGACGGAGTCAGAGTCCGTTGCCTTACCGCTTGGCGATGCCGCATTAAATCAACGATAGGAATTATAGCATAAATTTTCCTTTTTGTCAATACCTTTTCGATAATATTTTTGATATTTTCTTATTTTTTTATTCGTGTTAGTAAATTTCTTTGAGAAATTTGTGTTTTTAACGAAATTTCAGGCTAATTTTTTAAAATGTATTGAAATTGAACTTAATCTATGATATAATAAAAAAGAATTTAATTATAGCGGATTAATATTTCAGCTACTTTGAAAGGTTGGTTTTAAATATGGTAAAAATTGCCGTTATCGGATTCGGTAATATAGGCGGAGGTCTTGTAGAGCTTGTTGAAAGAAATAAGCAGCTCATTCTGAAAGACACCGGTAAAGAGGTCGAGGTAAAATACATCGTTGATATAAGAGATTTTACCGGACATCCGCTTGAAAATAAAATAATAAAGGACTTTAACGTCGTTTTAAACGATCCCGAGGTTTCCATCGTTGCGGAGATGATTGGCGGTTCGCACCCCGCGTTTGATTTTTCACTTGCTGCTCTTAAGGCCGGAAAGCACGTTATTTCCTCAAACAAAGAGGTTGTTGCAAATTTCGGCGAGGTTCTCCTTCAGACCGCGGCGGAAAACAAGGTCGCGTATCTCTTTGAGGCGGCAGTAGGTGGAGCAATACCGATTATCCGTCCTATGAGAGAGTCCCTTTCCTCAGATAATATTATATCGGTAAACGGTATTCTTAACGGAACAACAAACTATATGCTTACGAGTATGCTTCAAAATGGCAAAACGTTTGACGAGGCACTGGCTAAGGCGAGAGAGCTCGGTTACGCAGAGGCTAATCCCTCCGCTGACGTTGACGGAATTGACGCTTGCCGTAAAATATGTATTCTTTCGGCTCTTGCTTACGGTAAAATCTACAATAGCGACGCCGTTCATACCGAGGGAATACGTAATATAACCAAGAGAGATACGGGCGACGCCGCAAAGCTTAACGCGGCTATAAAGCTGATAGGCAGAACCGAGAAAACCGCGGACGGAAAGGTCTTTATCATCGTTTCTCCCAGAATGGTAACAGCGGATAGTCCGCTTTCTCACGTAAACGATGTATTTAACGGAATACTCGTTTCGGGTGAAGCTGTCGGAGAGCTTATGTTCTACGGAAAGGGCGCCGGAAGCATTCCCACGGCGGGAGCGGTTCTTGCGGATATTATCGAGGTTATTAAGCACCTTGACGTCGGACAGATTCCGACCTCCAAATGGGAGCGTGCAGACGATAGAACCCTTGCCGATTATAAGAGCGTACCTATGGTGTTCTACTGTCGCGTAAAGGGTGAGAAGCTTCCCGAAAACGTAAAGCCTATATCCTTTGAGGACGGAGAAAGCTCATTTGTAAGCGAAAAAATTACTCAGTACGAGCTTGAAAAAGAGCTTTCCGGTTTTGATGTAACCTCCGTTATCCGTTTTGTTGATTAAAAAGCGGAAAAAAAGCAATAATTATATACGTAATCTTTAAAACGGGGCATCGTCCCCGTTTTTTAACCTGAATTTTTCGGGACGCTTAAATTATAGGTTAAAGCCGCGACTCGAAATATATTTTGCCGTATGAAAGGAAAAATAAAATGAAAAAAAGCGTTTTAAAAAAGTATGCGGAGCTTATAGTTAAGGTTGGAATAAACCTTAAAAAGAAGCAGGAGGTTATCGTTCAGGCAGAGCTTGATTGCCCCGAATTCGTTGAAATGGTTGTAAGCGAATGCTACAAAGCAGGCGCGTCAAAGGTAAACGTTGAATGGTCGCACCAGCCCGTTTCAAAGCTCCACGCAAAGGCACGGAGCCTTTCGGTTATGTCCAAGGTGGAGGAGTGGGAAAAGGCTAAGCTTCAGCACAGACTTGACACGCTTCCCGCTGTGATATACCTGCTTTCCGAGGATCCCGACGGAATGAAGGGAATTAATCAGGAAAAATATCAGAAGGCATCGCAGGCGAGGTATAAGGTCATAAAGCCGTACAGAGATGCAATGGACAATAAATATCAGTGGTGTATTGCCGCTGTTCCGGGAGAAAAGTGGGCAAAAAAGGTGTTCCCGAATTTAAGTAAGGCAAAGGCAAAGGAAAAGCTTTGGGAGGCGATACTCATTTCCTCAAGAGTTGCGCCTGACGGAAGCGACAGTCCTATCGAAAACTGGAAAAATCACAACGAGAGCTTACAGAAAAAATGCGACTATCTTAACTCACTCGGCATTGAAACCTTGGAATATACCTCGTCAAACGGAACGAGTCTTAAGGTTGGGCTTATAGAGGACGCACTCTTTATGGGTGGCGGAGAAACTACGCTTCTCGGAAACTTCTTTAACGCAAATATTCCGTCGGAGGAGATATTTGTAACTCCGAAAAGGGGAGAGGCGGAGGGAATCGTATATTCCACAAAGCCGCTTTCCTTCAGAGGGGAGCTTATTGAAAACTTTTACGTTAAATTCGAAAACGGAAGGGTTACGGAGACACACGCCGAGAAAAACGGTGAGCTTCTAAAAATAATGACAGAAATGGACGAGGGCGCTTCTTATCTTGGAGAATGTGCGCTTGTGCCCTTTTCCTCACCTATTAACAAGAGTGGAATACTCTTTTACAATACTCTTTTTGACGAAAACGCAGCCTGTCATCTTGCACTCGGTGAGGGCTTTGCAAACTGCATAAAGGATTTTGATAAATACACTCTTGAGCAGTGCCGTGAAAAGGGAATAAACGAGTCTATTATCCACGAGGACTTTATGATAGGCTCCGCGGATCTTTCGATAGTCGCTCATACGCGCGACGGTAGGCACGTACAGATTTTCAAGGACGGAGAATGGGCGTTTTAATTGTAGCGGACGCTACCGTTAAGTAAAAGCTTACAATCCGACGCGTTGAACGTATAAAAATTTCTCTGAAAAAATATAAAATTTAATAACAGAAATTCCCATAAAAACAGAGTATTAAAAGCTGTCTTTATGGGAATTATAATATTGTCGAAGCCGAAAGGCAACGATAGAAAAATGAGTGTTTTTCTCTCTTAAAAGCGGAAATTACGCTGTGCGTTAGAAAAAGTTAGGCTTTTTGATGCGTAGCTTTAATCGAGATTTTGCGGTTTCGAAAAGATAAAGTAAAGATACTTTAATAGGTAAACGTAAATGTAAATCGATATATATAACGTATAGGTTTTATACCGCGAAAGCGTTTCTTTTGCGAAAAAAGCGGTACAAATGCTTTTTTACTAAAGGATAAATAATATCCTCCTGTTATTTTTACCGTCCGTAAAATTTTGCGGTCAGTTAACGGGAGGATATTTACTTTGAAAGATTAACCGAAAAAAATAATTAACAAGTGCAGATTTTTAATATAACATACTGTAAATCGGCGCAGAGAATAAGGAAAAAGGACGAGCCTTTACTCGTCCTTTTTAAATTTAACGTATGAAAATTTTATGTACTTAGGGAACCATCGGAAGCTCTATTTCGTTACCGTTATTCTGGTTTCCGCCGCCTTCTGGAGTTTCGGGGGGAGTGCCGCCGGGGGTCTCGGGGGTAGTTCCACCGGGAGTTTCAGGAGTTGTGCCACCACCGGGAGTTGTGCCGCCGCCTTCAGATGTGCCGGGACCCGGATTAGGATCATTATCCGGATCATCTTTGTCTTTATCACAGGCTATTAAAACCGATGACATTACTATAAATAACGTTAAAAAAAGCAATATTATTCTGCGTTTCATAAAAAATCTCCTTTAATGGAAAATTAAATTCTGAAATCATTATAATATAAAAAACGGAGAAATAAAAGCGTTAATTGTAAATTTTGTATAAAATTATTAATTTTTATAAAGAAAAAAGTAAAATGTTACTCTGCGGAAACGAATTTACAAAAAGTTTATTATAACTTTATTAAGCAGTAAATATAATTGTATATTATTTATTATATATTTGGCGGTATCGTATAAGAGGAATTACACCTAAATTATTAGGAAATCCCGTGTGCGAATCCGGGTGCCGACATTGTAAAAAAGCTGTAATTGTAAGCGGAGAAGAAAAAATTGTTCGGATATGTAAGAATTCTTGACGGAGAGCTTAAGGTATCGGAATACAAGCTTTATAAGGGCGTTTACTGCGCGCTTTGTAAAGCAATGAAACGGTACGCCGGAGCCTCGTCAACCCTTATGCTGAGCTATGACCTGGTTTTTTTAGCTATGCTCAGAGCTGAAACAGACGAAACGGGCTTTAAAATAGGTCTTGGCAGATGCGGACTCCACCCGGTTAAGAAAAGACCGGTTGCCGAGGAAAACTCCGCGCTTCGGTTTTCGGCAGGAGCCTCGGTGGTGCTTTCTTATTATAAGCTTCTTGACGATTTAAACGATAAAAATACGGGAAAGCGCCTTTTAAAGAGATTTGCGCTCGGTAAAACTAAAAAGCAGCTCAAAAGGATTTATAAAAGACTGCCCGAGTATAATTTTCCTGAGCTTTCGGAAAAAATAAAGACGTATCTCGACGAGCTTTCGGCGCTTGAAAGCGCTAAATCGGATTCGCCAGATGCCTGCGCCGACGTTTTCGGCAAAATTCTTTCACTGCTCTTTTCACACGGAATAGAGGACGAAAAAAATGCCGCGATGACCTCCTCGCTCGGATATAGCGTTGGCAGACTTATCTATCTTGCGGACGCGATGGACGATTTTTACGATGATCTTAAAACCGGCGCGTTTAACCCGCTTGTCAGCGCGGGATTTACAGAGGTTCCCGATGATTTTCTCCTTGCTTCAATGTATTCCGAGACGGAAAGCGCGATTAAAGCGCTTAAAGGCAGAAAAACAAAGTACAGAGACATCGGTAACATTCTTTTGAACGTTCTGTCTCTCGGTATTCCGAACGTTGTAAATGAAATACTGAAAAAGCAGAGTAGAGATAAAACCGAAGATAATAACACGGAAAAAACCGACGGTTAACGATTTTTCTCTGAAACGGCGTTGATGTAAAATCAATATCAAAAATAAAACGAAAGGCTATTACAAATGACCGGAAGAGATCCATACGAGGTGCTTGGCATTTTAAGAGATTCAAGCGACGAGGAAATTAAAAAAGCTTATCATGAGCTTGCTAAAAGGTATCACCCCGATAATTTCGCGGATGACGGCATGAAAAAGCTCGCGGAAGAAAAAATGAAGGAGATAAACGAGGCTTATAATACACTTATGAGAAATAACAGCGGAAATTACGGCTCCCCCTATGCAAACGCGGAGCTTCAGAACATAAGAAAACTTTTAAACGAGAATAATTTTTCGGAGGCGGATATAAGGCTTGACGCGATAAACACTGCCGACAGAAATGCCGAATGGTATTTCCTTAAAGGCTGCGTTCTTTCGCAGAGAGGCTGGTATCTTGACGCGCAAAAATATTTCAGAACAGCGATTGATATGGATCCTGGAAATCCCGAATACAATCAGGCTTATGAAAGTATGCAGGGAAGAGCGCAAAGCTACTCAAGAGGCTACCGTCAGGCGCCTATGAGACGTAGCGAAGGTTGTTGTGATTCAGATGTTTGTACGTCGCTTATCTGCGCCGACTGTCTTTGCGAATGTCTTGGCGGAGACCTTATTGCCTGCTGTTAAACAAGGCTAAAAACGTTTATGGAGAGAATTATATTATGAAGGCTTCAAAAAGAATAGCTTTTTCCTCCATCTTAGCGGCAATCGCGGTAATAATGATGTTAATTGGAAGCTTTTTCGGTTCGCTGGATTTGACGGCGGCTGCTATCGCTTCCTTTTGCGTTATATTGGCTGTAATAGAAATGGGATATAAAAGCGCTACGGTTATTTACGCCGTTTCCGCGGCTCTTGCGCTTCTCGTTCTGCCGTCTAAGATGCCGGGTGTTTATTTTGCCGTTTTTCTCGGCTACTACCCGATAGTAAAGTCCCTTGCGGAAAGACTTTCGCCTGTAATTTCATACGTAATTAAGTACGTAGCGTATTCCGTGGCTTACGCGGCGCTTTCTTTAATTGTTATAAGCTTTTTCCCTGAAACGGAAATACGTAAATACCTTGTTTACGTTTATTTTTTAGGCGCGGCGGTGCTGCTTATTTATGATTTCGCGCTTACAAGAGTAATCAGCTCTTACTGTAAGACGCTTCGGTACAGACTCGGAATAAATAAGTTTTTCGGAAATAATCAGCGCAAATTGTAAACAATTGTGAACAAAACCTTGACACGGCTGTTTTTTAGGTGTAAAATATATATATTAATAAAATAAATGAATAAAGATTAACGTTTTATACGTTAACCGCGGAGAACATATATGGCATACAGTATGACTGCGTTCGGTCAGGCGATAGGCTCGGACGGCGGCAAGGATTATAAGGTTGAGATTAAATCGGTAAACAGCCGCTTTTTCGACTGTACCGTAAGAATTTCAAGTATATACGGACACCTTGAGGAAAAGGTAAAGGCGTATCTTCAAAACAGAGGCATAAGCAGAGGAAAAATAAGCGTTTATATAAACGTGGACGTGGTAGAGGATACGGAATCCGAGATAGTAGTTGACGAGGCTTACGCGGAGCAGTATATAGAAGCTCTTAAAAAGCTGCGCGACAGATTTGACTTAAAGGACGATATAAGCGTTATGCGCATCGCGTCGAATAAAGACGTGTTTACCTTTAAAAAGCCAGTCGAGGACAGCGAAAAGGACTTTCAAAGCCTTCTTCCCGTTCTTTGTGAGGCAACCGATGCGTTTCTCAGCATGAGACGTTTTGAGGGCGAAAACCTCAGAAAAGACCTTACTGAGAAGATGGAAACAGTAAAGGGATATATCGAATATATAAAAGCGCACGCGGACGATGCGCAGGAAAAATACCGCCAGCGTCTTGAACAAAAGCTTAAAGGGGCGCTTGACGGACTTAATATCGAAACCGATTACGCAAGAATTTTAACCGAATGCGCTATTTTTGCGGATAAAACGGCTGTTGACGAGGAGCTTGTAAGACTTGATAGCCATTATAAGAGCTTTTACGATACGATATCGGCTGACGGCGAGATTGGAAGAAAGCTTGATTTCCTTTTCCAGGAGGTTAACCGCGAGGTCAACACGATAGGATCAAAGGTTTCGGATATAGAGCTTACCAAAACCGTGGTTGAGATTAAGACGCTGCTTGAAAAGATAAGAGAGCAGATACAAAATCTTGAATAAAAAATCAGAAACGCTTTGTAAACGCTAAATCCATAACAGTTAAAGGACGAAAAAATGAAATTTGTAAATATTGGTTTTGGAAATACGGTATGCGCCGAGAGGATAATAAGCGTTGTAAGTCCTGAATCAGCTCCTATAAAGAGGCTTGTGATTGACGGCAAGGCGGCAGGAAAGGTAATCGACGTTTCCTGCGGAAGAAAAACGCGCTCAGTGCTTATAACCGACTCCGGAAACATAATTCTTTCCTCGCTTCAATGTGAAACGGTTTCTTCAAGACTTAACGGTGCAGAGGAGAGCCAAGGCGACGTGTAATACACGCCGAGTGAGTAGACTGTTCGGCTCCGGATTTACAGCTTTTTAAAACGTGGATTTAAATTTAGTCCGCGCGACGGAAAGTAAAAAGGAAAATAACTGCGGTAAAACGCGGCTATATAATAAACGATACACGCTCTATTAAAATATATCTTGTTTGCCTTTTGGCAGAATGGAGGAATTTATGACAAAAAATAAAGGCTCGCTTATAGTAATCAGCGGTCCCGCGGGAACCGGAAAGGGAACGATAGTAAAGCTGCTTTTACAGGACGAAAATTATGCGGTTTCTATCTCTACAACAACGAGAGCGCCCAGAGCTGACGATATTCCCGGAGTAACCTATAATTTTGCAACTACAGACCAGTTTATGACAATGATAAAGAACGGAGAGCTTGCCGAGTTTGCCGAATATGTAGGAAACTATTACGGTACTCCCATTAAAACAATTAAAGAGCTTCAGGAAACGGGAAAGAACGTTATTCTTGAAATAGAGACTCTCGGCGCGCTTCAGATTAAGGCAAGATTCCCCGAGGCAATCCTTGTTTGGATTTCTCCTCCGGACTACGAAACTCTTGACGAGAGACTTCGCGGCAGAGGAACCAATACCGATGAGGATATAGCTAAGCGTCTTGCTGCGGCAAAGCGTGAAATGCAGTTCCTTCCGTACTATAACTATATCGTTATAAATGAAAAGGGTAAAGCAGATAAGGCAGCGGAGGACATTAAGCGCATAGTTTCGGTAAATCCGATGGCTATTAAGCAGAACCCCGATTTTGTACAAGAATTTTATAAGCTTTAAAGGATATTTGAAAGGAAATAAAGAATTATGATGATAAATCCCGGCGTAGAGCAGCTTTCCGAGGACGGAAAGTATAACAGATACGTTCTTTGCATTGCTACGGCAAAATGCGCAAGAATTGTAACCGACGAGTACGTAGAGCAGTATAACAGAGCTGAAAGCATGGTAGCCAATAAGGAGACCGATAAGTCTATCGGAGCGATAATAAGTAAGGAGCTTCGCGATGATAAGGCTGTAAAAACTGCTATAAAGAGACTTGCAAAGCACAAGTACGTTATTAACGACGAATCCTTAAAGGATCCCGGAAAGAATGTACGCTGAATATACTAACTCAAACGGTACTCTTAACGAGTGCCGTTTTCGGGTTGCGTCGGTTTACGTTTTAAACGCGCCTTACGTAGTAGATGTGCCGTATAGCTATGCGGTTTACGGAGACACCGAGATTTCGGCGGGCGACTTTGTCGCGGTACCTTTTGGTGGAGGAAACCGTCCGGAAATCGCGCTTGTTGTATCCGTTAAGAACGCAGACGAAGTAACCGAACACGGTGAGGAAAACGTAGTCAGCGCTGAAAAACCAGCGGAAAACGGCGGCAGTGAGACTAAAAGCCTGACAAAAGACAACCCTTTTTGGAGTAAAAAGGGCGGAATCAAGGGAAAAGCGGATTTAAAACCGATAAGTTCCGTTTTTAACCGTAGCTTTTCGCTTTCGGCAGAGATGCTTGAGGTCGTAAGATTTTTAAAGGAAAGAACCTTTTGCACGGTCGGAGACGCGGTAAGAACTGTAACGCCTACCTCAGTTTTCACGAAGCTTAACGAACAGATAACACTGTTAGCTCCGCTTCCCGAAATGTATTCGGAGTGCTCAAACGAATATAAGCTTTACGAGTTTATTTCGCTTAATAAAAGCTGTACCAAAAAGAAGCTGTCTGACACCTTTGGAAGTAAGGTTGCGTCAAGAACACTTGCAACGCTTGTAAATGAAAATATTGTTTCTGTTGATATTTTGGCCGGAGAAATTTCCAATATAAAATATAACGTTTATTACAGCGCGTCTCTTACCGAAGGTCAGCTTGAAGAGCTTATAAGCTTAAAAAAAATCCGCTCTCAAAAGCAGGCAGAAATACTAAGCTTTCTTATAGAAAACGGAAAAACAGAGCAAAGTGATATAGTTAGAGAGCTCTCAGTAACCGCGGCGCAGCTGAAATCACTTACCGAAAAAGGATTTCTTATTTGTGAGCATAAGGAAAGCTACCGCACACCGTATTTAAATACAAGCATCAAGCGGGAAATTACGCTTAACGACGAGCAACAAAGCGCCGCGGATACCATAATCGCGCTTACCAAAGAAAACGCGCCGCGCGCCGCGCTTCTTTACGGAGTAACGGGAAGCGGAAAAACACAGGTAATGCTTAAGGTTATGGACGAGGTGATAAAGGACGGTCGTGGAGTAATACTTCTTGTTCCTGAAATATCACTTACACCGCAGACCATTAAAATTTTCTCCGAAAGATACGGAGAGAGAACGGCTGTCGTTCACTCGGGACTTTCCGCAGGAGAACGCTTTGACGCTTGGCGAAGAATAAAAAGAGGAGAGGTTGACGTTTGTATCGGTACTCGATCGGCGGTTTTCGCGCCGTTTGAAAACCTCGGTCTTATTGTAATGGACGAGGAGCAGGAGCATACCTACAAATCCGATTCTTCCCCGAAATATCACGCGAGAGATGTCGCGGCGTTCAGAGCCGGTAAGCACAATGCGACAATGCTTCTTGCCTCGGCAACACCGTCTCTTGAAAGCTATCATAAGGCGGTAAAGGGCGACTACGTTCTTACCGAGCTTACTAAGAGATACGGCAGTGCCGCCATTCCGAAAACCGATATAGTTGATATGCGTACAGAGGCAAGGGAGGGCAATTTTTCGCTTTTTGGCGCAAGACTTGTAAGCGAGCTTAAGGAAAACCTTGAAAAAGGAAAGCAGTCTGTGCTCTTTTTAAACAGAAGAGGGTATCATAGCTTTATGAACTGTCCGATGTGCGGTACCGTTTCAATGTGTCCTCATTGCAGTGTTTCGCTTACTCACCACTATTCAAGATTTAACGACAAGGGTTATCTTCTTTGTCATTACTGCGGATATAAAAGTAGCGTTCCCACCGAGTGTCCGAGCTGTAAAAATACAAAAATGCGTTTTATGGGCTACGGAACGCAGCTTGCCGAGGAGCAGCTTTCCAAAATTTTCCCCGAGGCAAGAATTTTGCGTATGGATGCCGATACGACAGTAAGTAAATTTTCCTACGACGAAATTCTCGGGAAATTCCGTGCGGGGCAGGCGGATATAATGCTTGGAACTCAGATGGTAACTAAAGGCCACGATTTCCCCGAGGTTACGCTTGTCGGTATGCTTTCCGCAGACCAATCGCTTTACCTTGACGATTACAGAGCAAACGAAAGGACCTTTTCACTTATCTGTCAGACGGTAGGACGCGCGGGCAGACGCGACGAAAACGGACACGCGCTTATTCAGTGCTACAGTCCCGACCATGCAATTCTTGATATAGCTAAAAGACAGGATTATAAAGCGTTTTATCAAAGTGAAATAGGGATAAGACGTGCGCTTTTGTTTCCGCCGTTCTGTGATATGGCGGTGTTTACCGTTACCTCGGTCAGTGAAAGCGACGGATTTAACGCGATAAATAAAACGCTTGACTTTATAAAGGAACGTATTTCGAGCGAGTATTCCGACGTAAAGCTGCAAATTTTCGGGCCTTTTGAGGCTCCTGTATATAAGCTGAACGAAAAATATCGCGTAAGACTGGTTATAAAATGCAAAAACGGCAGACGTACGCGTGATTTATTCAGGGAATCGCTTAAAAACTTCCTTTCGGTTATGCCGAAAAATATGACGCTTAGCATAGATATTAATCCTTCCGCTCTGTAAAGCTTAGCGGTTGGTACGAAATTAAAAAATAAAGGAAAAAGAGAAAATGGCAATACTTAAAATATTAAAAGACGACGATCCGATGCTCCGTAAGGTTAGCCGTGAGGTTGATGAAATCACACCGAGAATTATAACTCTGCTTGACGATATGAGGGATACCCTTCATAAAGCAAACGGAGCGGGTCTTGCAGCGCCTCAGGTAGGTGTGCTTCGCAGAGTTGTTCTTATAGAAACGGAAAAAGGAAAGCTTTACGAGATGATTAACCCCGTTATAATCGACCACTCCGAGGAGACTCAGCAGGAGATAGAGGGTTGTCTCTCTCTCCCTAACCGTTGGGGAATTACCGAGCGTCCGAAAACGGTAACGGTAAAGGCTATGGACAGAAACGGAAAATATTATACTCTTACGGGAACCGACCTTCTTGCAAGAGCTATATGCCACGAAACTGACCATCTTAACGGTGTTCTTTACTCCGACAGAGCGCTTCGTATGCTCTCTCCCGAGGAAATTGAAGAATTATAATTGAAAAAACGAACGGTTTATGATTTTTCGATATTAAGCAGCGCGACAGTGAACCCGAAAAAGCAGCGTTGCTTATGAGGTAAAACAGGAAAAATACTTTTAAATAAGCTTTTACAAACAGAAAGGATATAGTTATGCGTATCGTATTTATGGGAACGCCCGATTTTTCCTTATCGGTGCTTAAAACACTCTGTGATAGCGGAAACACGCCGATAGCGGTTGTAACGCGAGCAGATAAGCCTAAGGGACGCGGTTACAGTCTTTCACAGTCTCCGGTAAAGGAATACGCGACTACAAAGGGGATAGAAGTGCTCCAGCCCGAAAAGCTCTCCGAGCCGACGTTTTTTCAAAGACTTACCGACCTTCGTCCCGATATAATAATAGTAGTTGCGTACGGAAGAATACTTCCCGAGAACGTTCTCAAGCTCCCGAAATACGGCTGTATAAACGCTCATGCGTCCTTGCTTCCCGAATACAGAGGAGCGGCTCCGATGCAGAGAGCTATAATGGACGGAAAGAACGAAACGGGCGTTACCGTTATGAAAATGGATAAGGGGCTTGATACCGGAGATATGATTTTAACCCTTAAAACTCCGATAACCGATACCGATAATCTTGAAACCGTCCACGACAGACTCGCAAAAATGAGCGGTGAGGGGATTTTAGAGGCGCTCTCACTCCTTGAAAGAGGAGAGGCGGTCTTTACCCCACAGGACGGAGAAAAAGCCACCTATGCAGAAAAAATAGTTAAGGAAGACGAAAAAATTGATTTTTCCCGTACTGCAAAGGAGCTTTCCTGTCAGATAAGAGCGCTCACTCCGTTTCCGCACGCATTTTGCAGATTTAACGGAAAAGCGTTAAAGATTACGAAAGCCGAGGCTGTTTACGACTGTGATACGTCGGGAAAGACCTTCGGTGAGGTTATAACGGCGAAAAAGGACGGAATATTGGTTGCCACCGGCAATGGAGCGCTCCGTATAACCGAGGTTTTCCCCGAAAGCAAGCGTAAAATGGCTGCCGCCGACTTTATTAACGGCTCGAAAATCAAGGCGGGAGACCTGCTTTCGTCCGGCGAATAAATCGCGTTTACTCCAAAAGAATTAAAAATAAAAGCGGAAAATCCATAAAATGCGGATTGCCGCTTTTTTATTGACATTTTATAAATTAAATGATATAATGTATGTAATAAAGAATTATTTTTTATGAATAAACGTTGTTTTTGGAGAGATATATGAAAAAATATTCAAAAAAAGCGCTTTGGCTAATACTTATCGTTGTTACCGTAAGTTCGCTTTTCGCCTTTTCCGGCTGCAAAAAGGATAGGGATGCAGACGGTGAAAGCGGAATCATAGTTGTTACCGAGGATATTTTTAATAAAAACGTAAAATCTCTGATTGGAGATATATCGCGCTTTTCGGTAAAGGAGTTAAGCAAGCACGACGAAAAATATCTCGTCGAAGGGAAAAACTATTACGTTCTTGCCTTCCTTAAAGACGCCGACGCGCACAAATTGACGGTAAATTTTAGCGGTGCATCGATAATTGACGGACAGTATTTTATTACCGAGCGCGAAAGCTCCGATTATTTGAAAATTACCAAAGAAAAAAATTCATATACCGGAGCTTATGACGCGCTGCTTATCGAAAACTCCGCGTATAAGAAAAAATCCGATTATTACGTTGCCGTCGGATTCAGCCTTTACGAGGGCTTCGGCGAGGAGATAAATATAAGCGTTGACGCGTATTTTAAGGCGGGCGCAGATTATAACTGGGATAACGGTGTTCGATGCGAAAAGCAGGCCGCTTATGAAAAGCACGTGAAAACGGAGTCGTCGATAAAATTTATTGCCGACAGCGATTATAAATCGGGGGATATTGACTCCAAGCTAAAGAACACCCTTTCGATGAAGGTGGGAGAAAGGTATTACGCCGTTATTGATTATAAGCTTTACGAGCCGGTTGGCATTACAGAAACGGATAGGGCATCGATTCGTATTAACGTAAGATACCCTGATGCGATCTGGGAAAACGGAGTTCTTATAACAAACGATTTCAGCTTTGGTATCGAGGAATTTCCGACAAAAGACGTAACGTCGGATAAAACGGGAATGGACGCAACGTTTTTCCTTAATTTTTCCGAGGAAGGAACGGTAAAATACAGATTTATCGTTTCAATTGATCCGCACAACACGGTAAAGGTAAATATTGATGCAAGGATAAGCGGAGAAAAAATCAGCTTTGTTTTGGGAAGTACCGCCGAAGGCAGTATAAGCACGGGCGAGGGCGATGCGGCTGATCGAAGCCTTGAATATCAGCTTTCCTCCGACAAAAGCTATTATACGGTCATAGGGCTCGGCACAGAAAACAGAGACAGAGTTAACGTTCCGCAAAGCGTTAACGGACTGCCCGTTAAAGAGATAGCGGCTGAAACGTTTAACGGAGTTAAATACCTGAAAGAGGTAAAGCTTCCGCAGGGGCTTGAAAAAATAGGTGAAAACGCCTTTAAGGGCTGCGAGGGGCTTGATTTTATCGTAATTCCAAGCTCCGTTACCTCTATATCGGAAAACGCGTTTGACGACTGTAATTTAGATATATTTTATGTCGGCGCAGCAGTGCCCACAGGGTGGAATAGCGGCTTTAATCCCGAAAATCTCAGAATTTTTACTGATTGTAAAAAATCTAGCGGAAGCTTTAGCTTTACGTTAAATTCCGACGGTATTTCATATACCGTTTCGGGAGGAGACTGTAACGGGAAAAGAATTATAATTCCAGCCGTTTACGGAGATTATCCCGTAACCCACGTTGCCACGGGACTTCGAAATTTCAGCGGAATAACCCTGCCCGAAAGCATTGTATCCGTTGCCGAAAACGCACTTAAAAACACCGATAATTTAACCTACGCAAGCATTTCGGCGTCTGCTCGCTCGTTTATAAATACGGATAAGCTTAAATGGCTTGAAATAAAGGGAAAAACGGTGCCGAGCAATGCGTTTAAAAACTGCACGGAGCTTGCAACCGTAACGCTTTCAAATACGGTAACGGAAATAGGCGACGGTGCGTTTTACGGCTGCGCGGGACTTACCTCGGTAGCCTTTGGAGGCGGTGTGCAGAGCATAGGCAATAGCGCATTTTACGGCTGTAAAAAGCTTGCCTCGCTTAATCTTCCGGATAGCGTTACGTCGGTAGGGGACTACGCCTTTTCAGGCTGCTCGTCTCTGCCGAGTGTAGAGATAGGCAATAACGTTACAGAGCTTGGTAAATACGCCTTCGAATACTGCTCGTCGGTTAAGGAAATTTCTATCGGAACAGGCGTTTCAGCTATCCCCGAGGGCGCGTTCAGATACGCAACGTCCCTCAATTTCTATACCGTCCCGGCTCATATATCGGAAATAGAAAAGCACGCCTTTTACGGCTGCCACGGACTGGTTAGCGTTGACATTTCAAGCGTTTGGCTGAGCTCCATAGGCGAAAAAGCCTTCTACGACTGCATTTCTCTTATCGAGGTTGTGCAGGAGTATAATTACGTTACCAAGGGAAGCGCAGCTAACGGATATCTCGGCTATTATGCCGAAAACGTCGGAAGCAGCACGCTTATAGAAAAGCAGGGCGATTACCTCTTTTACAAGTACCAGCAGGATATATACCATAATCCGGTACGTTATCTTGTAAAATACGCCGGCTTAGGCGGAGAAATAACGCTTCCCGAAAACCACGAGGGCTATGGCTATAAGGTATATCCGTACGCGTTTTACGATATTGATACCGTCAAAGACGTAACCGTAAAAGGAAAGGTAACGGAAATCGGCGAGTACGCCTTTTACGACTGCGATAAGATAAGCGAGATAGAAATTTCGGGCGACGTAATTAATATCGGTGAGCTCGCGTTTTACAGCTGCGATTATTTATTCCGAGTTAAACTCGAAGGTAGTGTTCAGACAATTTCCGCCTCGGCTTTTGAGGATTGTAAGGAAATATTTACCTTAACGCTTGGGGACAACGTTGAAACAGTATCCGACAGAGCATTTTACGGATGCTCGGAGCTTTTTAAAATATACTTTGGCTCGACTCTTTTGCAAGCAAGTGTTGATTATATCGGCGTATCCGCGTTTGAGGGCTGCGCTAAATTAAACGGAGTTATTGAGCTTCCGGGGGACGTTACTGTCATTTCCGAGAGAGCCTTTTACGGCTGTACGGCAATAACCGAAATTAAGCTCGGCGCTCTTGTCGAAAATATCGGCACGGGTGCGTTTGACGGCTGTACCTCGCTTGAAAAAATAACCGTTTCCGAATACAACGCGGATTACACGTCGGAGGACGGCGTTCTGTACTGTATCAAAAACGGAAAAGAGCTTGTAAAATACCCCGAAGGAAAGAAATAAACGAGCTTTACGGCGCCGAATGAGGTTTGCCTTGGAATTGTATAATAAAAGGCGTTTGAAATTTTGGTAAAATGTGATTACGTATCTTAATAACTTAAAGGCAGAGCTGAAAACGGCTCTGCCTTATCTTTAATAAATAATACAATAAATTATTTTATAATATATTGACAAAGAATGTAATTTTGTGTATAATTAAAAAGTAAAAATACGCAAAGCAATAGCTTTCGCCCTTTATTAAAACGGAGGATAAGACAAAATGATAAACGTACCTGAAATTTTCGGAAGTATGGTTTTTAACGACCAGGTTATGAGAGAGAGACTTCCGAAAGAGGTCTATAAATCCTTAACCAAAACAATTGCCACGGGTAAAGCGATAGATCCTACCATAGCCGACTGCGTTGCTAACGCAATGAAGGACTGGGCTATCGAAAAGGGAGCTACCCACTATACCCATTGGTTCCAGCCGCTTACAGGTGTAACCGCTGAAAAGCACGACGCCTTTATCGCGCCGTTTGGCAGCTGTAAGGTTATAATGGAGTTTTCCGGCAAAGAGCTTATAAAGGGTGAATCCGACGCTTCTTCCTTCCCGACGGGAGGCATCAGAGCGACTTTTGAGGCAAGAGGATATACCGCGTGGGATCCAGCGTCTCCCGCCTTTGTAAAGGACGGCTCTCTTTACATACCGACAGCTTTTTGCGCTTACACGGGCGAGGCTCTTGACACCAAAACGCCGCTTCTCCGTTCAATGGACGCGATAAACGAGCAGGCCCTACGAATAGTAAGACTTTTCGGCGACACAACCTCTAAAAGAGTATGCAGTACAGTAGGAGCGGAGCAGGAATACTTCCTTATCGACAAGGATGATTACAGAAAACGTAAGGACCTTATATATTCCGGCAGAACGCTTTTCGGAGCGCCCGCGCCTAAGGGACAGGAGATGGAGGACCACTATTACGGAACGCTTAAAACAAGGGTAAGCAGGTATATGCACGACCTTGACGCGGCTCTCTGGTCTCTCGGAATTAACTCGAAAACAAAGCATAACGAGGCGGCTCCGTCTCAGCACGAGCTTGCGCCGATATACGCAACCACAAACCTCGCGGTTGACCAGAATCTCCTTATAATGGAGTATATGAAACGTATAGCAGAGGAGCACGGCCTTGTCTGTCTCCTGCACGAAAAACCGTTTGCGGGGGTTAACGGCTCAGGTAAGCACAATAACTGGTCAATCTCCCTTGATTCGGGTAAAAACCTTGTAAATCCCGGCGAAACACCGGAGGAAAATCTGCAATTTCTTCTTATTTTCGCGGCTATTGTAAGGGTTGTTGACGAGTACGCCGACCTTCTCCGTATGTCGGTAGCTTCAGCGGGTAACGACCACCGTCTTGGCGCCAACGAGGCGCCGCCGGCTATCGTATCTATGTTTATTGGAGACGAGCTTATGGAGGTTGTCGATTCCATCGTGGAGGGCAAATCGCGTAAGCATTCAAAGGGCAAAATGATGGATCTCGGAGTCCCGTCGCTTCCTACGTTCAGACAGGATACCGCCGACAGAAACAGAACCTCGCCGTTTGCGTTTACCGGAAACAAGTTTGAGTTCAGAATGCTTGGATCGTCGCAGAATATCGCGCTTCCGAACATAGTTCTTAATACCGCGGTTGCCGACGTGCTTCGCGAGTTTGCCGATAAGCTTGAGGGCTCAGAAAGCTTTGACAGCGACGTCAAAAAGATAATAAAGGCAACCTTTACAAAGCATAAGAGAGTTATATTTAACGGAAACGGTTACTCGGCGGAGTGGGAGGAGGAAGCGGAAAGAAGGGGACTTCCCAACATAAAGAAGTCATACGACGCTTTCGGAACCTTTACTGCCGAAAAGAATATCGCGCTTTTCGAAAGAAACGGCGTTATGAGCCGCACCGAAATAGAGTCGCGTAAGGAAATTCTTTACGAAAATTACGCTAAAACCGTAAATATCGAAGCACTTACCATGGTTGAAATGGCAAAGCGCGAGTATATCCCCGCGGTTGAAAAGTATATCTCCGCTCTTGCGAAAACCGCGCAGAATAAGCTCTCTGTTTGTAAGGACATTTCCTGCAAAATCGAATTTACGCTTATAGAGAAGCTTACCACGCTTAACGAAATGGCGTACGAGACCGTTTCCGAGCTTTCTGCGGCGATTTCCGAGGCAATAAAGGGCGCAGACCATAAGGCGCAGGCAGAGGGCTTCTGCTATAAGGTTATACCGACGATGGAAAAGCTGCGTGAAAGCATTGACGCTATGGAGAAAATTACAGCAGCCGAATATTGGCCTGTTCCGAGCTACGGAGACCTTACGTATTACATTGATAAATAATAAAAAATGCCGCCGTACCTAACGGCGGCATTATGAAATTTTCAAAACAGTCAAAGGAAAATAGAGATGAACAGAATTGAGAGCTTTAACGTTGACCACGATTTTATAGAAAGGGGAATTTATATTTCAAGAATTGACGGAGATATTATAACCTACGATATGCGAACGCGAAAGCCGAATAACGGAGAATATATGGATAACGTAACCATGCACTCCGTGGAGCACATGTTTGCGACGTATATAAGAAATTCCGCGATAGGGGAAAGCGTCATTTATTTCGGTCCTATGGGATGCAGAACGGGCTTTTACCTGCTTGTACGCGGAGAGGCGCCCGAAACGGTATTAAAGGAAACGCTTTTGGCTCTTGAAAACATCGTAAGCCACGATGGAGAGATGTTCGGGAACACGCGAAAGGAATGCGGAAACTACCGAGAGCTTGACCTTTCAAAGGCAAAGGCGGAAGCGAGAGCGTATCTTGACGTTCTGAAAAGCTATAACGTTGATTTTAAGTATAATTGCTAAATGAAAAAGGACAGGGTTTACCTGTCTTTTTTATCTCTGAAAAAAGTAAAGAGGGGAACAGAGCTTACAGCGAGGTGTTCGGCAAGAATTACGGATTTAATGAAAATAAAATAAATGCGATTTCCGAAAAGATAAAGAACGGTACCGAACTTACAAAAGAGGAAAGCAAAATATACAATGCGTTTATTACCGAGGTAGCGGCGCATGAAACGGAGTATCTCCTCGGCAACGAAGCGTTTATAGACAAGCTTGTGGCTTCCGAGCGCTCGCTTGCAAGAAAGATTATTGACAAAATCCTTAATCTTAAAAAAGCTTTTTCAAAGGTTGAAAGCAAATCTACGAAAGCGCAACAGAAACTGCTTCAAAAGGCAGAGGATTTATATCTTGCCGCAGCGCGCAAGGCTGGGGACAAAGCTCTTGTAAAATACATACTTTCACATTCTCCGGAAAAAGAAAATGAAAAAAGCGCATCTAATGAAAAAATTAGATACGCTATAAAATATCCGTCCTTTACAAAAGAGGATATAGCCGAAAATATTAATAAGCTTGCCGATATGGCTCCGGTAGCAAATATTGATGCGAGCAAGCTTGAAAAAACGGGCAAAGCTCCCAGTCTTATTTTCGAGGAATACTTTGCAAGTCTTGGTAATTCAATATATTCAGATGTTTACGGAGATATTTCCCTTGGAAAATCAAGTGTTAAATCAGAGATAAGACACGGCATAACTGCAACCAAAATTGCATCTATTGAAGCAATTCCCGAAGTTATTGAACATGGGAAAGTAATTTTTCATGGAAAAAAAGACGGAGGTGTTGATAGAATAGTTGTTTGTGCTCCTATAAAAATTGGTAATAGTAATTACTATATGGGCGTTATGCTTCAAAGAGATGCACAGACACAATATCTGTATCTTCACAATGTTGCAATAGAAAAAGAGACGATGAACCCCACAAAAACACACCTGCTTACGACAGGGGTCAATGAGGAGAACAAACATCTCTTTATAACTATTATACTCCAAAACGCAATAAATGTCAAGTTAGAAAAACAAAAATCTGAAAAAAATAATAAAAATTTTACCGAAAACAGCGATAAAAATAGGGTTGACACTGACGGGAAAATAAAGTATAATAGAAAACAAGCACGCTATATTTCTGTGAGCAAAGAAATTCACCGAGCTCTTCAGGATAAACTAAAAAAACTCTATGGCGATACAGACGGTATTGCCGATGAAATTGCAGTTGATTTAGGTGATCGTGTTTATATTGTTCATTCTGGGAAAGATGGAAGCACCATAAGAGTAGGTGTAACAGAAATAATTGAAATTGATGATGCCGAATTAAGAGTTGAATATGTAAGGAGAAAGTATAATGACGCAGTATCAAAAGGGTGTGTTAGTGATGGACTACCTTCAAAGTTTGGAGGTGGATATGATAGCCGTAGGTCGAGCGATAGACAACAAAAACCTGGAAAAGAGCTATCAGCTGATACGCGACAATCCGAAAATAACCAAAGCGGAGTTCTTGGCGAAAATGGGAATAACGGAGGAATAAAATTCGCGCTGAAAAACAACGGTGCGAATAATAGCGGATATAAAGGAAAGAAGCATACATATTACAGTCAATACAACACTACGGCCATGCAGTGGGCGTTTTCTTCAAAGACTAAACCTGGCGATATCAAAGTTCTTTACAATCCCCAAGACAACACTTGGAATAAGCTTGTAGCGGACGACACCGAGGAAAGATACGGAACTCTCCTCTCTATCAAAGATACGCCGGAAAATGCGGAAGCAATTAGAACTTTAAGAAAAGAGGTAAAAAATGATAATCACAGAGAAGAACAGAGAGTTAGTGAAAGCCTTTATGAGGATTTTGATACATATTGGAGTATCAGACGAAGCAACGGAAATGATAACTTGGATGTTGAAGAACAAGACGCAAATGGACGCTCTGGTGAAATTCACAGAGGAGAATCCGAAGGCGACGGAAGCGGAGATTTTG
>JAZUBT010000039.1:0-2137 GCA_045638685.1 Eubacteriales bacterium | reverse complement strand
AAAAAACAACAAATCCATTATTATCGACTTTATTCGGCGGTTAAAAGATATATTTTTTGTATTTTTCCCAAATATAAAGCTAAAATCACATTTCTATCACTCATCCCGAGAAACAGGTTTTGTGTATAGACAAGGGGCGCTCTAGTGTTTAAATTCAAAGTATTTAATTCTGTCTTGCAGAGTCGATTGCCGTCTTATTTGTAAAAATCAGCATTTTCATTCCCCACTTTTCAGATTTTTGCGTTTTTTAAACAAAAAGTGTGTTTAGAACAACTGTTTTTACCCGTTTTCGCCCTTTTAAGTTGTCAAAATGCTTTGTTTTTGTTACAAAAGTGGTGAATAACACCTCATTTTCTAACGATTAAAAATATAAAAATAATAAATACATAAGGAGAATACCATGCCTAAAAAGAAAAATAGCGGCCTTGGCCGCGGTCTTGATGCAATTTTTCTTGACAATTCGCTGAACTCGGCAGGAAAGGATTCGGAAAACACCATTACCAAGCTCACCCTTTCCCTCGTCGATCCCAAAAGCGACCAGCCGAGAAAGAACTTTGACAAGCAGTCGCTCGAGGAGCTCGCAAGATCTATCGAGGAAAACGGCCTTCTTCAGCCTATCCTTGTTCGCGAGTACGGAAACGGCAGATATCAGATCATTGCCGGCGAACGCCGTTTCAGAGCATCTAAAATAGCAGGCCTTACCGAAATTCCTGCTATAATTCTTGACAAGGACGATAGAAAGGTTGCAGAAATCGCGCTTATCGAGAATATACAGCGCGAGGACCTCAACCCAATTGAGGAAGCTATGGCTTTCCGCTCTCTTGCAGAGGAGTACGGGCTTACTCAGGAGGAGCTTTCCGAAAAGGTGGGCAAGAGCCGCAGCGCAATCGCAAACTCCGTCCGTCTTCTTGATCTCCCCGCTCCCATACTTGATATGGTTGCATCCGGCGAAATATCCGCAGGCCACGGAAGAACACTTCTCGGCGTTAAGCTCCGCGACAATATGATAATGCTCGCAAAGCGCATATCCGAGCTTGATCTTTCCGTACGCCAGCTTGAAGAGGAAGTCAAAAAGATCAACAAGCCCCGCAAGGAGGCTGAGGAAGAAAAACCGCTTCCCTACGTAGATTATTTCCGTGAAATGGAGCTCAAAATCCAGTCCCACCTCGGCAGACGCGCTCTCATCAACGGAAAGGGAAGAAAGAAGTCCATAACCCTTTTCTACGAGGATAACGAGGACCTTGACGAGCTTCTCAAGAGCATCTGCGGAGAGGATTTCCTTAAGGATTTCTGAAAACGTCCTTGATACGTCGAATTTAACTCCGTAACGGGCGAAAATTTTGCTTACAGCGGCCGTGTTTATAACGTTTGATAAAATAAACGTTTGATAAAATGCGTTCGTTACAGCGAGTTTTCGCCCCTTTTGTATTAAAGCGAAAGATACTCTTGTAAATATATTTTAAATATTTTCCCTTTGGTATTGCTCATTTCCGAAGTTTGGTTTATAATTGAAGTGTAATTATTTCCGAGGTGAAATTTTATGTTTTTAAAGCTACTGAAAGAATATTTCTTTTTAAACCTAAATTATTATTTCAAGGGCGTTGATTTCCAGATAAATATATTTTTACTCGCTTTTGCTCTTGGTATGGCGGCTGCGGCAATTCTCGTAACCGTGTATAAGCGCAACCAGTCGAATATCATACGTCAGCTCACGCGCCATTGTGCAGATTCGGAGGAAACCGCAAAAACGCTCGCGGAGATGCGAATAGATCCCGGATTTATCGTCAAATCCTCTCTTTCAAAAAGAGGCCAGCTTTCCGCGATAGTCGCTATGGTCGGCGGCTTCCCGTTTGAGAAAAAAGCGGAGGGAAAGAGGGAAGAGAAGATTGACTTTTCCACCGCAAGATTTTATATCAAATCCCCCGACCGCGCTGCGAGAATAAACGAGGAAAAGATCCCGTCCTACCTGAACGCTGCCCTTGTTGCAACACTCATAATCGTAATTGCAGTCGTAGTGACGCTCTTTATGCCCTACATACTTTCGTTTATTACCGGAATTGGATGATTTTCGTACGCAGTACGGAAGCGGACAAGCTTAATTACACTATCCGATAGCCGAAAATTATCCTCATTTTTC
>JAZUBT010000038.1:0-22702 GCA_045638685.1 Eubacteriales bacterium | reverse complement strand
TAATTTCAATTACGGTAATGATGGTTGCGACGGGTTTGCACCGAACTTTCCCCTGATCCGCACGAAGCGGAACCAAACTGCGAAATTTATTCAATTACGGCATAACTCATCATTATGCCGTATTATTATAGCATCTTTTTTTGATTTTGTCAATGGATTTTGGAAATTTTGGAACAAAACCATATAAAAAACAGAGCATTGCAACAAAATCATATGGATTATCTATGGCATTATTGTATCATACTTCAAGCGGATTATCAATACACAAAACACTCAATTTATTATAAAATTCGACAGAATTGTAAAAAGGCGACGAGGACAAGCCCCGCCGCCAAGAGTTATTCAGTTAATGTTTCAATAGCAATTTGCATACCAAGTTTGAAGGCATACTCGAAGATGGCTGCTTCTGCCAAGCTCATATACTCGCTCCAACAATCGTGGAACTTCTCGAATATTTCTTTCTGCTCGTCAGAGAAGCTTTTCTCTAAGTCCTCGTGATGCCTTGACATATAGCAAAGCAGTTCTTTCATCTCCTTTGAGTTGTTTCTGCTGTCCTCTTGCGGTACGATGTTTCCGTGCCACAACTCATTGATGATCGACTTCATTGATAGATCACCTCCCGCAACACAATTTCTTCCGCGCTTGCCTTGATGTTGTTCATCTCGGCAACCCAACGTAGCATATCGCGAGTTTTCAAATCCTCGTCGATACCTCTTTCGGCGGCGAAGCGGGGGATGATGGTTTCAAGCATTTCGTTTGCTTCAAAGTCGATTTCGCGCAAACGAGTGTTCAACTTGCCTTCGGTCAGCAGGGTGGTGTACCTTCCGCGACGGTGTTGCTTGATGTAATCAAGGTACATCCGTCCATATTTGCCAATCTGATAGTCAATCTGTTCGGGAAGTACGATATCGGGTATAAGGTGTCCGTTTTCCTCGCGGTAAGTTCCTCCGAGGTTTTCGTAAAGGGATACAAAGTTCTTTTTCATTGTAGTATCCTCCAAAATTAGATTTTGATTTTACTACAATTCATACTCGCATCCAAACCAATCAACAAAAATGCCAAGGGACACCTACCTGCTTTATGGTAGGTGTCCCTTAAGGTTGCCTTTTACTTTTTTATTTTTACTGCGGTAAAACCGCCGAAATGCCGCCGCTCTGAATAAAGCCTATCGCAAAGCTTATCATAAACGCCACGGTAAGAATAACCGCGATTATATTTATCGCGAGCGAAATTTTCTTTCTGCGTATCTCCTCTGCTTCGGTTGCAGCATCTCTCGCGGTTATCGCGAAAACAAGTCCGATAATTCCAAAAATGCTTCCCGCGCAGCAGGTGCCGAGCAGTATATTAATTATTGAAAAGATGAGAAGTCCTACGCTTATCTTCTTTTTCTCCCTCGGCTGCCACGGCTGGTATCCTCCGTAGCTCTGCCCGTTGTTGTAGGGGCCGCCGTAAGGGTTTTGCCACGGACCGCCGCTGCTGCCGTAAGGATTTCCGCTGTTTTCCCACGGTTTTTCGCCCTGACCGCCATTCTGACCGTATGGGTTCTGTCCATTCTCCCACGGGTTTTTGTTCTGTCCATACTGATTTTGCCCGTTTTCCCAAGGATTTCCTCCCTGCGCGCCGGTATTCTGCCCGTTTTGGCTACCGCTTTGACTCTCAGCGCTTTCCTTTTTTCCGAAGTCCTCCGGGGTATATCCGTAAACTCTGTCAACACCCTTCGGGTGATTACAGTGAGGACATTTTTCGACGCTGTCGTCTATTTTTTCTCCACAGTTCGTGCAATAGGTAAATGCCATAGCTCCTCCAGTTTTGCTGCCATAGAACAGTCTTTTTTAAAAAATTACTTATTAGAATTTATATGAGGCCAATAAGCCTTGAAGTAGTTAAATCCCGAGAAAAGTGTGGTGAAAACCATTATTCCAAGCATAACGTATGAAACGTAAGGAACATCGTTAAAAATAGGCTCGATAAGTATAACTA
Source organism: Eubacteriales bacterium (assembly GCA_045638685.1). GTDB lineage: Bacteria > Bacillota > Clostridia > Oscillospirales > CAG-272 > SIG673. The sequence continues at coordinate 20,722 of JAZUBT010000038.1, read as the reverse complement.
TTATACCTATAATCTGCGAAACGGTTTTAAGCTTTCCGAAAATGTTTGCCGCTATAACTATTCCGTCAGCATTTGAAACAACCATTCTCATAGAGGTAACGGCAAGCTCTCTGAATATAATCACAAAAGCGCATACAGCGAAAACCTTATTAAAGGTTAAAAGCGCGCTCTGAGCGTTTACCGTATTTAAAACGAGTATTCCTATCATCGCTCCGAAAACCATAAGCTTGTCTGCAAGAGGGCCCATAAATTTTCCGAAAACGGTTACGAGATTATATTTTCTCGCTATCTTACCGTCAAGCATATCGGTAAACGCGGTAATTGCAAATATTACCGCCGCTATTATTCTTGACAGGTCTAGTCCGATTATTTCGGGAAAAATTAAGAAAAAGAGGAAAAACGGTATAAGCGCCATTCGTGCGCACGTAAGTTTATTCGGTAAATTCATTTTTAATTCCCTTCCGTTCTGTTTTATTTCTTACTCATAATTTTTATTTTTCCCTCGCACCCGAGGGTTTAACAAAATTTCTCTACTCTTATTTTTTGTGCTTTGTGCCGCTGAATACCTCGGCAACGAGGTCGCAGTCAAGAGAGGCAAATATCTTTACGTCAACGAAATCTCCGGGGAAAAACGCGTTTTTCGGCGCTCCCGTTATATAAATCTTTCCGTCAATTTCCGGAGCGTCGGCATAGCTTCTTGAATAATACGACTCCGATACGGGATCGTATCCTTCTATAAGAACCTTGACGGTTTTTCCCGTCTTTTCCGCATTAAGCTCGTCAACTATTTCAGCCTGCTGCTCGGTTACCGCCTTGTATCTTGCCTTCTTCTTCGCAGCGGAGACCTGACCGCCAAATGAAGCCGCGGGGGTTCCGTCCTCCCTTGAATATTCAAAGGCGCCGAGACGGTCGAAGCGTGTCTCTTTGAGGAAGGAAAGCAGCTCGTTAAACTCCTCCTCGGTCTCACCCGGAAATCCGACTATGACCGTACTGCGGATAACCATATCGGGGATCTGCCTCAGCTTTTTAATAGACGAAATTACCGCCTCTTTACCGCCGTGGCGGTTCATTTTTTTCAGTACCTTTTCGCTAATATGCTGAATAGGAATGTCTATGTACTTTACAAGACGCTCGTTGTTTTTAAATTCCTCTATAAGGCCGTCGGTTATCTTATCGGGATAACAGTATAAAATTCTTATCCACGGAATGTTCGTTTTATCGGTTATAAGACGGATAAGCTCGTAAAGCTTATATTCGCCGTACAAATCCTCTCCGTAACGGGTGGTGTCCTGCGCGACGAGAATAAGCTCTCTTACGCCGAGCGCTTCCATCTCCTTTGCTTCCTTTAAAAGATCCTCCATAGGTCTGCTGCGGAATTTTCCTCTTATGTCGGGTATAGCGCAGTAGGTACAGCGGTTATCACAGCCCTCCGCTATCTTCATATAAGCGTAGTGCTCCGGCGTGGTTACTATTCTGTCTCCGCCAAGCGCCGCTTCCTCGGGCTTCTTTACAGAGACGAATTTTTCTCCTTTTTCAACCGCTTTTACCGCGTTTACTATCTCGTGGATCGAACCCACGCTAAGGATAGCGTCAACCTCGGGCATCTCGGTAAGGATTTCCTCACCGTATCTCTGAACGAGACAGCCGGTAACTATAAGTCCTTTAAGCGATGCGTTCTTTTTCAGCCACGCAATATCAAGTATGTTGTCTATCGCCTCGGTTTTTGCTTCTTTTATAAAACCGCAGGTATTAAGTATTATTATGTCAGCCTCTGTTTCCTCCGCAGTGATTTCATAGCCTGCTGAGTTAAGCTCGCTGAGCATAACCTCGGTGTCCATAAGATTTTTTGAGCAACCGAGGGAAACAAAGCCTATTTTTGTCTTTTTATTTTCCATTTTCTACCTTTCTATCCGGTTTGCGGGTAGCACCCGCCGGCGTTCTGCGACGGGATACATTGAGTAAACACACCGCGCGTCGTCGGGCAGCGCTCGATTTCTTCGCAATTAATCGGAAATCTTTTTTGCTGCCGCTATTTCGTCGTAGGTATAACCCGCGTTAAGCAGTGCGCGCATAACCTTTTCGTCCGGCTTTCCCGCGTACCTGTCAAGCAGTCTTTTGCAGTAATAAACAAAATCAATCTCGGAAAAATCAATAGAATCTATTATATCCTCCGAAATGCCCTTCGACGCAAGGTAACGGCAGATTTTAGACCGCCCAAAGCAACGCTCGGAAAGCTTCGGCACGGCGTTTTCCGCCAGCCGCCTGTCGTTTACGTAGCCAAAGCCTTTTACGTACTCTACGGCGTCGGAAATATCTCCGTCGGAGTAAATTCTTTTGGATTTAATCTTCCGAAAAAGCGCGTTTTCGGTATAGGTGTGCGTTGAAACAAGCGTAAGCGCGTATTCCCTTGCGCTTTTTTTCGCGCCCTTTTTGATTAAATCCCCGCCGTCGTCGGTATCCGTAAAATCCCCGTCGGTTAGTCCCCTGTCGGAAATTTCCTCTCGCGAAAGCTTACTCTTTGAAAAAGATTTTTTATCCTCTCCCTCTCCCGTAAGCCTTTCCGCGCGCCTTCTGTTTTCGTCGGGAAGCGGTATTTTACGCATCTTCGCCGTCCATATCAAGCTTTACGTCAAAAAGATCGTCGTCTTCTCCGTCGTCCTCGTCAACGTATTTTTCTTTCATATCAAGGTCAAGTCTCTCGCCCTCTCCTCTTACCCTCTTTTCGATCTCGCCGAAAAGTCTCGCATCGCTTTCAAGAATGGCTTTAATATTGTCCTTACCCTGACCGAGCTTTTTGCCGTCGTAGGAGAACCACGAGCCGCTCTTTTCAATTATTTCAAGCTCAATCGCGAGGTCAAGAAGCTCTCCCGATTTAGAGATTCCCTTTCCGTAAAGTATGTCGAACTCCGCGGTCTTGAACGGCGGGGCAACCTTATTCTTTACAACCTTACATTTAACTCTGTTTCCGTAGGTATCGGCTCCGTTTTTAAGAGCCTCCGCCTTTCTTACCTCTATTCTTACAGAGGAGTAGAATTTAAGAGCGCGGCCTCCGGGGGTTACCTCGGGGTTGCCGTACATAACTCCGACCTTTTCGCGGAGCTGGTTAATAAAGATACATACGCAGTTTGATTTTGAAATAGCTCCCGAGAGCTTTCTCATGGCCTGGCTCATAAGTCTTGCCTGCGCTCCAACGTGGGAGGCTCCCATATCGCCGTCTATTTCCTGCTGAGGAACGAGCGCCGCTACCGAGTCAACCACTATTGCATCGATAGCTCCGGAACGAACGAGTGCCTCGGTAATTTCGAGAGCCTGCTCTCCGCTGTCGGGCTGAGAAATGAGAAGCTCGTTAATGTCAACGCCGAGATTTTTCGCATAAACGGGGTCAAGCGCGTGCTCCGCGTCGATAAACGCAGCTGTTCCTCCGAGCTTCTGTACCTCTGCTACAACGTGAAGTGCAACGGTGGTTTTACCCGAGGATTCGGGGCCGTAGATTTCAACTATACGTCCTCTCGGAACTCCGCCTATACCAAGGGCGGTATCAAGCATTATGGATCCCGTGGAAACCGCGCTTACCTGCATCTTGGCGTTTTCGCCGAGACGCATTATAGTTCCCTGACCGTAAGCCTTGGTTATATGCGCTATCGCGGTATCAAGCGCTTTTTTTCTATCGGACGCCGATGCGTCCGTTTCTTTTTTAGTCTGTTTCGTCGCCATATTATGTATTCCTTTCTTATGTTATCACTATTAAAAACAATGCTATTTCAGCTTTTTAGCAAAGCCTCGCCTTAGCGACGCTGGCTATGTTCGCTCTAACAATATCGTCGCCAACAAGCCCGCAGGTGCTTACCTGCCGTCGCCAACAAGCCCGCAGGTGCTTACCTGCCATCGCCAACAAGCCAGCGGGTGCTACCCGGCACCAGAAATAAAATTATTGTTATTTTAGATTTTTAGCAAATCCCCGCCTTAGCGACGCTGGCTATGTTCGTTTTAACATTACCGTCGCCAACAAGCCCGCAGGTGCCTACCTGCCGTCGCCTTTTGCCAGTGGACGCTACCCGCTAGTACGTCGGGCTGTCCATTCTCCAACCGCTGTCTTCAAGAACCATCGTAAGGTCGTAATCCTTAACCGTATTTCCCGATTTCCAGCTTGCGGTTATAACCGCTTCCGTGGTGGACGAGTCCTTTACTCTTGCAGAAGCGGTATCAAAGGTGCCCGTTATTGGAAGTCCTATCTTGGTTATATCTATTTTCAGAACTCCGTTTTCCTCTACGTATCTCGGCTTTTCCTTAACCTTTTCTCCGTATCCCTCAAACAAGCCCTGCTTTAGACTAACGTCATAATAGTCTCTTGAATAAACGGCGAGAATTGCCGCCTCAAAGTCAGCCTTCGTTTTATACGGAGAGCTTTCTGAAACGGGAACGTAATAGGGAGAGGTAAGCTCCTCTATATTGTAGCCCTCGGGGTTATCGTAAGGAAGCCCCTTTCCGAAAATATACTCGTTTATCGGAACGCTTTTTCCGTAAAGCTCGGAAAAGGCGGCTAAAACCTCCCCGCTGTCGGCTTTTCCTCCGCAGGAAGCTACGGAAGATACAATAAGGAGTAACGTTATGAATATGAGAGATATTTTTTTGATTTTCTTGATCAATGCTTTTCTCCCTTCGTGTTTTCGTGGGTTTATAAATTTGAAAATACAACCTGTGAATTATTCGGTCTCTGTGTTTTCGTCAGTTTCCGAGCTTTCGGTCGCCTCCGCGGTTTCGTTAACCTCTGTGTTTTCGGTAGTTTCCGTGTTTTCAGCGTTATCTGCTGCAACGGCTTCCTCGGTGTTTTCCTCCGCGGTCTCGTCCTCTTCCTCCGGTTTTCCGACGTTGGCAAGAGAGCAAACCTTTCCGTTTTCGGAAAGTCTCATAACTATAACTCCGCTTGCACTTCTTGAATAAACGGAAATGTCGCTTACGTGTGTTCTTATCGTTATTCCCTCACTCGAAACAAGAACAACGTCGTCTTCCTCGCACACCGTTGCGATAGCGGCGAGAAGTCCCGTCTTATCGTTAAGACCGTGAACGTAAACTCCCTTACCGCCTCTGTTTCTGGTAACAAAATCACTGAAACGGCTTCTCTTACCGAATCCGTTTTCGGTAACCGTAAGAAGCAGCGCGTCCTCGTTTACGAGAGCTACTCCGACTACGTAATCGTTTTCGGCAAGTCTTATTCCGCGAACACCTCTTGCTGTTCTTCCCATTACTCTGGCGTCGTTTTCGTCAAAACGGACTGCGTTACCGTATCTCGTTGCGATAATGATTTCGTCGCTTCCCGTGGTATGACGCGCATAGACAAGCTCATCTCCCTCGTCAAGGGTAAGAGCAATCTTACCGCCTTTGCGCTGATATTCGTACTCGGAAAGTCTGGTTCTCTTAACTACTCCGAACTTGGTTACGGTAAGGAGATATTCATCCTCGCTGTAATCATTTACCGAAATCATAGCGGTAACCTTTTCTCCCTCGGTCATTTCAAGCAGGTTAACGACGTTTGTTCCCTTTGCCGTTCTGCTTGCCTCGGGTATCTTGTACGCTCTCGTGGTAAATACCTTTCCGAAATTTGTAAAGAGCATAAGGTCTGAGTGGCTGTGAACCGCGATTACGCTTTCAACAAAGTCCTCCTCCTTGGTGGTTATTCCCTTAATTCCCTTACCGCCTCTTGCCTGAGCACTGTAGCTCTCGGAGGACATTCTCTTAATGTATCCCGCGTGAGTCATAGTTATAACGCAGGTGTGTCTTTCGATAAGGTCCTCGTCGTCTATATCGGCAAGGAGACTTATCTCGGTGCGTCTTTCGTCGGAGAACTTGTTTTTAAGCTCTGTAAGATCGTCCTTTATAATCTGCATTATCTTAAGCTCATCGGAAAGCTTGTCCGTAATATCCTCTATTACCGCGTAAAGCTTTGCAAGACGCTCCTCGACCTTACGGCGCTCAAGTCCGGTAAGACGTCCGAGAGTCATTTCAACTATTGCCTGAGCCTGCGGATCGGTAAGACCGAATCTTCCGCAGAGCCTTTCCTTAGCGTCTGCGATGTTGGAGGAGCCCTTGATTATCTCAACGACCTCGTCAATGTTATCGGAGGCTACCGTATATCCTTCGCAGATATGCGCCTCCTTCTTTGCCTTTTCAAGCTCGAACTTCAGACGGCGGACAATAACCTCCTTCTGATGCTCAATATAATAATGAAGCATATCCTTAAGTCCGAGAACCTTCGGAATATTGTCAACAAGCGCGAGCATATTAGCCGCAAAGGTATCCTCAAGCTGAGTATATTTATAAAGCTGGTTAAGAAGAACCTGTCCGTTTACGTCTCTGCGGAATTCAACGACTATACGAAGCCCGTCCTTACCCGATTCGTCGCGTATATCGGTTATACCGTCAACCTTTTTCTCCTTATGGCAGTTTACCATCTGCTCAACGAGAGTTACCTTGTTTACCTGATACGGTATTTCGGTTATAACTATTCTTCTGTTTTCCTCCTCAACCGTAGCGCGGGAGCGAACCTTTATCTTTCCTCTGCCCGTCTCGTAAGCCTCTCTTATTCCGCTTGTGCCGCAGATTATAGCTCCCGTCGGGAAGTCGGGACCTTTTACGCGCTCCATAAGGTCGGCGGTGGTTGCGTCGGGGTTTTCCATTAAGTAGATAGCACCGTCAATAACCTCTCCGAGGTTGTGTGTCGGGATATTTGTCGCCATACCGACCGCAATTCCTATCGAACCGTTTACAAGCAGGTTCGGAAATCTTGACGGAAGTACGGTAGGCTCCTTTAATTTATTGTCAAAGTTCGGCGTGAAATCAACGACGTCCTTTTCAATATCGACAAGCATTGAGTCGGCAAGCTTACTCATTCTCGCCTCGGTATAACGGTACGCCGCAGCGTCGTCTCCGTCTATATTACCGAAGTTACCGTGGCCGTCGATAAGAGGGTATCTGAGTGAGAAATCCTGCGCCATACGAACCATCGTGTCATAAACCGCGCTGTCTCCGTGAGGATGATAACGTCCAAGAACGTTACCGACGGTAGTCGCGGATTTACGGAACGGCTTATCGTAAGTCAGGTGGTCCTCGTACATTGCGTAAAGTATGCGGCGGTGAACCGGCTTAAGACCGTCGCGCACGTCGGGGAGCGCTCTCGCCATTATAACGCTCATCGCATAATTTATAAATGAAGTTTTTACTTCCTTTCCCATTTGTACGGGAATAATTTTTTGGTCTTTAAATTCTATATCTTCGTTTTCTCTCTTTTTATCCATTACCAAAAAGTCCTTTCTGTAATCGGCATAGCTTTTTGTTTTTTATTTATATTGACATTTTCTTATCTAATTAAAATTCTTTTAAAATAATCAGCTTTACCCTTCGCCGAGAGTAATAAATATTTTTCGGTCCTATAAGGCTTCAGAGAAAAATCCTTTAAAGGATTGCCTCCAAATACCGATACGCGCCGTGTTTTCCGTTCGCCTCGGAAAATATTGTCGAAATTTGCGGAAATATCGGTTTTCACCCGTTTTTTAACAAGACAAAAGTTGTTTTGAACATTCATTTTTCCCATTTTTGTAAACTTTTTTCTATGTTAATCCACGGACTGAATTTTCCCGTTTTTCCCTTGTATTTGCTTAATTTTCTCCCTTTAAGCCTTTATACTTAAAAACTTATCAAAGCACTTTTTTTCTTATTTCGGTAGCAATATTTAAGAAGTTTTCCCCAAGCTTTTTCACACCCTGTGGAAAACTTTTTAAACACGGGGTCTATTTTTTCGCTTTTTATTAAAGAGCTTTAATCTTTAAATATTAAATATCAAGATTTGATACGTATTTTGCGTTAGCCTCAATAAATTCACGTCTCGGCTCGACCTGGTCGCCCATAAGAAGCGAGAATACCTCGTCGCAAAGCATTGCGTCCTCTATGGTTACAAGCTTAAGCGTTCTTCTCTCAGGGTCCATAGTGGTTTCCCAAAGCTGCTCGGGGTCCATTTCACCAAGACCTTTATATCTTTCCGCTTCAACTCTTTCGCCGCCGAGCTCCTGAATAATTGCGTCTCTTTCCTCGTCGGAGAAAGCGTATCTTTCGTTTTTACCCTTAAATACCTTGTAAAGCGGAGGCATCGCGAGGTAGATGTGGCCTTCTTCTATAAGCTTTTTCATATGTCTGAAGAAGAAGGTAAGGAGAAGTATCTGTATATGCGAACCGTCAACGTCCGCGTCCGCCATTATGATTATTTTTCCGTAACGGAGCTTAGCTAAATCAAAATCGTCTCCGATTCCGCAGCCTATTGCCTGAATTATCGGAAGAAGCTGCTGATTTGAATAAACCTTATCAAGTCGGCTCTTTTCTACGTTAAGAACCTTTCCGCGTAAAGGAAGGATTGCTTGGTATCTGGAGTCTCTTGCTCCCTTTGCGGAGCCTCCTGCGGAGTTACCCTCAACAAGATAAAGCTCGGTTACCTCTATACGCTTTTCCTGACAGTCCCAAAGCTTACCGGGAAGCGACGCTCCGTCAAGCGCGCCCTTTCTTCTGGACGCTTCTCTTGCCTTTCTTGCCGCCTCTCTCGCTCTTGACGCCGCAAGAGTTTTTTCAAGAATTGCTCTCGCAACAGCGGGGTTTTCTTCGAAATACTCGGCAAGCTTAGTGGTAACGAGGTTATTAACCATAGTTCTCATCTCGGAGTTTCCGAGCTTAGACTTTGTCTGTCCCTCAAACTGTGCGTCCTGAAGCTTTACCGAAACAACGACGGTAAGACCTTCTCTCGTATCCTCGCCCTTAAGGTCGTTATCCTTATCCTTAATAAGTCCGTACTTTCTTCCGTACTCGTTTACAACCTTTGTAAGAGCGGTTTTAAATCCGGTCTCGTGCATACCGCCTTCAATAGTGTTTATGTTGTTAGCGAAGGTCATCATCGTTTCGGAGTATGTGTCATTATACTGCATTGCGACCTCTGCTGTGCTAACTCCGTTTTGCGACTTCATATAAATTACGTCGGAATGGACAATCTCGCAGTGCTTTATCGAGTTAAGGTGAGAAACAAAGCTCGTTATACCGCCCTCATAGTGGAGAACGTTCTCGACAAACTCCTCTCCTCTTTCGTCGCGGAATATTATCTTTACTCCCGCGTTAAGGAACGCCTGCTCTCTCATTCTGTTAAGGAGAACGTCGTAATCGAAGTTTACCTCCTCAAAAATGGTTGCGTCAGGCATAAATCTTACGTAAAGACCGCTTTTTTCGGTGTCTCCCAAACAGGTGTATTCCTCGGTAACGCGTCCACGCTCAAATTTCTGCGTGTAGCTCCTTCCGTCTCTGCAGTTTTCATAGTAAAGCCACTCCGAAAGAGCGTTAACAACGGAAGCTCCGACTCCGTGGAGACCTCCCGATATAACGTATCCGCCGCCTCCAAATTTTCCTCCCGCGTGTAAAACCGTAAATACAACCTCGGGAGTAGGCTTACCCGTTTTATGGATTGACGGAGGAATTCCGCGTCCGTTATCCTGAACCGACGCGCTTCCGTCCTTATGAAGCGTTACGAGTATTTCGGAGCAGTATCCCGCTACCGCCTCGTCTATGGAGTTATCAACTATTTCATATACGAGGTGGTGAAGACCTCTTATTGACGTCGAACCGATATACATACCGGGACGTTTTCTTACCGCTTCAAGTCCTTCAAGAACCTGTATTTGGTTTTCGTCATACTGTTTGTTTTCTTCCATTTTTGACTTTTTCCTTTCTTTGTCTGTCTTTTAGTGCCGTTTTACCTTTTGTAAAATTTACTGTTTTCCGTAAAATCGGTAAAATTTTAAAAGGTAGTTATATTAATTTTATTTTTTTCTTAATTAAACGTTTTTTTAGAAAGATTATTTTTAAAAACCCTTTTTACTTAAAAATTCCCTTTTCGGCGCGGCGCTTTAAAATTTTAGCGGCAAACTGTGAAAAGTATATCTTACCGTCAGCCATCAAAACGAAGGATTTAGGAATATCCTCACCCGTCATCTCAGTCTTTTTATTTTTTTCCGCCGATTTAAGCAGCTCCTTTGTTGCTTTTGTCGCCGTAGCGGTATCTATATCAAAAATTCCAATAATATCTTCGGAATTTACTATTTTTTCAGGTCCTATACTTACGTACATTTTTCCTCACGTTATATTTTCAAAAGTTTTTTTCGGGTAGCAACCGCCGGCGTTCTGCGATGAGATACATAGAATAAACACACCGAGCATCGTTGGGTAGCACCCAATGGCAAGAGGCGACGGGCGGGTAAGCACCCGCGGGCAAAAGGCGACGGTAATGTTAAAGCGAACATAGCCAGCGTCGCTAAAGTCATGCTTTTCATGAATACTAAAATAAAAGCATTTTTTAGCACCCATTGGTGGCTCACCTGACTTGACCGTTTTTTACGGTATAAATATTTCCAACCTCTGTTTCCTCACAGCAGGTTATAATAACCTGTTTTCCCGAAAGCTCGGATAGAATATAGCTTTTTCTCCTTTTATCAAGCTCACTTAATATATCGTCGAAAAGAAACACCGGATATTCTCCCGTTATCTCCTTTGATATTTCTCCCTCGGCAAGCTTCATAGCAAGAGCTATACTTCTCTGCTGCCCTTGGGACGCAAAGCTTCTGGAGTCCTTTCCGTTAAGCTCTATATAAATATCGTCCTTATGCGAGCCGTACAGAGTTACACCCGCGTGTATTTCCTTTTCGGTGTTCTCCGTTAAAAGTCTCAGATATTCTTCCTTGCTTTTTCTGTTGCCGTAGCTTATTTTTACGTCCTCTTTACCACAGGTCATATCCTTTATAATATCGGACACACAGCTTGAAAGCCTTTCCGTATATTTTTCACGGTACTCGGAGATAAACGCCGCCTCGGTGGCAAGCTGCTCTGAATAAACGTAAAGCATATCGTTAAAGGAATAGCTTTCCGGCTCCTTTAAAAGAGAATTTCTTTGCATAAGCGTCTTTTGGTATCTTGAAATTGACGACATATAAGCGGGATATAACTGAGAAATTGCTATATCCTCAAAATTTCGCCTCTCCGAAGGCCCGTCCTTTACAACCGATAAATGCTCTGGGCTGAACAGAACGGCTCTGAAAACTCCTATAAATTCGCTTAAACGGCTTATTTTTATATTTTCCTTTAAACAGATTTTTCTCGCACTGTCAAAAAATCTTACCTCGTGGCTTCTTTTTCTGTTCTTATCGGTAAATTCTATTTTTATATCCGCCGCCGTCTCTCCAAAGCGGATAAGCTCCTTATCCTTTGCAAGACGAAAGCTTTTGCCATAGGCGAAATAGTATATTGCTTCAAGGATATTTGTTTTACCCTGAGCGTTTTCTCCGTATAAAACGTTTATATCGGGAGTAAGCGAAATTTCGGCGTTTTCAATATTTCGGTAATTTTTAAGGCTTATTTTTTCGCAGTACATAAGCTTTTTTATTCTTTCATACGTATCGGAAGAACGAGATAAAGGAAGCTTTCCGTTTCGTCCTCCTCGCTCGGCTTAATTACAAGCGCGGAAAGAGGCGTATTCATTCCGCAAAGTATCTTTTCGGTTCCGCAGGCGCGGAGTGCTTCAAGCAGATAGAGACAGTCAAAGCCTATCTGTATTTCGCTGTCAAGTCCGTCAACCGATATCTCGTCGTAAACTCTGCCGTTTGCGGAAACTGATGATATTTTAAGTATATCCGATTCAAAGGTACATTTGACGTAGTTTTTTGTGTTATCCGAGGTTCTTTCCTCCGAAACAAGGAATGCTCTTTCGAGACTTTTTATAAATCTCTCTGTTTCTATCTCGCATTTTACCTTACTTGAAGAAGGTATAAATTTACTGTAATCAAGATATTCTCCCTCTATTATTCTGGAGAAGAACAGAAGTCCTCCGCACTCGAATACCGCGTTTCTTCTGGTTACCGATACCGTAACGGTGGAGTCTGAATCCTTAAGTATCTTTACAAGCTCACTAAGCGACTTTCCGGGAAGAATGAATTTTGCCTCCGGCAGTCTTTCTCCTACCGATACTATTTCGCATTTCTGCTCACGAAGAGCAAGACGGTTTCCGTCGCACGCTGCAATTTTTATGCCTTCAGCCGAAAATACTATGTACGCTCCGTTAAGAACAGCTCTCGTTTCGTTATGCGCTACCGCAAAAACTGTACGCAGTATCATCTGACGGAAAACTTCCTGATTTATTGTAAACTTAATATCAGATCTGAACTCGGGCAGCGACGGAAAATCCGATCCGTCAAGCGCGCTAAGCTCAAATTCACTCTTTCCTCCTGATATTTTTACGGTAAAGTGGTTATCTACTGTGATGCTTATTTCTCCCTCGGGCATTGCTCTTATTATCTGGTTAAGTCTTATTCCGTTTATTATATAGCTTCCGCTTTCCTCAACCTTTGCCTGTACCTTTGTTCTGAATCCCTTTTCAAGGTCAAAGGAAGTAAGCACGCAGCCGTCATCTCCGCTGGTTGTAATAAGTATGCCTTCAACCGCGGCAATAGTATTTTTGTTTGAAACTGCGCCCATTATAGGTGCAATAGCATTACTTAAAACGCTTTTTTCAAATGTTACCTTCATTTAATTTTCCTCTCTTTTCTATATTCTTTCATTTATATACAATTATTTTCAAATACTTTTTTGAAGCTTATGAAAATGCTTCTGCGAGGCGTCAAAAAAATTTTTTTTACTTTTTTCTTTTTTGGGGCTCTGCCCCTACACCCCGCCGACTTTTTTAAAGTCGGACAAAGTCAGAAAGATTTTTTCGATTATCTGCCGTCGAAATTTCAATTTCAATTTATGATTTTTAGTAGTAGGAGTAGCAGCAGTAGTAATAGTAATAGGGGCTGTTGAAACTGTGGAAAAGCTCGAAAGCCCTTATTTTGTAAGCTTTTATGAGAAATTTTTACTGTGTTAAACTGTTTATAACCCTGCTTATAAGCTGTTAAAAAATGTAAAAATATAAATGCATTTTTTGTTTAAAAGCTGTTATAAAGCGTTTAACTTGGTGTTTAAAGCTTTTTAAGAAGTAATTTCCTTAATAAGCTCGTTTATCTCAATCTCAAAAGCCGAATTGTTTTTTATTTCCTTTTCAATTCGCTTATACGATGCCATCATAGTTGTATGGTCCTTTGAAAATACCTTTCCGATAGCAGGATAAGAAAGCTCTAAAACCTTTTTCATAATGTAAATACAGATGTGTCTCGTTTGTGATATGTTGCTCGCGCGCTTTTCGCTTAATATATCCTTTTCGTCTATTCCGTATTTGGTGGATACCTTCTTTATTATCATTTTTGGAGTAACGGTAACCTGACCGCTTGCCGAAAGAAGGTCGGAAATACAGGACGTTACCAAGGGAATGGTAATTTCCTCTCCGTTTAAAAAGCTGAAAGCGATTATTTTCTTTATAGCTCCCTCTATCTGACGTATGTTGTTAGTAAGCTTGTCAGCAAGGAAATTAAGAACGTCATTCGGGAAGGTTTTACCGAGCGTCTGCGCCTTATTCTGCATTATAGCCATACGAAGCTCAAAGTCCGGCGGCTGAATATCTGCCGAAATACCCCACTCAAATCTCGTGCGGAGTCTCTCTTCAAGATTTTTTATATCCTTTGCAGGACGGTCAGACGTTAATATAATCTGCTTTCCGTGCTCGTAAAGGTCGTTAAACGTGTGGAAAAATTCCTCCTGAGTTGCTTCCTTACCCGCGATAAAATGAATGTCGTCGATAAGAAGAACGTCCGCTTTTCTGTATTTTTCTCTGAATTCACCTGTAAGACCGCGGCTTATGCTTTCAATCATTTGATTGGTAAATTCCTCGCCTTTAACGTAAATTATGGTGCTTTCGGGAAAGTTCTTATGTATTTCGTTTGTTATAGCGTAAAGAAGATGCGTTTTTCCAAGACCGCTCGGCCCGTAGATAAACAGAGGGTTATACGAGTCTGCCGGCTTCTGTGAAACCGCGGTACATGCGGCGTGCGCAAAACGGTTAGACGAACCGACTATAAAGTTATCAAAGGTGTACTGCGAGGAATGGGAAATTTCACCGCGTACCCTTTGCGCACCGTTGTTTTCGGGAGAAATAAGAAAAGCGTTTTCCTCCGCAGCTTCGGGTTTTATCTTTTTCTCGGCCTTCTCTTTGTCCTCGTCTTTTTTCAGCTCAAAGCTTTTATCGGTTGTAAATACCGTGTTTACACTGTATCCTATAACCGTTTCAATGCAGTCGGAAATCGACTTATAAAGCTTCTTTTCAAGCACGTCCTTTTTAAGAGCGCTTTCGGTTAAAAGAACCGCGTCGGTATCAGTGAGTGAAATAAGCTTTAAATTGCTTATCCAAAGCGAAATAACCGTAGGGGAATGATTTTTTTTAAGCTCCTCAAGAACTAAATTCCATATTTCGTCAAGCTCTTGCATTTTTTTCTCCTTGATTTCCTTATTTTTTATATACTAATATATTTAATCAAATAATAATATAATAGTTATTTGAAATTATTATAACATATTATTATATATATTACAACTTTTAAAAATAATATTAACAGAAAATTTACAATATTTTACCGTAAAAAAAGTAAAATTATTTTTAAAAAGGTCTTGACAAGTCGTATATAAATAGTATATAATAAAAAATACGATGCAAAACTATGCATAACAGCAGAAAAGCTATAAAGTTATTCTAAGGAAACGGAGGTGGAAAAATATGCTTAGAACATATCAGCCTAAGAAAAGACAGAGAAAAAAGGAACACGGATTTCGTAAGCGTATGAAGACCGCAAACGGAAGAAAGGTTTTAAAGAGAAGACGCGCTAAGGGAAGAGAAAGACTTACCTACTAAGAACACGTGTCATAGGCGAAACTTTCGTCACTTTCACGCAAGTGAAACATTCTGCGCGTTTTCACTTGCGTGTTTTCTTTCGTATTAAAATTCGTATTTAAATGATATAATTACGATAGATGAAAGTAGCTTGAAGGCGAGATTCATCTATTTTTTGTTGAAAAAGATTTTAACGAAAAGATATTATTAAGGTATATGAAGAATATAGCGATAAGAGAAAATCACCTTTACAAAAAGGTATATATAAAAGGAAATAAGGCTTACGGAAAATATACCGTTATATACGTTTTAAAGGACCTTAAGTCGTATAAGCTAAAAAAAGAAAATCCCCGTAAGGAATACGTAAACAGAATAGGACTTGCCGTAACAAAAAAGATAGGCGGAGCCGTAACCCGTAACCGCGTTAAAAGAATTATTCGCGCGGCGCTCCACGAGACGGAGAAGAGCTATTCTCTTAAAAAGGGAAATCTTATTGTAATTTCCGCGCGTCAGGATGCCGTACAGGCAAAGTCAACCGATATTTATGCCGAAATGGTAAAGCAGCTCAGTAAGCTTTCTCTTATTACCGAAGAAAAAACACTTTAAAAAGATAAAATGAAAAATATTTTTTTATACCCGATAATATTTTACAGAAAACACCTGTCAAAGCTGAAGGCTCCCTGCTGTCGGTTTTCTCCGACCTGCTCCGCTTACGCTTATAAAGCGATTAACGAATGGGGAGCGCTTATCGGTATTCCGATGTCGGCTTACCGTATATTAAGGTGTAATCCCTTTTGCAAAGGTGGGCGGGATAACATTCCGCACAGAAAAAGAAAAATAGTACCGAAAACCGCGGTACTGACTAAAAATTATTTAAAGAACCAAAATAGACGTAACGTAACCGAGCCGTTTTATTTCTGCTACGAAATATAATGGCTGTGTTTTATAAAAAATAAAAAAGGAAAGAAAGCTATGGATATTTTAAACGTTCCGTTCGGCTGGCTGTTAAACCTTTCTTATAAATTTACGGGAAACTACGTTTTCGCGCTTCTCGTGTTTGCTTTAATTATAAAGATTGTTTTACTGCCATTCGGAATAATGCAGCACAAAAACTCACTTAAGCAGGCGTCTCTGCGTCCCCGTGAGGCGGCAATAATCAAAAAGTACGCGGGAAGAACCGACAGAGTAACCCAGCAGAAAAAGCAGGAGGAAATCCAGCGTCTTTATCAGAGTGAAAATTACAGCCAGTTTGCCGGCTGTCTGCCTATGCTCCTTCAGCTCCCCATAATTATCAGTATATTCAACGTTATAAAGAACCCTCTTCGTTATCTCTGCGGACTTAAAGCAGATACCGTTAACGTAATTATCGAGCACGCGAGAAACATTACGGATAACAAGGCTCTTGACTCAATAGGAGCTATGAACGTTTTTGGAGAGAGACGCGGTGATTTCTTAGGTCTTACACAGATTACCGAGAACATTGCCGACGTAAAAATACCCGATTTCACCGTTTTAGGCATTGACCTTTCTCAGACGCCGAAATTCGGAATGGATATTCTTATCATAATTCCGATTATAACCTTCTTTGCGGTATTTTTCTCAACCAAGCTTACAAAGAAATTCTCCTATCAGTCTCCCCAAATGACACAAAACTCCCCCGACGTTCAAATGTCGATGGGACTTATTGAAATCGTAATGCCCCTTATGTCCACCTTTATCACCTTCGGTGTTCCCGCAGCGATAGGTATTTACTGGATTTATCAGAACCTTTTTGGAGTTCTCCAGCAGTATTTAATGGTTAAGGCAAAGCCGTTCCCGGTATTCACCGTTGAGGACTACAAGGAAGCCGAGAGGCTTATGGCGGGTAAGAGCAACAGAAAAAAGAAAAAGATTGTAAAGGATCCCGACCGTCCGAGAGTTCGTTCTCTCCATCATATTGACGACGACGAGTATAACGCAAAGGTTGTGGATAACGCCCCGAATAAAGCGGAAAGCGGCGCGAAAAGCGAGCTTATATCACCGATACCTATGAAGGACTATTCAAACAAAAAAAATAAATCTTAGTAAAAGGCGGAAATTTAAAATGATTAAAGAAGTGATTGGCACCGGCCGTACGGTCGAGGCTGCGATAGCCGACGGAGCCGCTCAGCTCGGCGTACCGGCATCAAGAATCCAGTACGAGATAATAGAGGCCCCGAAAAAAGGATTTCTCGGCTTTGGTGAGGCTCCCGCGAAGGTAAAGGTTTTTCTTGAAATAGGACCTGAGCAGACCGCTATCGACTACGTAAACGGTATTATGGCAGCGATGGAAATAAGCGGAATAACCGCTGACATTGGCAGAGAGCTTAACTCCGACGGCGGAAAGGTAATTAAAATGAAGGGTGAGGAAGCGGGTATCCTTATAGGACGCCACGGCGAGACGCTTGACGCGCTTCAGTATCTTTCAAACCTTGCTCTGAGCAACAAAATTGAGCAGACGGGCGAGGAATGTGAGAAGATAACGCTTGACATTGAGGGATACAGAACACGCCGCGAGGAAACGCTCAAAAACCTTGCGAGAAGAACTGCTGACAAGGTCAAGAAATACAGAAAGAACATAACGCTTGAGCCTATGACACCCTATGAACGCCGTATAATCCACTCGGCGCTTCAGGGAGACAGCAAGGTTATGACGGCGTCTATCGGCTCCGACGAAAACCGCAGAGTGGTAGTTCACTACGTACCGAAGGCGGCACCGAAGAAGGAAGAGCCCGACGTTACCGAGACGGAAGAATAAGAAAAATTTTAAAAGAAAAAAGCAGACACAGAAAAGTGTCTGCTTTTTATTTCGCTTTTGAACCGTTATTTTTTCTAATCTAAACTATTGTTTTTTCATTACTTTTCTTGGTTTCTTTATAGAAAAAAGAAAAGTAATCAAAAGAAAAAAGAACCCTTGGCGTAAAATCTATACTTATCCCGTACTAATGCCGCTAAAAAACACAGCGGCATTTTTTCAAAATTTCGTCGTAGCGAATTTTGAAAAACGTAACGTTTGTTTTTTGAAAGGGTGGAAAATTTGAGCCTTTGCTATCCGCTAATTCAGCCAAAAAGCACGGCTGAATTTTTGAATGAACCAAAAGGTTACATTCAAACCGCGGGGGGATACAGAGAAAATTGTAAGGTAAGGTTGTAAAGCTACCGTTTTTTTAGATATATCGGGAGGATAGTTTTCTCCTCCACAAAAACGTATTAAAAGCCAAGAGTTCACAGCAGAAATAAAAAAGAACCGAAAAACATTGATTTTCCACATTGGTTATGCTATAATACATATATAAAACCCAAAAAAGGAACCTTTAAAAAATGAAAAACACAACCGTTGCAGCAGTTTCTACCCCCTACGGCAGAGGAGGAATTTCGGTAATAAGAATATCCGGAGAGAACGCGCTCCCCGTCGCGGAAAAGGTCTTTTCTCCGCTTTCGGGAAAAAAACTCTCCGAGTGTCCGTCAAATTACGCCGTTTACGGTAAAATTTACGCCCTGAAAACCTCTGACGGCGCCGATGCCGAAAAAATAGACGACGGTATCGCCGTCGTTTTCCGTGCGCCCCGCTCCTATACGGGCGAGGATACCGTCGAAATAAGCTGCCACGGCGGAATTTTGCTCACCGAAAAGGTGCTTTCTTCCGTCTTTACCGCAGGCGCGTCCCCGGCAGGCCCCGGAGAATTTACGCAGAGAGCGTTTTTAAACGGTAAGCTTGACCTTTCCGAGGCCGAGGCTGTCATAGGTCTTATAGATGCCGAAAGCGATGAAAAGCTGCGTCTTTCTGCCTCTCACGCGTCCGGCGTGCTTAAACGCCGTATGGACGATATATATAACGCTATTACCCGTCTTTTAAGCTCGGTTTACGTTAGTCTTGATTATCCGGAGGAGGATCTTGCCGAGGTTTCTGACGTGGAGTTTCTCTCGTCTCTTGAAAAAATATACGGAGAGCTTTGCAAAACCGCCGATACGTACAGAGAGGGCAAGGCAGTTTCCGAGGGAGTGAAAACGGTTCTTCTCGGTAAGCCGAACACGGGAAAATCCTCGCTCCTTAACGCATTGCTCGGCGAAAAACGGGCGATAGTAACCGCCATTCCCGGAACGACGAGAGACATTATCGAGGAAAAGGTAAATATAGGTAAGATACTGCTAAGGCTTTCCGATACCGCGGGCATACGCGAGAGCGATGACGAGGTGGAGAGAATAGGTATCGAAATGGCGATGGAGAAGGCAAGGGAGGCGGAGATGATAATAGCCGTTTTTGACCTTTCCCTTCCTGCCGACGGCGAGGACATAGCTCTCCTTTCGGAGCTTAAACGGTTTATAGAGGACGGAAAAGCGGTTATTTTAGCGCTTAATAAATGCGAGGGTGAAACGCGCTTTGACGAGAATCTCCTGCCTTCCGGCATTCCGTCGGTCAAGGTCAGCGCGAAAAGCGGAGAGGGTCTTGACACCCTTAAAAACGCGATAGAAACGATGTTTATAAAAGGAACGATAGATTACACGTCAACCGCCGTTATAGCGAACGCAAGGCAGTTTTCGGCTATCAGCGGAGCAAGGGAGGCCGTTAACAGAGCGATAGACGCGCTTAAAAGCGGAGTTATGGCAGACACCTGCGGTCTTGACCTTGAAAAAGCGCTTGAGGAGATAGGGCAGGTTGACGGAAGAAGCGTCGCGGGCGACATAACCGACGCGATATTCCACAATTTCTGTGTTGGAAAGTAACCCTCGGGCAGCCGCCCGCCGCCAGTCGGTTGCCGGGTGTCGGCGGGGAGCCTACGGCAAAAAAAGAGCCAAGCAAATCTGCTTGACTCTAAGTGTTTATTTAAGCCTTTTTCTTACTGTTTTTTGCCTTTTTGTCGTTATCCTTAGGTATCCATAAGTAGATTACGATAACCATCGCAACGAATATGACTCCTGCAACGCAGTAGCCGATTATTTGATTGTAGGAATCCCACCAAATCTGGAATGCCGATTTAGAGCTTTCCGTAGTACCGTCAGCAAAAACGGAAACTCCCATTATGCTGAAAAGCATAGAAAACATTAAAGCAAAAACAACAAGAGCAAATGCTTTACTTTTGATATTTTTAAGCATAACAATATCCTTTCTGTAAATATAAATTATCCAAAATAAATAATGCCTTTTAAATTGGCGCTCTTGTATATTATCAAATATTTATATCTACAAAACGGCTTTTTCTTTACCAAAATGTTAACATTACCCGCGCCGTGGCGGTTAAGCTCTTTTTTGTTCAAATTGACGGAAATATCATAATTTTAGTAAAAAAATAGGGAAAAAAGTAATGGAAGATAAAAAATTCAGAAAAAATGACAGCGGTTTTATCTGCGCAAATTGTGGGAAAGAGGTGAGCCCGCTCGGTTATACGTCGAGGAATCACTGCCCGTTTTGTTTATTTTCACTACACCTTGATATAAACCCCGGAGACAGGGCGTCCGACTGCAAAGGCCTGCTTGAGCCGGTGCGTGTTGAGACCGATCCGAAGAAGGGTTATATAATAATCAGCAGATGCAGAAAATGCGGTGAAATAAGACGGAATAGGGCGGCAACCGAGGCTGCTGTTCAACCCGACGACATAGATAAAATAATAAAGCTCACTGTGGCAAAATTTTAGCGAGCAGGCAAACGCCTGCACGTGTACTGCGACGCACACAAAATTCAAACACAGCCAGCGTCGCTAAGGTCAAGCTTTGCTAAAACACTAAAATAACAGTGTTTTGACGGGTAGCACCCGATGGTAAGTGGCGAGTAGGCACACGCCTGCACGTGTACTGCGACGCACATAAAATTCAAACACACCGAGCGTCGCTAAGGCCGAGCCTTGCTAAAACACTAAAATAACAGTGTTTTGACGG
>JAZUBT010000037.1:0-110094 GCA_045638685.1 Eubacteriales bacterium | reverse complement strand
TATTAGGCAGACTTTCAAAGGATACCTACACAAGAATTTCCGCTGTAACAGACAGAATAAACGCTAAGATATACCTTTACATAAACGACGTTCTTGTAACTCCCGAAGGAGTAACGTGGAAGAAGCCTGAAAGCCATTCGCAGATACGATTCTTACTGGCCAAAGCAAATACTGCGATGGCAAGCGATGCGTTAACTATCGACAACGTTGTTTTAGCCAGCAGAATACCGAGCAAGACCGAAACCGAGGAGAATGTCAGATTTGAGTCTAACTTCACCAACGCAACCGTAGGAAACGCTGTTGCACCCGGCGGTAATCTTTCTGACAAGGCCGCTTTCGGAACGATTAACGGAGGCCTGTGGGCAGGTAGATTTTACGATGGCGCAATTTACGCCGACGATAACGAAGAAAAGGTTATCCAGCTTACAAACTCCGGTAAAGAACCCGCAAGCTTCTTGACATATTTACAAGCGAACGGAAGCGGAACGAATAACGTTAGCATTTCCTTCGATTTTAAATTAGGCAGCGAGTTGCCGGTTAATAACTCTGCTTATATAAGATTGGGCTATAATAACGCAGAAGGCGAAGGTGCAGAAGTGGGACTTTTGCATCTCAATGAAAAAGGTCAGCTCGGAAGCAAAACCTTTGACACAGACAAATGGGGCGTTACGTTAGCAACGTTATCCCAAACTGAATATACCAATATTAGAATTGACATTATAACCAGAGGTGCTAACGATAAACCTATTGTTGTTTATTACATTAACAACGTATTAACATTCGTGTATGTATGGGAAGCCTTCGACTGGACCGAAGTATTAACTGTAAATACCATCAACCTCTTTTGCTCGAAAGAAGCAAACTACAGGGGTGAGTATGTAAAGAACATTAAATTCACGCACACCAGTGCTTACAACAACAATGAAATACCCTTTGCAACCGAGTACACTCCTTCCGGACTTGCAACGGGACTTGACGGAAACGAGCGTTACTACGATGAGTTCGGCGGCTACAAGATTGAGGACTTCACCGTTGACGGCGTCAGCTATTTTGTTGGCGACGACGGTGTAATACTCGGCTTCTGCGACGGCGAAACTCACTATGGCAACGAGAACGGAGCATGCGCAGGCTGCGGACACAAGTTCGACGGAGTTTCCGCACTTTACGGAAAGAAACTTGAGCTTGGCAGCGACGTTAAGGTTGTATTCTACCTCGACATAGACACTGCAAATGCAGCTGCGGTTAAGATAGGACGCGACGGCGACATGGTAACATATGATATTTCCGAGCTTGATACCAAGGTTATTGGCGACAAGACCTACTACTTAGTATCCTACGGCGTATCCGCAAAGGATTTAGGCGTAACCATTAAGGCAAGTGTTGAAAAGACTGACGGTAGCTTTGGAACCGAGTACACCTACTCCGCACAGACCTATATCGACGATATAAGCGGCAGAGAGATAGGCGACCTTGACGGACAGGTAACCGAGAAGCTTAAAAACCTTGTAGGCGCACTTGACGTTTACGGCAAGAACGCTTCTGCGGTACTTGCAAACGGCCCTGAGGCAGATTACGTTGAGGCAGACCTTACCGGCGTAGCAGATGCAACCGGAGATAAGATCGGCGACGGTGTATCTCTCCACAGCTTCTCGCTTGAGCTTAAGTCTAACGTAAGACTTCGCGTATATTTCAGATTTGCTAATTACGACATCACCGAGGGTGATTTCACCGTAACGGTAGGTGGAGAAGAACAGAATGCTGTCCGCGCTAAGAACTTAGACGGAGAAGAGCACCAGACCATCTGGTACGTAGAAAAAGAAGTAAAGGCTACGGAGCTTGACGACACGTTCACCTTCGAGGTAAAGACCGGCGAGAGCGTACTTACCTTCAACTATTCTGCACTCTACTACGCAAAGGTTATGAGCGAAAAGGCAGAAACTGATGCTATGAAGAACCTTATGAGAGCAATTAAGCTTTACAGCGATGCTGCAACAGCATGGGAAACGAAATAATTAAAGGAGGAATATTAAAATGAAAAAAGAGAAATATATAACTCCTGAAACCGAAGCGATCGAAGTACGCGAGGCAGACGTAATTACTACGAGCTCTATACTGCTTGCGGATGACGAGCTTATCGGAATAGACGGAAGCTATTATGATGAAAATAGCGACCTCTTTAAGCTGTTCAACTAAGACAGAAAAAAGAAATACGCACTCCGAAAGGGGTGCGTATTTCTTTTATTTTTTCTAAAAAAGCACTGTGTATTATCTTTCTTTATATCACGGCTACAAGCCGCCGGAGGCTCTCCGGCGCACTCCGAAAGGGGAGCGTATTTTTTATTTTACTAAAAAAGCACTGTGTATTTTCTTTCTTTATATCACGGCTACAAGCTACCGGAGGCTCTCCGGCGCACTCCGAAAGGGGTGCGTATTTCTTATTTTACTAAAAAAGCACTGTGTATTATCTTTCTTTATATCACGGCTACAAGCCACCGGAGGCTCTCCGGCACACTCCGAAAGGGGTGCGTATTTTTTATTTTAAAATATTTATTTTTTGTGTCTTTTCTTGTTTCTCCGAAGAAAAAAGAAAAGGACCAAAAGAAAAAAGAGCGTGGGTGTAAATTTCCTGCCTTGTGCGTACTAAGGTTGCCAAAAACTACGGCAACCTTTTTTCAAAATTTCGTCGTAGCGAATTTTGAAAAACGTAACGTTTGTTTTTTCGTAAAGGTGGATTTTTGGAGCCTTTGCTATCCGCTAACCCGACCAAACACTACGGTCGGGTTTTTAAAAACACCCAAAGGTGCTTTTTAAACCGCGGGGCGTGGTTTTTGCTCGAAATAGGTGTATATTAGTAGTATAAGCACGGCATCGCTTTTACGCAAAATAAAAACACGCTAAAGCCTTGTAAACGCAAAGCATAGCGTGTTTTTTAGTATTTACTTTAAGAGATTGCTTAAGGTTAGTTTAAGAGATTGCTTAGGTTACTTTTAGAGAGTACGGCGACCGATTACTGCTTACCGTTTTCGTCCGAGCCGTCGCCCCCGTTATCGTAAGGAGACTTAAACGGAGGGGTTATAATGCCGTGAAGCTCATTTATTCTTCTTCTTTCCGCTTCAAGCATTCTTTCTCTTTCCTCGGCATCGCGCTTTGCCTTCTGATCGTTTTCCTCTTTGCTGCGGCGCTTTCTTTCCTCGGAAAGAGCTTCAAGCGCCTCTACGGTATCGGCCTCGCCGTTCATAACAGCCTCAAACTGATATTCATCCATAATCTCGTTTTTAAAGAGGAAGGAAGCGATAAAGTGGAGCTTTGCCATATTTTCCGTGAGCAGTCTTTCGGCTGTCTCGTAAGCCTCGCAGACGATAAGCTTTATCTCCTCGTCTATAATGGAAGCGGTAGTTTCGGAATAATTCTTTTGAGAATTGAAATCACGTCCGAGGAACACCTCGTCGGAATTGTGCTCAGAGCCGTAAACAAGCGGCCCAAGGCGCTCGCTCATGCCGTAACGTGTAACCATGCTGCGAGCGATAGACGTGGCTCTCTGAATGTCATTTGACGCCCCTGTGGAAATATCTCCAAGCACGAGCTTTTCTGCCATACGTCCACCGAGAAGAACGACTATTTCACTCTTCATCTCGTTTCTTGAACCGTAGGAGCGATCCTCGTTAGGTCTGTGTATCGTATAACCGCCCGCGCCACCCGTGGGTATAACCGAAATCTGGTGAACCTGATTGTCGGGCTGAAGGAGCTTAGTGAGAATTGCGTGTCCTGCCTCGTGGTATGCGGTAAGCTTCTTTTCCTTTTCCTTAACCACTCTGGAGCGCTTTTCGGTACCTACTATAACCTTAATGGAAGCGTCCTCAAGCTCCTGCTCGCCTATAAGATGCTTTCCGCGTCTTGCGGCAAGGAGCGCCGCCTCGTTAAGAAGGTTTGCAAGGTCTGCGCCGGTAAAGCCAACGGTGGTTTTCGCTACCTTTTCAAGCGAAACCTCGTCCTCAAAGGGTTTACCCTGCGCGTGAATTTTGAGTATATCAAGCCTACCCTTTATGTCGGGGTATCCGACTGTTATCTGACGGTCAAAGCGTCCCGGTCTTAGGAGCGCGGGGTCAAGAATGTCGGGGCGGTTGGTTGCCGCCATAACTATTACGGCACTACCCGAGCCGAATCCGTCCATTTCAACGAGCAGCTGGTTTAACGTCTGCTCTCTTTCGTCGTGTCCACCGCCAAGACCTGCGCCTCTGTGGCGTCCGACGGCGTCTATTTCGTCTATAAATACTATTGAAGCGGGATATTTTTTAGCGTTTTCAAAAAGGTCGCGTACTCTTGAAGCGCCGACACCGACGTACATTTCAACGAAATCGGAGCCGGAGATAGAGAAGAAGGGAACTCCTGCCTCGCCGGCGACAGCCTTTGCGAGAAGGGTTTTACCCGTTCCGGGAGGACCGACGAGAAGAACGCCGTGAGGAATTTTTGCGCCGAGACGGGTGTATTTTCCGGGATCCTTTAAAAAGTCAACTATTTCCTTAAGCTCTTCCTTTTCCTCGTCTGCGCCTGCGACGTCGCGGAAGAGAACCTTTTTCTTTTCGTCCGTTCCGAGCTTTGTTCTTGCTTTGCCGAAGTTATTTAAGGCACCGCCTCTGCCGCCCGACATCTTTACGAAAACGACTATCGTAAGGATAAGCATACCGATAAGCAGTATATAGGGGATATAAGAAACCCACGCCGCTGTGCCTGAGGGCTGCTCTAAGTTATATTTAAGCGTCCCTGCGTCAATCTGCTCCTGTATCTTATCACGGTAATGATCGTAGAAGTCCTGATAGCTCATATTGGTAAATTTAAAGGTTTTCGTTACCCCTTGAGCTGTTTTAACCGTTATTTTACCGCCTTCGGTTACCGTTGCCTCGATTATGTTGCCTGCCGATATATCCTTGCACAGTTCCTCGTAGTTGTATCTCTGCGCGCGGAGCGGTGCCAGGGCGCTTGCGGCTACCGCAAGTAAAAACAAGGCAAAAATAACGTAAAAAATAATGCGTTTGTTGTTTTTTCTGTTCATTTTAAATCTCCGAAATGAGTTTGCTTTACTGTATATTCCAATGCAATCTATTATCTATCTTTAATTATTATGTCAAATATTTGCATTTGTATTTACTTTTTTAAATATTTATATTTTTTCCGGTTTAATTACTCCAACGTAAGGAAGCGTTCTGTACCTTTCCGAGTAGTCAAGTCCGTAGCCTATAACAAACTTGTTCTCGATTTGCTTTCCGACGTATTCGGGGTTAAAGTCAACCTCTCTGCGGCTCGGCTTGTCAAGAAGCGTTACCGTTTTAACGCTCTTTGCACCCTTGTTTTTAAGGTAGGAAACAAGATATTTAAGAGTTCTTCCGCTGTCAACTATATCCTCGACTATAATTATGTTTTCGTTAGAAAGCTTTGGGCGGTTAATATCTAAAATTATGTTTACGTTACCCGAGGAAACGGAGCTGTCTCCGTAAGAGGAAACTCTCATAAAATCTATTTCGGTGGGAATATGTATCGCTCTCATAAGGTCGGTCATAAAGACCGCAGACCCCTTTAAAACTCCGACGAGCACGATTTTTTCCTCGTCCTTGTAGTCGTTTTCTATCTGTTTTGCAAGGCTTTCTACTATCTCCTTAATCTCGCTTTCGCTAACGAGTACGCTTTCAACGTCTTCTGTCCAATCTATCATAACGTCCTCCTAATTTATTTTAAATAAATTTTATTCTGTTTTTTCCGTGTCCGCGCAAATTATATAAATCTGTTCTTTTCCCTTTTCGGGGCGCACCCTGTCGGCAACCCTGAGGTACGGAACAAGGATTATTCCGTCCTTGTCATATATGCAGGGAATACGGCTTCTTTCGTAGGCGGGGATTTTTAAATCGATAAGCCTACGTCTTACGTTTCGTGTGTGTCCACCGTAAACGTACTTGTCGCCCGTTCTTTTGGCTCTTACGAAAAGCCCCGTGTTTTCTTTATTAGGTATTGTACCAAAATTTACCGACGCCGGTATAGATAATTTGTAAATGTTTTGCCACTCATCTGCGACATTTTTATCATTTGTTATTAAGATTTTGTAGCCGCACTGTGAAATATTATTTTCGCCCCATTTTAAAGGGATTTCATAGTACTCCGATAAGTCTTTGTCGGCGTCTCCAAGCTCTACACCGCGAGCACTGACGTGCGCCGTGATTTTTCCCGGAAGCGAGAAATCCGCATTTCCTTTTCCTGTCTTAATAAACTCCACTAATGGGTTAAGATGGACGTAGGAAAGCTGAGGAGGTCTTTCCTTGGGAACGGAAGCGGAGCTTACGTATTCCGCATATCTGAGCTGTAAAAATCTAGATAAAATCGGGAAAGGAAGCGTTGATAGCTCGTGAAGCGTTGCCCTTTTATCCACTGCCTCGGCAAGGGAGACGAGATATCTGTTATCCTCATCGACGAGACTGCTCATATTCGAAAAAGCCGCGTCAGCCCTCGGGTTTATCTCGTAAACCGCGCCCAGCAGCTCGTGTCTTATCTTGTTACGAGTCATTTTTGTATCGTCGTTTGTGCTGTCGAAAACATATTCGAGCTTTTCGTTTTCAAGATAGAGAAGAAGCTCTTTTTTTCTTAGTGAGAGAAGCGGTCTTATAATATTTTCTCGTTTTGCGGAAATACCGATAAGTCCGTTAAGCCCCGAGCCCCTTATCAGATGCAGGAGTACCGTTTCAATATTGTCGTCGGCGTGATGCGCCGTGGCGATTTTTTGGCAGCCGTGCTTTTCAGCGCACTCGTTAAGAAATGCGTAACGAAGCCTTCTGGCGCATTCCTCAAGGCCCTCTCCCGTCTTTTTTGCTTCGGCGGGAACAAAAACGCGTCGTGCTTCGATAGGCAGCCCCATTTTTCCGCATAGCTCTATGCAGAAGCGCTCGTCTCTGTCAGCCTCAGCGCCTCTTATACCGTGATTCAGATGCGCGGCAAAAAGCTCTATGTTAAGCCTTTTTGAAAGCGCTTTAAGAATGGAAATCAGCGCGACGGAATCCGCCCCGCCCGAAAGCGCGATAAGGATTTTTTCTCCGCTATTTATAAGACCGTTCTGCGTTACCGTTTCGTAAACCTTTTCGATAACGCTTAAGTTTTTTCGTTTTAAATCATTACTCATTTTGCTTAGTACTTGTTTTCTGTACGCGTTTTGCTTTATGAAAGAGATAATTTTACGTCTGAAAAATATTAAAACTACACTCCGTTAAGCGGTGTTTTACTCCTTTAGAAAATATTAAAATTACTCTCCGTTAAGTGGTTTTACACCTTTAGAAGATATTAAAACTACTCCCCGTTAGGTGGTTTTCATACCTTCGGAGGATAATAAGATTACTGCTCCGTTAAGTTGTGTTCAAGCGTGTAGAAGCTGGTAAATTCAGGCGTCCAGCCAAGCTCTGCCGTACCAGTGGCTCCGTGTCTGTTTTTAGCTACAATAACCTGAACCTTCTGAGGCTCGTTTTCGTTTTTGTGAAGGAACATTACGCTGTCAGCGTCCTGCTCGATTGAACCGGAATCACGAAGGTCGGAAAGCTGAGGCACGCCCTCTTTTCTTGACTCAACCGCTCGGTTAAGCTGAGCGCAGGTCAGAACGGGCACGCCGAACTCCTTTGCCATAAGCTTTATTCCTCTGGAAATTTCGCCTACTGCCTGAGCGCGGTTGTCGGTTCTCGTCTCCTCTTGCATAAGCTGGAGATAGTCAATTACGACAAGTCCGAGATTTTTTACTCTGCGCAGCCTACTCTTCATCATGGTTACAGACATACCGGGGGTGTCGTCTATAAGCACGTCACACTCCGAAAGCGAGTTTACCGCGTAAGCTACCTGCTGCCAGTCATCAGGTTGAAGCTTACCGGAACGGAAAACGGTGTTGTTGACTCTCGCTTCGCTTGAAATCATACGCATAACAAGCTGCTCCGCTGACATTTCCAGCGAGAAAACACATACGGTTTTGCCGATAACCTTTGAGGCCTTGGTAGCTATGTTCATTGTAAATGAGGTTTTTCCCACACCGGGACGCGCTCCGACAAGAACCATGTCTCCCGCGCCCATTCCTATAAGAAGGTTGTCTATCGAGGAAAATCCGGTCGGAATACCCGAGGTTTCCTCGGGATTTTGCGAAAGCTGCTGGAGATGGCGGTAGTTTGCGCCTATAATCTCTTTTATATGTCTGAAATTTCCTCTGACGTTTTTATCGGAGATGGAGTAAACCTTCTTTTCGGCAAGCTCTAAAATGTGCTCTGCGGAATCGGTTTCCGATGCCGCGCTTTCCTCTATCTCGCGACAAATCTCTATAAGCTGACGGCGAACGGAACGGTCTCTTACTATCTTTGCGTAGTCAACGGCGTTTGCCGCAGACGGAACCGCCGCCACTATCTTCATTATAGCCGCCTTTGCGCGCTCGGCGTCCATTACACCCTTTGTAACCAGCGTGTCTATAACCGTTATATGGTCAATGTTTCTGCTGGATAAAAAGAGGTCGTGCATGGCGAAAAATATTTCTCTGTGCTCGTCAACGTAAAAATCGTTTCCCGATACGTAGTTTATAAGGTCTCCGAAGTAGTCGGATTTAATAAGAATTGCGCCGATGACGCTCTGCTCCGCTTCGTAAGAAACGGGTACGTTAGTGTTTTGAATTTCCATATTATTTTACAACCACAAAATTAATTTTTCCCGTAACCTTGGCGTGGAGCTTTACAGCCGCTTCGTAGGTTCCGTAGTTCTTTATCGGATCGCTCAGTTGAATTTTTCTCTTATCTATCTCGATTTTGAACTGCTGAAGGAGAGCGTCAGCCACATCCTTGCTTCCGACAGAGCCGTAAAGCTTTTCGTCGGCGCCGGAGGAACGTTGGATTTTTACAACGCAGCCAACAAGCTTTTCCGCTGTTTCCTTAGCCAGAGCAAGCTCCTTTTCTTCCTGAATCTGTCTTGACTTTTCAGCGTTTTTGTATTCCGTCATATTTTTTGCGTTTGCTTCAACAGCAAGCTTTTTCGGAATAAGAAAGTTTCTTGCGTATCCTTCCGATACGTCTATAAGCTCGCCCTTTTTTCCCTGGGCCTTTACGTCCTGTGTAAGTATTACCTTCATTTTGGTAAACCTTCCTTTCTAAATTCAAAGTGAAAGAATGTTGTTTTACAGTTAAAACAATGAGTTCCGAGCTTTTCGGAGCTTAGAATACCACGCGTTTTTCAATATATAACGCCTGCGTCCCAAATATTGAACGCCATGCGTCTTAAATATTGAACACCGCGCATCTGAATATTGAGTGCCATGAGTTTTAAATATAGAATTCCACGCGAGTGCTCGGCATTATTTTTTGCCGGCTTTTCTTCTGCGCCTTTTTTTAACGGGCGCTTCTACTTCCTCTATGCCGAAATAAGCCGAGATGCTTTGCTTAAGCTTTTCCACAGCCTCATCAACCGTGGTTTCCTTGAGCATGGTTGCCGCGGCGTTGTAATGGCCGCCTCCTCTGAGGGTTTCCATGATAAGCTGAACGTTGACCGAACCGTCGGAACGGGCGGAAATAAAGACGTCGCTCTGCATTTTCGCAACAACGAAGGACGCTCTGATTTTTTTAATGTTAAGCAGTCTGTCGGCGGTTTTGGCAGCGGTTATTCGCTTCATGGGAGAAGCTTCTTCGCCGGTTTCCTTCGCAATTACAACGTAGTCCTTGTATATTTCAAGGTCGGTTGAAAACGCGCTTTCCTGACGGAACTCGTCAAGCTCGGTTTTAAACAGAGCCTGCGCCTTAATCGGATCGGCTCCGTTATCACGCAGATAAATTGCAGCGCCGAACGTGGGGACCTGTGCGTTTCTCGTAAAGTTCTTGGTGTCGAGAAGTATTCCCGCGAACATTATGTCTGCTTCCTCGTGGTTAAGCTTTGCGTTTCCGGGGAGTCCAAGCTCCAGAATTTCCGATACAAGCTCCGCGGCTGACGAAGCTGAGGGAACTATCAGGATTTCTCTGCGTTCAGGAACTGTCTCGGGAGTTTTTTCACTCTGTCTGTGGTGGTCGATTATAAAGAGGTAGTCCGCGTTGTTAGCGACGTTTACCGATTCGAAGTTATCGGGGTTATTGACGTCGGAGCAGATAACGAGGGTGTCGGCTGTAAGCTTTTCCTGTGCCTCTGTTGCGTCGATAAACATACCTGCGTATTCCGGCATAGAGAATAGCTTTACAAAGCAGTCGCGAAGATTTGGATCCTCTGTATTGGCTATAATATTGGTCGGCTTTCCGAGCGACATTGCAAGGCGCGCGAGTCCTACGGAGGAGCCGAGAGCGTCAAAGTCGGGATTTCTGTGTCCCATTATTATAACGTTTGAGCATTTGTTCATTCTGTAAATCAGCTTATCCGCAAATACTCTGTGTCTTACTCCCGAGCGTTTAAGCGAGGTAAGGGACTTTGCTCCGTAGAATTTCGGGGAGTTGCCCATCATTACAACCGCTTGGTTTCCGCCTCGCTGAAGAGCCATTTCAAGCGCGGACTGAGCCACCCTGTCCTTTTCATCAAGAGGACCTGTCTCGGAGGAAACTCCGAGAGAAACGGTAACGGAAAGGTTTTCGGAGCCTATCCGTACTTTACTTACCTTTTCAAGTATGTCAAACCTCTTTTTGTCAAGGGTAGAGAGCTTATCGTGGTGGAATGCCATAACGTATTTTTCACGCTCATACTCTTTGATAAACGCGTCGTTTTCCGCCGCCCACGCCTTTATTATTGCGTCAACCTGAGTTGATGCCTGACGGTAGCTTTCCTGCTCCGACTGCGCAAGCTCCTCAAGGTTGTCTATAACGATATACGCTATGTGAGTAAGGTTGTCGTGATAATTTTTTATCCAGCTGTTTCTCTCGGTATCCTCTGTGAAAACGAGAATATAAAAATCGTTTTCGTTTGAAACGTAAGTGTAGGAGTGCATAGTCCACTCACCGCCAAAGCCGTGAGTTCCTACGAGAGTAACTCCGTTTTCGGTGTCGGCAAGCTTTGCGAAAAGTCCTGTTTCGGCAAGCTCGGAGGGTGGAATTGAGATCTCCTTCTTTCCGACGTATTTTCCTTTAGAATAGTCGAAAAGGGTATTAAATTCAATGTCGCCCTTTATGAGCATCTGTCTCGGAGTTCTGTTTGCAAAGGCTTTGTTCATCCAGACTATCCTTGCGTCCTCGTTGCATATAGCGCAGGGCTGATTAAGTCTTGCAAAGGCTCCGAGAGGGAGGTCCTCCGAAAAACGCAGGCGCAGCTTTTCTGCGCTGTCCTTATCCTCTTTTTTCTTTTTCGTATAAACGAGGAAAAGATTAAACAGTGCTATAACACAGGCGTACCCGATAAGTGAGAGTATGCCGAGCAGGAGCGACCTAATCGGATCGAGTCCGCTTAAGTAGGACAGAAGGGACAGCAAAATCAGGAAAAACACGGAAAGCCCAACGGAAAAAACATATTTTACGTTGACGGCGGCTTTTCCGGTTACCTTGTTTTTAGCATCCGTTTTATGTTTTTCTGCCATATTGATTTTCCTTTCGTAAAAGTCTAATTGTATGATACGTAAGCTTAAAAATAAAGTAATCTTATAATAAATAATTATAAGTAATGTTATTATATCATAATTTAATAAAAATTTTAACGTTAAATTGTAAACATATTTTGGAAAGGATTTTGATTTACTTACCCCATAATTTTTTAAAAAGCGAGAAAAACTCTTGATTTTCACCCCAAAATTGTATATAATGAAAAGAGAAAGCGGATTTGAAAGAAAAAACAGAAGGCTTTGCCTTGCGGCGAAAATCCTTCATCGGCTTTTCATCAACACTTTTAAGGGTAAGAAAAACGTTTAAAATTACAGTTGCGTAACGGCAGCAAAGCGGGGAGAAAAATGTCGGAAAACGAAAAGATAAGACAAAAGGGAAAAATATTATCGGGAATAGGCGGACTTTACAGAGTTATAACCGAGGACGGAAAAATGCTTGAATGCCGCGCAAGAGGTAATTTCAGGTTTGATAGAATTTCGCCGTATCCCGGAGATAACGTAACTGTTACCGAGGAGAAAAACGGAGCTTCGGTTATCGACGGCATTTTGCCGCGCAAAAATTTCTTCGAAAAGCCCCCGGCAGCTAACATAGATACCCTGTTTATCACCGTCTCTACCGCTACCCCCGCCCCCTCTTACATCACCATTGACAAGCTTGCCGTTGCCGCCGAGTACTACGGCGCTGAGACGGTAATCATAGTTACCAAAAGCGACGTTTCACCTGAAAAAGCGCAGGAGCTGCGCGAGGTTTACGAAAAGAGCGGGTATAAGGTATTCGTTACCTCGTCGGAAAGCGCAGAGGGTGTAGATGAGCTTTTAGACTTTATAAAGAACGAAAGCATAGGGCGCACATCGTTTTTTGCGGGAGAGAGCGGAGTTGGAAAATCCTCGCTTCTTAACGCCCTTTTCCCCTCTCTTATGCTTAAAACGGGAGAGGTAAGCCGAAAAATATACCGCGGAAAGCATACCACGAGAGCGGTTACCCTATACCCGCTTGACGAAAACCCGAGCAGCGGCAGCGCGTTTTTAGCCGACACCCCCGGCTTTGGGATTTTTGATTTAGCCTCAATAGACAGCATATTAAAAGAGGATATAGAGAGGCTTTTCCCCGAATTTTCAGAGTTTTCATCAGATTGCAGATACCGTAAATGCACTCATTTAAGAGAAGAGGGGTGCGAGGTATTAAAGGCGGTAAGGGATGGAAAAATCGCGCGGCAACGGCACGAAAGCTTTGTGAAAATATACGAGGAAATAAAGATAGCACATCCGTTCAGCAGTAAAAAAAATAAGTAATTTACTTTTAAAATTCAACAAAAGGCGTTTTTCGGCATAGAATATGGTTAGAGCCTATAAAAGGGCGAAAGTCGAAACGGAGTTGCCTTGGTCTAAGGGAGCTTATATGCCAAAAGCAGTGGTTAGGCAGAAAAACCGTTTTCGCGTACTTAATCGGCAAAAGGAAGGGAATGAGTACGATAAAATGCCATAACTCTATTTGTGATATTGCGACGATAATGCTTCCCGCCTTCAGCGCGGGAATACTTCTTACGCTATTTCTTCCGCCATGCGTTCTCGTAGGCGCTACCGCGGCGGTATCCGTCGCGTTTGGCGCGCTTTGTCTCTTTTCCAAATAACGAAGTTTTTAAAATGAAACCGCTTTATGAAAGGACGGTGTTAAAATGAAAATCGTCGTTGTAAAAGCCCCGAAACCGCTCGTTCCGATTTTGAGAGCAGTTTTTCATATAAAAAAGCAAAGATAAAATATAGCGAAGAAAAAATATAAAACGGTCTGTCTAAACGTTAGACAGACCGTTTTTGCGCTTTAAAGCGCACCTATAATACATTAAAACGACCGAAAGGAAAAACACAATGAAAAAATTACTTGTACTTGCCGGAGGGGACGGCTCGGAAAGAGAGGTTTCCATAGCCTCCGGGAGAAGGGTAGCAGAGGCGTTTTGTCGCCTTGGGTTTAAGACGGCGCTCATCGATCCCGCGCGCGAGGTTAATACGGAAGGGGCGCATTTTTTTACCGATTTTGATGCGCTTAAGAATTCAAGCTCTCTTTTTGCCGAAAGTAAAGAAAGTGGCTATGTTTTTTTGGGGAAGGGCGAAAATAAAAGCACGCGCTCTCGGTTTTCGGACTTTGGAGAGGCTGAAAATAAGGAAACGTTTTTTTCGAACACTAAGGAGACAGACGACACGGAAACGGTTTTTTTGAACACTAAGGAGACAGATGACACGGAAGCTCCTTTTTCGAAAGCTTTTGAGAGCGAAAATAAAAGCTCTTATTTTTACGGTTTTGAGGAAACAGGTGGCTCCGAAAAGCAAAGACGCGCGTTTATAACGGATAGTGTTATTTCGCTTTGTAGGGAGGCAGATGCGGTCTTTATCTGCTTACACGGAGGAATAGGTGAAAACGGCAGACTCGCGGCGCTTTTTGAGTGCCTTGGAATAAAATACTTCGGCAGTTC
This sequence comes from Eubacteriales bacterium, assembly GCA_045638685.1. Lineage (GTDB taxonomy): Bacteria > Bacillota > Clostridia > Oscillospirales > CAG-272 > SIG673. The sequence goes on along the minus strand of JAZUBT010000037.1, from coordinate 96,072 downwards.
ACCCGAGGGAGCTGCCGACGCTATGGATAAGCTGAGATCAAAAAGAATTTTTGAAAGCGTGGGTATTCCTACGCCGCTTTATACCGTGTATTCAAAAAATCAGAAAAAACCGCCTATGCCCCCTCGGTTTCCCTGCGTTGTAAAGCCCACCCGCGAGGGTTCAAGTGTTGGAGTTACCGTTGTTAAATCACCCGGTGAGCTGAATTTGGCGGTAGCTGCCGCGCTTGAAAGCTCCGAAACTGTGCTTATGGAAGCCGAGATAAGGGGACGGGAGATTACCGTCGGTATTCTTGACGAAAGGGCGTTGGCAGTAACCGAAATAATACCGAAAGACGGCTTTTATGACTACGAAAGCAAGTACACGGCGGGAAAAACGGTAGAAATAACCCCTGCCGAAATACCGCAGGAGTTAACGGAACGCGCCATGCGTCTTGCAGAGAGAACACACAAGGCGCTTGGGCTATCGGGCTTTAGCAGAATTGATATGATGATAGAAAATAAAACGAACCTAATATACGTTTTAGAGGCAAACAGCATTCCCGGAATGACATGTACCAGCCTTCTTCCTCTTGCCGCGGAGTACAGAGGTATTGATTTTACCGAGCTTTGCCGTAGAATGGCAAGATAGGGTGGGTGTACGGAAAAATTATATGTAACAAAGCGGCGGGAGCTACTCCTCAGCCGCTTTGTTGTTATACGTAAAAAACATTTTAATCTCGCGAATACGTTTTTCGGCTAAAACGTGAAAACCGCGCTCAGAAATCCGCTATTATCGGCACGCATATAGTTAAAGCTACCGCCCGCAAAGATGTTCTCTTCGTCATAGTCCTCATACGGGGACAGATATACGTTTATATCGGTTGGTGCAAAAAATTTAAAGCTTTCCTTGTTTTTAGGGCCGTGCCCACCGAGAATTAAGGTTTTACATCCGCTAAGCATTTTCGAGACGAAAAACGCCGACTGCGATTCCATAACAGAGGATCCGACAAAGATTAGAGCTTTGTCTCCGAAGGTTACCTTTACGGCAATCGGGGGATGGGTGGAGCGTTCAAGCAGGGTGTAAGGCAAGGTATCTATAACGGCGTTTTCAAACTTAACCGTCTCGCCTCTTATAAAGCTTATTATCTCGGCCTCTCCCGTTGCTATCTTTACTATTGAATCGTAAAAGGAACGCTCGCTGTCGGTTTCGGGATTGGGCAGATACAGTCTTTCGATATATCCGACGGAAAGAAGATACTTAATTGTTCCTATGTGCCTGCTGTGGTAATGAGTGAACATATATCCGCTGAGTTTTGTTTGATAGTATCGCGTTTCGGCGAGGGCAACGGAGGGTACGGGTAATGTTTTTGCTCCGTTTCCTATATCTATGTAAAGGCTTTTCTCTCCGCTTGTAACCAGAAGTCCCTCAGAATTTTCGCCTGCGGTATAAATAACCTCGCCTCTGTAAGCTACCGAGACGGAATGTATCTGTACGCAGGAGGTGAAGATAACGGTACAGACGAGAAACGCCGCAAGTGGGGAGGCGGGGTTTCTTATACCCCGAAGTCTTAAAAAGAGAATTATGCAGACGAAAAGAATAAGCAAAACGGTAAAGAACGGATATCGAAGCGAGACCGTCGTTTCAAAGCTTTTGGTCATAAACCTTGAAAAGGAAAGGAGAAAAGCGTAAAGCACCTCAAAAAGAAAAACGGAAAGCTTCCCGAGTATCGGAATTTTGCCGGTAATAAAAACTGCGACGAGAAGAATCATCGAGTAATCGGAGCAGGGGACGGCGACAAAGTTGGCGGCTACCGAAATAAAGGATACCTGACCGAAATACATAGCGATAACCGGAACTGTGAAGGCCGATGCGGAGGTGCTGACAACCGTCGCGAGAACGAGCGCTTTAAACACACGGTATATTCCTTTCATATTACCGCTTCGCGATTTATAGAGCGCCCCTCTTGCTCTTTTTGATATATACTGAGCGGATAGAACGAGACCGAGGGTAGCAAAGAAGGAGAGGAGAAAGCTGCAAGAAAGAACACTGCTAGGTGAGATAACGCAGATAATAACTGCTGAAAGCATAAGCGCGGTTATACTGTCTCCCTTGCGCCCGAAAAAGCAGGGAATGACCGAAAGTATAAGCATAATAACCGTTCTGACAACACAGGGCGAAAGCCCAGCGATACACATAAAGACAAGACCTGCTGCCGAAACTATCACAGCTTTTGTTTTTCTTCCCGAGCGCGTTCTGTTAAGAAGAAAGCTTACCATAGCGGCAAGCATTGAGGTATGCATACCGCTTACCGCGAGAATATGCGAGATACCGAGCGCAGACATATCGCGTTTAAAGCTGCCGGGCAACGCTGCGGTGTCTCCAACGAAAAGAGCTATCGCGTAATTTGCCGCTTCGGGAGAAAGACAGTCGCGAAGAAAGTCCGACATTGCCTCCTTAACGGTGTGCATTCGGTATAAAAAGCCATTTTTGTTTTCGTCTGTTACGTGTTTTACCGTATCTGAGGTGAGGGTGAGATAGACGTTGTCCGACAAAAGGCTAAGAGTGTCGGCGCCGAGCGCCGTAGCCTGCGCATCGCTAATCGCGGCGTCGAGTATAACTGTGTCGTATTCGTTAAATTCCAGAACCACGGAAAGGTCAAGGATAGCTTTTCCGCTTACCCTTTCGCCTCCTATTTCCTTTAGCTTCACTTTGTGCATAGACCCGAAGCTTTCGGAATAATACGTGCTTTCGATAACCGCCTTTACCTCTGTCGTTTTACCGATATATTTTTCCGCTCTTTGTTTGCCTATAATCTGCGGAATCGAAACGGTAGCGGAGAGACATACCGAAAATAAAAGGAGATAGGGAAGAACGTTTTTCAGCTTAAAAAGACTGTATCCCGAAACGAGAAGATATGCGCAGTACAGAAGTACGATAAGTACGAATATAAGAAAGTAAAGAAGGTTTAGCTTAAAAAGAAACAGAGAAACGAGAAAAGCCGCTGACAGTAATGCCAGCGGTCTGCAATAAAAGAAGCTGTTTTTAATTTGAGCGGAAAGCCTTTCCGTAAAATTCATGGGGAAGTTTCCTTTTTTATGTCGTCGATGTCTGTTTTACAGCATGAAAGCGAACAAGAGTCTTGTCGCCATTTGGGTAAAACAGATAATCGCCTTTTTATCTTTTTATAAAAGATGTTTTTTCGCAGCTTTAAAAAGCAAGTAGCGGTTTTACAGCACGGATAAACATACACGTTGTTAGTGTTTTCCGTTATTTATGTCTCTGTGAATTACCGCGACGTTTTCGCCGTTTTCCCTTAAATGAGTGGCAAGAGCCTCGGCTACCGTAACAGAGCGGTGCTTTCCGCCCGTGCAGCCTATGGCGACGGTAAGGTTTTTCTTTCCCTCGGAAATATAGTGAGGGATAAGAAAGTCAAGCATATCGTAAAGCTTTTCAAGAAAGACCATCGTCTGCTGAAAGCTCATAACGTACTCTCTTACGGGCGCTTCGAGACCTGTGTGTTCCTTAAGCTCGGGAATATAGAAAGGGTTAGGAAAGCATCTTACGTCAAAAATGAGGTCAGCCTCGGCAACGTTTCCGTTTTTAAAGCCGAAGGACATTACGTTTATTGCCAGTCTCTTTCTCTTATCGGATGACTTTGAAAGGAGCGCCTGAATTTGCTCTCTTGACTGCGCGGCGGTAAGATAGGTGGTATCGATTTTAAAGTCGGCAAGGTCGAAAATGTTTGCAAGGAGCTTTCTTTCAAGTATAAGCGCCTCTGAGACGGGAATGTTTTGAAACGCGGAGAGGGGGTGTATTCTTCTCGTTTCCTTGTATCTGTTTATAAGAACAGAGTCGGTACAGTGCATAAAGAGAACAGTGCAGTCGTAACCGTGATCCTTTAACGACTTGATTTCGTTTTCAAGAGGAGTAAAATCCGTTTCGCCTCTTACGTCGATAATAAAGGCGACGTCGCGGGTTGAATTGGTTTCGGAGTACAGCTCGGCAAATTTTGAAATAAGGGCAACGGGCATATTGTCAATGCAGTAAAAGCCCATATCCTCAAGCGTGTTTGCCGCATTTGATTTTCCGGCTCCGCTCATTCCTGTAACGATTACGTAACGCATTTAAAATTCCTTTCCGCTTTATAGCAACGTAAAAATTTATATTAATCTTCTGTGTTTTCAGAAAAAAAGACAGTCTATTCCGTTTTTTTGTTTATGGACGGCAGTATTACGCATTCCTCGGCGAGACGCACGCCTGTTTTTTCAAAAACAGTGGCTTTTATTTCGCCTGAGAGCTTTAAAAAGTCGTCTGTCGTAGCGCCACCTTGATTTATGAGAAAGCCCGCGTGTTTTTCCGAAACGCACGCGCCGCCTACCGCTGCTCCTTTAAGGCCGCAGATGTCGATAAGCTCACCCGCGCTCTTTCCGTAGTAGGGGGGCGGAACGTTTTTATTTAAAGTAACGTAGTCGGGCTTCCTAAAAAAGCTACCCACGCTTTTAACTCCCGATGGCTGCGTGTTTTTTCTTTTTTCTTTGTTTTCCGACATTCTTTTCGATATTTCGCTCCGCGCAGCAGTCCTTCCCTCAAAAACGGCGGAAAGAATGATGGCCCCTCCGTCGGTCGCACAGCTTAAGCGGTAGGAAAACGGAAAGTCCTTCGGTAGTCGTGTTTCAAGCCTTCCGCTTTCGGGAAGATAAACCGAAAATGAGATGAGGTTATCTGAGATTTCGCACCCGTATGCGCCCGCGTTTGAGACTAAGGCGCCGCCTACCGTAGCGGGAATTGATACAAGCCCCTCAAAGCCGGTAAATGCGTTTTCAAGCGCAGCCTTTGAAAGAGAGGGTAGGGGTGTGCCGCAATCGGCGTATATAAGTCCGTCTCTTACCGAAACGCCGCAGATTTTCCTCGTTGAAATTATCGCTCCGTCGAACTTGCCGTCGGGAAAGAGGATATTCGTGGCGTTGCCGATAACGGTGAAGCGCACCCCGTGCTTTTTTGCCGCATCTACCGTTTTTATTAACGCGTCTGCGGTATAGGGGGTAACGAAAAAGCGCGCTGTTCCGCCGGTGCCTATCGAGGATACCGACGAAAGACTAAGGTTTTCAAGGTAATTTAAACAACCTTTATTTTGGGCGTCCTTAAGAAAGAAACAAAAGTCTTTTTTCATAAGTACCCCGTTTTTGAGTTATGATTACCTATGGCAAGTTATGAGTTACATCTGCCTGTGGCAGGTTGTTGGTTATAAGATACCCCTTGTCGTTTAAGAGGGGAGAATAGGTAAACTAAGGCTAATTTAAATTAAACTAAATCGAACTTATGGAAAACCTTTTTACCCTTTTTGATAATTACGGGATTTTCGAATACTGCCTTGTCAACAGCGGCGGCTATGTCGGTTACCTTTTCGTCGTTAAGGGTGATACCGCCCTGAGTTATAAGGCGTCTTGCCTCTCCTTTAGATGCGGCGAGCTTACTTAAAAGCATAAGGTCAACAACGCTTATTTTACCGTCGGCAAAGGCGTCTGCCGAAATCTCGGTCGTGGGCATATCCGCAGACGCGGTTCCCGCTCCGAATACCGCTCTTGCGGCGTTAAGCGCCTTTTCTGCTTCTTCCTCGCCGTGGATAAGCTTTGTTACCTCGTAAGCAAGAACCTCTTTTGCCTTATTGATTTCGGAGCCCTCCAGCTTTTCGTATTCTCTTATCTTCTCCATAGGTAAGAAGGTGAGAAGCTTTAAGCATTTTATAACGTCGGCGTCGCCTACGTTTCTCCAATACTGGAAAAATTCATACGGGGGTGTTTTTTCGGGATCTAGCCAAACGGCGCCCTTTTCGGTTTTACCCATCTTTTTGCCCTCGCTGTTGGTAAGAAGGGTGAAGGTAAGACCGTAAGCCTCCTTACCCGTCTTACGGCGGATAAGCTCAACGCCGCCTATGATGTTAGACCACTGGTCGTCTCCGCCGAACTCAAGCCGACAGCCGAAGTCTTCGTTAAGCTTGTAGAAGTCGTAGCTTTGCATGAGCATATAGTTGAATTCAAGGAAGGTAAGACCTCTTTCGAGTCTTGCCTTGTAGCACTCTGCAGAGAGCATACGGTTTACAGAGAAATGAACACCGATGTCGCGTAAAAAGTCGATGTAATTCATATCGAGGAGCCAATCTCCGTTGTTTACAAAGGTGGCCTTTCCGTCTGAGACGTCGATGAATTTAGACATCTGTGCCTTGAAGCACTCGATATTGTGCGCAATGGTTTCCTTCGTCATCATTTTGCGCATATCGCTTTTTCCCGAAGGGTCTCCTATCATTCCCGTACCGCCGCCGAAAAGCGCGATGGGGTGATGTCCGTGCTGCTGCATATGAGCCATAATTTTCATCTGCAGAAAATGTCCTACGTGAAGGCTGTCCGCAGTCGGGTCAAAGCCTATATAAAAGGTAACCTTCTCGCTGTCAAGTAATTTTTCGATAGCCTCAGGGTTAGTTGCCTGGGCAATCATTCCTCTTTCTTCAAACTCTTTGTAAAGTCCCATTGTTTTTCTCCATTTTGTTATATAAATATTATTTTTAACTTAATTTTTATGTGCGCTCTGAAAATAAAATCTCTTAGTGTGAAATTTTCTGTTTTTAAAAGCGAAAGAGCCTTGACGGATTTTATTTTCCCGCCGACGAGAGCATTTCGTCCGCTGTTTTTCTTACTGTCTCTGTAATGCTTATACCACCCATTATACGGGAAAGCTCGCTAATCCGTTCCTCTCTGCCAAGCTCCTTTACCGAGGTTTCCGAGCGTCCGTCCTTCTCGGCTTTAATTATCTTATAATGGGTATCCGCATAAGCGGCAATCTGTGCGGAGTGGGTTATACATAATACCTGCACAGCCTTTGAAAGACCGCCGAGTCGAATTCCGATTTTTTCTGAGGTCTTTCCCGAAACACCGGCGTCTATTTCGTCGAAGATTAACGTCTGAACGCCGTCGCTGTCGGCAAGCACACTCTTAAGCGCGAGCATTACTCTTGAAAGCTCACCGCCCGAGGCAACCTTCGAAAGCGCCTTAAGTGGCTCTCCGGGGTTGGTTGAAATAAGAAACTCCACGCTGTCGCAGCCGTTTTGGGAAAAGCGTTTTTTTCCGTCCTCTCCGCTTATATCGGTTACCGAAACCTCGAACACCGTCTTTTCAAGATCAAGATAGTGAAGCTGCTCGGTTATTTCCTTTGAAAGTCTTGTCGCGGCTTTTTTTCTAAGCTCGGTTATCTTGTCCGCCGCCGCCGCCGCTTCCCTCGCCTTTGACACAAGCTCCTTTTTCAGCTTTTCGACCGTCTCGCCGTTGCTTTTTAAAAGCAGAAGCTCCTTTTTGGCGTTTTCCTTGTATTCTAAAATTCCCTCTATATCGGGGGCGTATTTTCTTTCAAGCCTTGATATTAAATCGAGTCTCGTTTCTATACGGTCAAGCTCCGCTTCCGGATCGGTAAGATCCCAGTCGGTTAGTGCCGCCGCGCTTTCTGCTATATCCTTCAGCTCACAAAGGCAGTAGTCAAGTCTTTCTGCTATCTTATCCGCGTTTTCAAGCTGATTGGTAAGGTGAAGAACCGCGTCCTTTGCTTTTGAAACAAGCTCGCACGCAGAGGCGTCTCCGTCTGTAAGGCTGCGCTCTATTTCCGAAGTGTATCTTGAAATTTTTTCTATATTTTTTATATTCTCAAGCTTTGTAAGAAGCGAGCTTTGTTCGCCCGCCTTAAGCTTTGCAGACTCAATTTCGGCTATCTGGCGGTTAAGCGTTTCGGTGCGCTCTTCTATCTCGCTTTCACTCTTTGTGCTTTGGCGGAGTCTCTTTCTTATTTCAAGCAGCTCGCCGTATTTAACGGAGTAATCGTTTAAAAGCGGCTCCGTGCCCGCGTATGCGTCGAGAAAATCAATATGCTTTTCCGGTGTAAGAAGCTTCTGGCTGTCGTGCTGACCGTGTATATTTATCAGCAAGGCGCCGATTTCCTTTAAAAGAGATACAGGGACGCTTCTGCCGTTAAGCTTTGCCGATGCCTTGCCGTCCGACGAAAGGGTTCTCTGAAGATAGAGGGAGCCGTCCTCCTCGGGAAAGACATCAAGCGCGGAAAGCTCCGTTAATACGCTGTCAGGCAGCTCTGAAAAACAGGCTGAAACGAGCGCCGAGCTTTCTCCGGAGCGCACAAGCTCCTTTGCACTTCTCGCTCCGAGAAGCAGGTTTACCGAGTCGATTATAATTGACTTTCCCGCTCCGGTTTCACCCGTGAGAACTGAAAAGCCGTTTTTGAAATCAACGGTAAGCCTTTTGATTACGGCAATATTTTCAATATGAAGTTCTGTTATCAAGGTTTTTACACCGCCTTATCGGTTTTTAAGTAACTTTTACTGTTTTTGTTTTGGATTTATTTAAGGTTTATAAGTCCCGAAAGCTCAAGCGAAAAGGCTCTCGTTGCCTCAGCAGAACGAATAACGAGCATTACGGTATCGTCTCCCGCGATGCTTCCTATTATCTCGGGGTATTCCATGCTGTCAAGTGCCGCCGCAGCCGCCTGCGCCATTCCGGGAAAGGTTTTTACTACAACGAGGTTTCCTGCGTGGTCAACTCCCGTTACCATTTCCTTAAGCATATTTAAAAATTTAGCCGAGTGGGCGTGGCTGTCTCTGCTTGATACGACGTATTTATACACACCGAAGCCACAGGATATTTTGGTAAGCTTAAGCTCGCGTACGTCTCTTGACACCGTTGCCTGCGTAACGTTAAAGCCTGCCTCCAAAAGCTTTTCTATAAGCTGCTCCTGTGTTTCAACCGTGTTTTCGTTTATTATCTGAAGTATCTTTTCCTGTCTTGCGTGTTTCATTTAAGTCGTCTCCCTTGTTACTTTCATTCTTTATGCTATATGCTCTTATTCTGAAAATTTACGTCTTAAAACTCCGTAAAAGCCGTCTTTTTTCAGCTTTATCATACGGAGCGCCCGCTCGCCCTTTGCTATTTTTATTTCGGTGCCTGCTTTAAGCTCTATCGCTCTTCCGCCGTCAACCGTTATGATGCAGTCGTCGGAATCCAGTGATACGGAAAGCGTGCTGCTCGGCGCGAAGATTAGCGGTCTCGACATAAGAGACTGTGTGCATATCGGCGTGATTTCAATACATTCAAGAGTCGGATCAATAACGGGGCCGCCTGCCGACATCGAATATGCGGTGGAGCCGGTAGGGGTTGCGAATATGAGACCGTCTCCGCGATATGTATTGACAGGGTTTCCGTTACAGCACAGGCAGAATTTTATCATATGTGTTGAGCGGGCGTGAAGAACCGCGTCGTTAAGCGCGGTATATGTTACGCCTTCGACCTCTACCGAGAGAGTCATTCGCTTTTCCTCAAAGAAGCTTCCGCTAAAAAAATCCGAGATAAGCGCATCCTCGGTGGCATCAAGCTCCGCCATATATCCTATCCGTCCGAGATTTAATCCGATTACCGGAATATCGTATTTAAGCGCCGTAGGGGTGGCGCGGAGAATGGTTCCGTCTCCGCCGAGAACCGCTATTGCATCCGCTTTTTCGGGCGTATCGACAATTTTAACACCGTACCCCTCCGCCTTTTCGGCAAGAAGGCGTCTGTATTTTCCGTCAACGTCCTTGTTTTCACCGATAAAAATGTAAACACTGCGCATTATAAGCTGTCCTTTCAGTCAGATTTTAGCTTTTAATTTATAATATCATTTATAAGCGTGTCGGTAATGAGAAAATCGGACGGTGCGCCGTTCTTAAAGAGCGCCAGATATTCGGTGTTTCCGTCTCCGCCCTCTATCGGGGAAACGGCAAGACCGTGAACGTAAAGTCCCGACTCCTCGGCTTTTTTTAAAACCGATTTTATAACGCTTATATGAGTTTTTTTGTCCTTAACTATACCGCCGCGACCGATAGCGCTTCTGCCCGCCTCAAACTGCGGCTTTATCAGAGAAACGAAAAGTCCCCCGTCCTTTACCGTGGTTTTTACCGCTCCGTATAAAAGCGTTTGCGAAATAAAGCTTACGTCCATTACCGCTACGTCGCATTTTTCTCCAAGCGTTTTTTCGGTAAGCGCTCGCGCGTTAAACCCCTCTATGCTTACGACTCTTTCGTCGTCCCTCAGTTTTTTGTGGAGCTGCTCTGTTCCGCAGTCAACGGCGTAAACCTTTTTTGCTCCGTGCTGAAGAAGGCAGTCGGTAAAGCCGCCCGTCGATGCGCCTATATCTACCGCGGTAAGACCGCTTACGTTAAGTCCAAATGTGTTTATAGCTCCGAGAAGCTTAAGTCCGCCGCGACTGACGAAGGGCATTTCCTCGCCCCGAAGCTCCACCTTATCGGTGTCCGAAATTTCAGCGGAGCATTTCGTTACGTTTTTTCCGTTAACGAAAAGTCTGCCCTCCTCGATGGAGCGCTTTGCTTTTGCGCGGCTTTCAGAAAGAGCATTAACGGTTAAATACAAATCCGCTCTCATACCGTTCTTTTAGCAAGATAGTAGGCAAGATCGGTAAGAGTTTCGTTATTTTTAAGACCGCTTATCGCTTTTACCGCTTTTTCCGTAAGAGCGTCAGCATACTGCCTTGCCTCGTTCACGGTCATAAAGGTTAAAAAGGTGGTTTTTTCGTCCTCCTCGCCGTCGTCCAAGAGATCGTCGGTAACCTGAAACGCAAGTCCGAGATTTTCCGCGTACTCGTCCGCCGTTTCAAAGGACGCTTCGTCAGCGTCTGCCGCGATGCAGCCGAGAAGCGCCGCCGCTTTTATAAGCGCGCCTGTCTTAAGCAGATTCATTTTTAAATGAGTATCCTTTTGCAGCCTTTCCGTTTCACCTGCAAGGTCAAGCTGCTGGCCGCCTATCATACCCCGTACCCCGGATTTTTCCGCGAGAAGCTTTACCGCTTTCAGTCTGTTTTCCGCCGAAAGCTCGGTGCAGTTACATACCGTTTCAAAGGCGAGGGTTAAAAGCGCGTCTCCCGCAAGGAGAGCCGTTGCCTCTCCGAAGGCTTTGTGGTTTGACGGCTTTCCGCGTCTTACGTCGTCGTTATCCATACAGGGAAGGTCGTCGTGTATAAGCGAATAGGTGTGTATAAGCTCTACCGCCGCGGCAAGAGGTAGCGCCGCGCTTTCGTTTCCGCCGAGTATTTTACAAAACTCAAGCGTCAGAAACGGACGGATTCTTTTGCCGCCGCCCTGCGCCGAATAAAGCATCGAGTCATAAAGAACTCCGTAGCTTTCGTCGCGCGACGAGAGAATACGGTTTATTTCTGCCTCGACCAATGCCGCGCCTTCGTTAATTTTCGTCAAAATCTGCTTCATCTACGCTTCCGTCCTGTTTTTCTATTAAAAGCTTTACCTTTTGTTCGGCGTTTTCGAGCTGCTTTTTGCATATTCCTATAAGATGTACGCCCTCTTCAAATATTTCAAGGGATCTGTCTAGCGGAGCCTTTCCGTTTTCAAGAAGTCCGACAAGCTCTGCAAGTCTTTCTATCGCCTGTTCAAAAGATACGTTTTCTTTATCTGCCATCTGACCTAACCTCTGTTTTTTCTTTGTTTATCTTTTATCGCTAACTGTTTTATCTGAACTACCGTCTTTAAATTGTTTTACCTCGGTAGCCTCCGCGTAAACCTCTCCGTCCGACATACGCAGCTTAATAGCGTCTCCGATCGAAACGGACCGAGCATCGGTTATAACCTTTTTTCCGTCCGACGAATAAACGGCTCCGTATCCTCTTGTTAAAACCGCGAGCGGACTTAATGCGTTAAGCTTTCCGCTGAGTGTCATAAATTTTTCCCGATTTTCGCTGAGAATAAGCCTACTGCCGCTTTCAAGTCTGTCTATAACGGCATCAAGATCTCTGCGTCTTTCGTCAATAAAGCCGTAGGGGGAAGAAATAACCCTCTTTTTTTCTATTTCGGTTATTTTTTCCTTTAAGCCTTCAAGCTTTCTTATTACCGTGCCGCTTATCTCTCCGTTAAGAGCGGTAAGTCTCCCCCGAAGCTCAGTAATATCGGGAACCGCAATTTCAGCCGCGCCCGACGGCGTAGGTGCCCGCATTGAACAGACGAAATCGCATATTGTAAAGTCGGTTTCGTGGCCTACCGCCGAGATAAACGGTATATCGGATGCAGCTATCGTTCTTGCAAGCTCCTCGTTATTAAACGCCCATAAGTCCTCGATCGATCCTCCCCCTCTGCCTATAATGGCAACGTCGGGGCGCACGGTTTCGGTAAAGCACTTAACTCCGTTAATAAGTGAGCGCGCCGCGCCCTCGCCTTGAACGAGCGCGGGATAAATAAGAATTTTAGCAAGGGGATAACGCCTGCCCGTTATATTGATTATATCGCGTACCGCCGCCCCCGTTGACGAGGTTATAACACCGACGGTTTTCGGGAATTTCGGAAGCTCCTTTTTATATCTGTCCGAAAAAAGTCCCTCGTCTTCGAGCTTTTTCTTTAATTTTTCGTAAGCCTCGTAGAGCGCGCCCTTTCCGTCAGCCTCCATTTCGGTAACGTAAAGCTGATAGTTTCCGTCCCGCTCGTAAACCGAAAGCCTGCCGCAAACGACAACCTTCATTCCGCTTTCGGGTAAAAATTTCATTCTGCGAGCGTCTCTTGCGAACATCACCGCTTTTATAACGGAGCCCTCGTCCTTTAAGGAAAAATAAAAATGACCGCTCTGAACGTGGTGCTTGAAATTGGAGATTTCGCCCCGTACTCTGAGGGTGCGGAATACCGGAATGGCCTCTAAGACCTCCTTAACGTAGCCGTTAAGCTCGGTAACACCTATGATATTTTCATTAAAGTATTCCGTCATTTTCTTTTCTCCGTAGGACGCGCGTATTAATTAAATTTACCGCATAAAAGCATAGGCTACTGTGCGGATGTGTGTTCTAAACTCTTTTGAGGCAAGGGGGCTGAATTAAAATTGCCTACCCGATTGTATGAGTTGATAAAAAGGCGCTTCTGCAAAGACGCGCGGTACCGACTGCGTTGTCGCCCGAATATTCGGGCTCGGCAAAATAGCAGTCGTATTTATTTTTAAGCGCGTTTTGTATTCTTTTGCAAGCCATCACTCCACCTGCGTACAGCACGGGGAGAGACGGGTGCTTACTTATTATGTTTTCCGTCATTTTATCCACGGTTTTGCAAACAGTGTCTATCGCAAAGGCCGCAGTGATTTCTCTGCTGCCCGTGGCTTCGTAAAGCTTTTTCGCGATGTTTTCCGCTCCGGCAAGATTACAGTCAAATCCCTTTACCGAGATTTTAAGTCCCTTTGAAAACGCAAGGCCGTTTGATAGCTTTTCCATCTCCTCGCCCGCGGGGAATTTCAGTCCGAGCATAACGCCGACGCGGTCGATAAGCTGTCCCGCGTTTATGTCAAGCGTTCCGCCAAGCAGGGTTATTTTTCCTTTGTCATAAAGGAGAGCCTCGGTGGTGCCGCCGCTTAAATGAAACGCGATAAATTTACCGCTTTCGGAAATCTTTTTTGAAAGCGCCGTATCGCCGGTGCTTTCTCTTTGTTCGGCGTCATATTTATCAAGTTCGGCACCGTGTTTTTTAAGTTCGGCACCGGTTTTTTCGTGTTCGGCGTCGCTTCCTCCGTGCTCAGTGCCGTTTTGCGCGTCGGACGGGTTTGTTTTATTACATGAGTAAATTGCCGCAGCGAGGTGTCCCGCTTGGTGCGAAAAAGGATAGAGCGGAACGCCGAGAAGCTCCGCAATACCCGTCGCGACAGCTTCTCCCGCTAAAAAGCAGGGCATATAAGAGCCCTCGCAGTCGCGAGGCGTTTTTGAGTAACCAACCGCGTGGAGAGGGAAGGAGCCTATCTCCTTCATTATCTCGGGGAGTGCCTTTACGTGAGCAAAAAGCGCGTCGCTTTGGCGAAGCCCTCTTTCCCCGTCTTTAACGCTCAGCAGCCTTCTTACCGATTTAACGGGCGTTCCGTTTTCGTCGCAAATTGCCGCCGAGGTTCTGTAATTTGACGTATCAATTCCGAGAAAATATTTCATTATCGGTTTGGCTCCGACCTGTCAAAGTCCGTTTTTCCGTCGTTTTTAAGTCCTTTAAGCGTTGCTATTTTATTCAGAATACCGTTTATAAACGCCGGAGCGTTATCGTCATCAAAGTTCTTGGCAAGCTCTACCGCCTCGTTTATTGCTACCTTGAACGGAACCTCGTCGGAAAAATAAAGCATTTCGTAAACGGCAAGTCGGAGAATTGAAAGAGAAACCGCCGACATTCTTTCTATACGCCATTCAAGCGAGGCCTCATTTATAAGAGTGTCAAGCTCGTCGAGCTTTTCCTCTGTGCCTCTTAACACCGCTTTAATGTATCTGTTAGGGATAAACTCCTGAGCCTCTGATGTGTCTTTGATAATTTTAGAGGTTGATTTGTCCTTTTGAATACTGCGCTCGTATATTAACTGAAACGCCGCTACTCTTGCCTCACGTCTTGTCATTTTGTTTGTCTTTTACTTCCTTTCAAGGCTTTGTACTATAATAAATAATTTAATTAACATAATTAAATATATTATATAATAAAAAGCCGCGTTTGTCAATAGAGGGTGAATAATTTTTGCATATTTACATTTGTAAAAAAATAAAATTTTTTTGAAATAACTATTGCATTTTTCAAAAAAGTGTGGTATAATGATGTCTGTGTAATTCTGGTGAGAGGCCCGAAAGCGAAAAAAGCTTGCCTCCGCCGTGATGAGTTTTGATTTTAATAGGAGGGTTTAAAGATGGCTAAGTGTGAATTCTGTGAAAAAGCTCCGTCTTTCGGAAACAACGTTTCTCACTCTAACAGAAAGACAAGCAAAATGTGGAAGCCGAACATCAGAAAGGTTAAGGCAGTCGTTAACGGTACCAATACCACCGTATATGTATGCTCCCGTTGCCTTCGTTCCGGCAAGGTTGAGAGAGCTGTTTAATTAAATTTTAAACAATAAAAAAGCACCGCAAGCTCGCGGTGCTTTTTTATTGCTTCCAACGTCGGAGCTTTTAGTCCCTCTGCTAAAACGGGCGAAAAAACGGGAAGCGCAGTAAGAAACGAAAATTTATTTTATATACTCGCGTATTTTAAGCAGAACTCCGCAGCGGTTTGCAATTTCTCTGCATTTTTCGACGTCCTCTTTCGGTATTGTTTCACCTACTATACTGAGCATAACCTCGGGAACGTACTGCTTTACCCTTGCGGTAAAATCGAGAAGTCCGTCAAACGCATCGGGAAAATCCGGGTGGCATATTCTGTTGTAATCCGCGGCGTTTGCCGCGTTAAGGCTTACCGATACGCTATCTATAACACCGCTGAAAAGCGGAGAGACGTCCTTGCCGTAAATCATAGCTGCGTGTCCATTGGTGTTAATGCGGATTTTAATTCCGTGCTTTTCCTTTACCGCGCGCGCTATTTCAAGAACATCGTAAAGTCTTACGGTAGGCTCACCGTAGCCGCAGAAAACAAGCTCGGAGTATCGGTTTAGGTCTCTTTTAAATATATCGGTAAGTATCTCCTCATTTGTAGGCTCGCGCGAAAGCCAAAGCTCACCGTAGGTTCCGTCGGCAACGCTTCTGACACAGAACTCGCAGGAGTTTGTGCAGCGGTTTGTGATGTTTACGTAAAGTCCGTTTCCAACCTCATAGGTGATAGTCATTTTCAGTCTCCTTTGATAATACGAAACGCTTTTAAGATTTAAGAGCGTTTTCTTTTTTGAAAGCAACCGGTTAAAAGCCTTTGCCTAAAAACTTACTTTTCGGCATTTCTTTTTTCCCGTAGTCTAGCGAAAAAATCCGACATAAGCGACTTCGCTTCGTTTTCGCAAAGACCGTATTCCACCCCCGTCTTATGGTTAAAGGGGTAAGAGTTAAAGTTTATAACCGAGCCGAGACAGCCGGATTTCGCATCGGCGAGCGAGATAACCGTTCTGCCGATACGGGAATTTATTATTCCGCCCGCGCACATCGGACACGGCTCGAGCGTTACGTAAAGAGTACAGTTGGGGAGTCGCCAACCGCCGAGAGTATCACAGGCTTCGTTTATTGCTTCAAGCTCTGCGTGGGCGAGGGCGTTTTTTTCTTTTTCGCGTCTGTTACGTCCTTTACCGACAACAGTTCCCTTGTGGACGACAACCGCGCCGACGGGTACCTCGCCGTCGATTGCCGCTTCGCGCGCAAGAGATAGCGCAATATCCATAAATTCCTTGTCTTTTTCGGAAAACATAATTTTCTCCATTTAAAGTATTTAATAACAGATTTGTTAACTTGAAAAATCCAGGTGCGGACTAACTGCTCAGAGCATATTAATAAGCGTAACGCCTATCGCCGCCGCTATATATATCCATGCCTCTCTCGGAAGGGATTTTTCCGTTTTTAAGTCCGAGGGGGGATTGTTTTTTTCGCGAAACCTGAGTGAATATATTATCGAGGATAAAACAGCCGTAACGGTAAAAACGGCGAGCGTAACCAAGGATACCGTTTTATAGGTGTTCGGGGGAAGATAAACGCTTAAAAGCGAAAATATAAAGGAAACCGAGTTTGCTCCGAAATGAACGGCTGCCGCAAATCTCAGAGAGCCTGTTATAACGGTAAACGCGGCTATGACCGCTCCCGCGGCAGCAGCGTAGAAAAGCTGACGAATGCTTCCGTGCATAAGTGCGAACAGAATAGCGGAAAGCAGTATGCGGTGAAGCTTTTTTCTTCCCGAAAAGGCGTGGAGCAGAGCTCCTCTGAACAGCGTTTCCTCTAAAACCGACGCGAAAAGAACGCTTTTTAAAAAGGTGTAAACGACGTCAAAACGGGACACGGGTATGGTTTTTTCCGTGTTTTGTCCAAAAAAGGAGAGAGCTGCGTCGGTAAGAGCGCCGACGGTGTTCAGGACTATTACGGTAAGTGATAAGGCAAAAATATAGGTTATAGCCGTTTTCGTGGCAGCAGCTGTTTTTTCGGGCGCTTTGCAGCAGCTTATCGGTGTTACAAACGGGGTGTATCCCGAAGCCTTCCGATAGAGGAAAACAGGAAGCAAAAAGCGTACGGGTGTGAATATAAGAGAGAATATCTTAATCGCCGCAGAGCCTTTTAATACTGCGCCGAACATTAGTGTCAGCGCGCCCTCTATCAAAGTAAGGAGCAGGTGTAAAATAAGCGACACCGAAAGCGCTTTTTCATTATTTTTCACGTTAGATGCTCCTTTCTGCGGAAATCGCTACTTTATATTAACATTAAAAGAGAAAAAAGTCAAGTGCTAAGGTAAAAAAAGGCAAGGCTTCCTGATGTTAACGGGAACGTGAGACAGTAGGTCTTTTCCTGTTGATTTTACACCCTGCGTCTGATAAAATATTTAAGTAGCCTTTGTTTTCGTGAACCGTTCGCCGCGAGGACGGGGGTAATATACTCAAGAAAGGAGTTGTTTAAATGGTGAAACGTGCAATACTTATTACCCTACTGTCGGGTGTATGTATGCTTTACTCCTGCTCCGGAGCAATAGAGGGGCTTCCCGACGTATCGGTCGGTGAGGGGGAGAGAGTAAACGCATATTATCTTACCGTTGACGGAGAGGGCGTTGCATACATAGAAAGTCCGGAGGCTTTTGAAAGGTTTAAGGAAAAGCTTATTTCGGATAAAACAGAGGAGGTAAAAAAGCTTTATCCGGAGGTGAAAAGCGTAGCGCTTAACAATAAATTTGAAATTACCGAAAGAGAGTGCTATGAAAGTGAGGTTAAAACGGGCGAGAAGATAAAGGAAATTTATCTTTTGGGCGGAAAGTCGTTTTCATTTTCGGTTACCGTGAGCGAAAGCCAGTCGAAAACCGTTGAATTTAAAACGGTATATCAGAACTCCTCAGCGCACTACGAGGGGACGAGCGTGGTGAAAAACGAGGGAGAAAACGGCACACGTACCCTTGTTTACGACGTGGTTTACGTTGACGGCGCGGAGGCGACGAGAACTCTCGTTTCCGACACCGAGGTTAAAGCGGCGCAGAACAAGGTAGTGCTTGTAGGTACGAAAAAATCAACGGCATCTACGGGGAAATACGCGTGGCCGCTTAAAAGCGTTTACATAACCTCGGATTACGGAGGACGCACGCTTTCGGGAAAATATGATTTTCATTTAGGTGTTGATCTTCGGGCCTCGAGCGGAACTTACGTTTACGCCGCAGACGGAGGAAAGGTTATTTTCGCGGGGTATAACGGCAGCTACGGATATCTTATAAAGATTCAGCACGACAACGGTGATTTAACCTATTATGCGCACCTTAGCAAGATAGAGGTTAAAAACGGAAGCCGAGTGTATAAGGGCCAGTACATAGCCAAAAGCGGAGCCACGGGTAACGTTACGGGACCGCACCTGCATTTTGAAATCAGGAAAAACGGCAGTACGGTTAACCCGAAAAGCTATCTTCCGAAGCTGTAATCTTTAGATGCTGCCAGAAAACGGAGACGGAATTATTTTAAAAACCTTATACCCTGATAGCTTCCTCTACGGTATAATTCTTTATCGATATCGTTTTGAACTGAAAGCTTTTTGCGGCTCCATTCGGGGGCGATAAGGGTGTCGGGAGCTCCGTCTCCCGTTACCCGTTCTATAACGGTGGTTGGCGGGAGAATTTCAAGCTGGTCGCAAACGGTACGCACGTATTCGTCCTTTGACATTACGTCAAACTCGCCACGAAGATAGCTTTTCGCAATTTCAGTGTCCTCGGTAATGTATAGAGAGTGTATTTTTACCGCCTTGACGTTGAGGTCGGAGAGGCGCTGTGCGCTTTCCAGCATCATTTCACGCGTTTCTCCGGGCAGCCCGTTTATAAGATGTACGCAGACGAATAAATCCTTTATTAGCTCGTAGGCGCTGAGAAAATCGTCATACCCGTACCCTCTGTTTAAACCTAACGCGGTTTCGTCGTGGACGGTTTGAAGCCCAAGCTCAAGCATAAGGAAATTATTTTTTGATATTTCGTGTAGAAGCTCAGAGACCTCGGGGGTAATACAGTCGGGTCTCGTCGCTATGCAGATACCGGCGCAGAGGGGGTGGCTTAGCGCCTCGGCATATTTTTCTTTAAGTACAGAAATCGGTGCGTAGGTGTTGGTGAAGCTCTGGAAATAGGGAATAAAAGCGGCGCTTTCCCACTTTTTACGCATCATTTCGATACCTGCGTCTATCTGCTTTGTTATGCTGTGCTCTCTGCCCGGTGTAAATTCACCGCTGCCTTTTCCGCTGCAAAAGGAACAGCCCCCGTGTCCCTTAGTGCCGTCGCGGTTGGGACAGGTAAAGCCTGCGTCAATCGGAACCTTACACGCCTTTTTTCCTGCGAACGCCGTGCGCAGGAAGTAATCCATGGTATAATATCTTTTGTTGGAATCCGAAAAAGGAAAGGGGTTTTCGGTACGCTGAGTTTTTTTCATAGAATCTCCATTTTGCGGCGGAAAAAGAAGCCGCGAAAAATAAGTAAGGCTTAGTGTTTAACGGTTTAAAAGCGGGTGTGCTCTTGTTTTAAGAACACACCCGCTTTCTCTTATACCTGTGCTGTGATTTTTGTTTCCGCTGTGAGGCTGCCTTGCGTCCGTCATCTGAAATCGGATTTAACGAGCACAGAGGGCGCTTATGGGTGTTTTCCGTTCGCGAAAATTACGGGGTGGGAACGGGGAACGTGGGAGCGGTCCAGCCCTTTATTCCGAGGAGAAGGAATATGCTTTCAAGCGTTTCGGTTATCTTTTCCATTTCGTCGGAAGACTTGTCAGAGTTCTGATTTACGTAATTATCACACGCATCCTTTATAGCCTGCTGATCGGATTCGGTAAGGCTTGCGCCAATTCCAAACGGATCTTCGATTTCTTTTTCCTTTGCCGTGGTAACTATGGTGTCGCAAACCGCAGAGCTTGACATAATGTTGTTAACCATTTCGTCTGCCGTACAACCGAGTGCGCCTTCTTCAATAATCGTTTCTCCGCTACCGTCTCCGTTGTCGCTACCGTCTCCGGAACCACTGCCGTCTTCGGAACCGCTGCCGTCTCCATTGCCGGAGTCGTCTCCGGTGCCGCTACCGCTCTCGTCCTTGGTTACTACGGTGTTGAAAAGGTTTTTCTTCGGAGGCTCAGGGGTGCCGCTACCGTCTCCGGTGCCGCTACCGCCTTCGGTGCCGCTACCGTCTCCGGTGCCGTTGCCACCTTCGCTACCGCTACCGTTATTTCCGTTCAAAAAGTCCTTCGCGACAATACCGAGATTAATTATATTTTCAACTGCCTTTGCTTCAGTTTCGTAGGTTTCGGGATCCTCTATCTTTCCAAGGTTGCCGAAGAGATCTCCCAAAAGCTCGGTGGTCGTTTCGGCGTTTTCCTTTGGAACGCCCATTTCCTCCACACGCTCAACCGTTATAAGCTCTTTGATAATTTCGGAGTTTTCGGGCGTGATGTTTTGAATCAGGCTTTCGATAGACTCGGTGGTCGTTTCGTTGTTTTGCATAGAGGTAATTACGTCAACTGTGCTGGAGAGAACGTTCATAAGAGAGCCAAATGAAACCTTTTCGGCGTTCTCGCGGTGCTTATCGGTAAGCTTAATCGTCTCGGGGACGGTTATTTTTGCGGTGTCCCTTAAAGTATTTGACTGAAGTATCGCTGTGAAAAGGGTAAAGGTTTTGTCGGAGCCGTACATCTCCGTTTTTGAAAGGTTATCGAGCGCCCCGCCAAGACTGGAGGAGAAGGTTTTAAGCGTCTCTATTCCGTTGTTTTCGGGGGCTTTCAGCGCGTTCATTATCGACACAACCTCTTTAACTATCGACTCAAGAGCGGCACCTTCCGCTACCGGATCGGTTATAACGCAGCTGGAGTCAACGAGGAAATCTTTAAGCGTAGCGCGGTTTATCGTTGCCGTCGCGCTTGAACGCATACCGCAAATAAATGCGTCGGATGATTTGAACGCGTCAAGCTTTTCCGGAACTGCGGCATCGATTTTAGCAAAGCTTTCATTTGCTGCTCTTACCGCTCCCGTGGTAATGAGGAGGGTGCTGTTTGCGTATTTCGGGAAGGTGTAAGCCTTCTCTTCCTCGGACGTACCGAGGGGAAGAACGGAGGCTGCGCCACCCGACGTTTGAACAGAACCGCCCTCCACTACGTTACTGTAAACGTCAAAGAATTCCGCGATAAATTCGGCTGTAAGCTCTCCATCAAAGGAACCGAAATCCTCTATAAGAGCGGAAGCGAGAATGTCAATGTAAGCGGGATCAACGATTACGCCGATGTTTTCAAACTCATTTTTAAGAAGTGGCTTTAACGCCTCTGTCGGGTCAGTTTCGTTCTTTGCGCTGTTAATGTGAGCTACAATGTTGGTTAGTGTTTCGGTATAGATTTCGCTTGTGTTTTCCGCAATTCCGAGCGCGTTTGCAAGTGTTTTAAGTCCGAGGTTGGTTATTTCGGGAACGAGAGCGCGCATTCGCGCGTTTGTATTTAACGTAAGAGTTATTTCCGAGATAACTCCGTCCTTTGCTATGCAGTCAAAGAGAGCGTTCGGGTTGGTTTCAAGCTGAGTCGATGCCGAGAAAATTCCGTTCTTTGCGAAAATGGCAACCAGATTAGCCGTGGTTATTACGTCCTCGTTAAAGGTTTCGGCTTTCTTTGTGCTTTCGTTAAAGGTTTCGATAAGCTTGGTAAGAAGCGGATTCATATCCGCTCCGAGGTCAGGCTTTGTCTTGCCCGCAAAGGGCTCTCCGTTTTTCCAGCTCTCCGTTGCGCTGTGAAGAAGCTCCGCGCCTGCAAGAGAGAGAACTCTTGACTTGGTAAAGCTCGTTCCGAGCTTCTGGATTAAAGCAGCTTCCGCTTCTCCGTATTCAGCTATAGGCGATGCGGTAAGATCCATAAATACGAAAACAAGCTCCGAAATAGAGGAGATTTCATCAGCCATACCTATTTTCAGCGTTTCATTTTCCAGCTGTATCTTGTAGTCCATAAGGCTGTGCGCCGCAAGGTCAAGACCGCAGCTCCTATATACCGAAATGATCTGGGAGTTGTTTGCTTTGTCTATTGTTTTGTTTATTTCGGTAACAATTCCGCGCTGCGATTCGTTAAGAGTCTCGGCGCTTTCAAGCTTCGGAGCGATTTCGGGTACTATTAACGTATAGCTGGTTATAGTAAGAATGAGCGCAGCGGTAATAACTACTCCTTGGCCAAAACCGAGAATAAGAGCGAAAATTCCACCGGCACAGCCGTTCTTTTCGACTTTTAAATGTTTTCTGAATATAAGGGTAAACAGAAAATAAAGAACGTAGGTAACGGTTGATATTGCAAAAAACGCTACGAAGAATATGAGAGGGGCTGCTATGCCGCCTACCGTTTTAAGTATAACCTCCTCAAGAAGAGGGGATGAGGCTGCAATATCAAGAATCTGCTGCATACCGTTTTGCGCCAGAATGGCGTTAATCCTGGCCGTAATAGCTTCCTCGCCAAGCAGGTTTTTGAATACAACCACCGCGAGAAACGAGAGCGAGGCGGAAAGAGCTACTGTGATAAATCTGAAAAGAGCCTTTTTGCTTCCTCTTACAAAGCCGACAAAGGCGCTCACAATAAGAAACGTAACGATTCCAACCGTGAGTATCATTCCAATATCCATTTTGTTTCCTCCAAAAGCCAAAGCTTTTAATAAAATAATATATACCGTTTATTTTAGTGCTGTATATTGTATTATACATTATATCACTCGCTTAGCAATTTGTCAATACGTATTACTTTTTCTTATAAATACGAAAAAAACATAAATTTTAATTAAAGATAGAAAACACAAAAAAGCAATGGAGGGTAAGATGTTAGCCGTTTTTTCTGCATTTACCTATTGATAAAAAACGGAGATTTTTATTGCATATTATCTGAATAACGGGCGGTTAATTCCGACAGTAATACAAAAACCCGCGAGTTTTTCGCGGGTTTTACAGTGTTTTCAGAGTTAATTATTACTCAAAATCAATAGGAGCGCCGAGCTCTGCCGACTTAAAGCAAGCCTCCATTACGGAAAGAACACGTCTTATCTGTTCGTGGGTAACAAGCTGCTCCTCGATTCCGTCGATAGCCTTTACGAGATTGCGGTAGAAATCGTGAACGTCGGATGCAGGGCGAGCTGCTTCGTAGGTTTTAAGGGTTATTTCGTCTCTCGGAGCCATGGTCTTGGTTATACCCGCGGCGGTCTGTACCGGAACAACCTCGCTTTCGTGCCAAGCAAGACACTTTGCAACCTCCGCGTTTCTTCTCCAATCCTCGATTTTCGCGCTGCCGTGCTTACACTGCATATAAAATCTCGGCATAGCGATAAAGTTAAACGTTCCTACCTCGATGAGAGCTGTTTTTCCGCTTTCGAAGTACAGATTAAGGCGGAAGCCGTCATCAACCTCGTCGGTGGTTATGTTGGTTATATCGCAGGAGATTTTTTTGATTTTTTCGGGAATGAGCTGAAGCATCTGGTCGATAAGATGTACACCCCAGTCAAGTATCATTCCGCCGCCGTACTGCTTGTGGCAACGCCAGTCGGAGGGGATACCTCTCGAACCGTGGATTCTTGACTCTATGCGGATAACCTCACCGATGTCGCCACCCTCTATAATGTTTTTCATAGCGAGGAAGTCAACGTCCCAGCGTCTGTTCTGGTGAACGGTGAAAAGCCTTCCGCTTTTCTTTGCCGCGTCAAGCATTTCGTCGAGCACGTCAACGCTCATCGCGACCGGCTTTTCACAGACTACGTCCTTGCCGGCGAGAAGAGATTTAACAACTATATCTCTATGGACGTCGTTAGGCGTTGCAACAACGACTATATCGCATTTCGGATCCGAGATAGCCTCGTCAAGAGAGGAGTAAGCGTGTATTCCCTTCTGTCTTGCAAGCTCGTTTTTCTTTTCGTCTATATCGTATATTCCGAGCAGAGAAACTACGTCGCTGTTTAACGCGTGGTTTGCGTGCCAGCCTCCCTGACCTCCAAATCCTATAACTGTAACGTTCTTTTTCATAATTTTTTGCCTCCAAATGTAAAATCGGTAAATCGGTGTTAACGGAGCTTTCCGTGTTTCGTTTTCGTAAAGCGAAAGTAAATAGGCTTTTCCGTATTTCGTTTTCGTAAAGCGAAAGTTATAAGAGTTATCCGTGTTTCGCCTTGCAAATGCGCTATCCGTTGTTTTTCTATGCCTTGCGGAGCGCGTAGCGTTACCGTATCCTTTAAATTATAAACATAATAGCACTATTTTTTCTGTTTGTCAAGTAGAAAACAAAAATAAATGAGTTTTTTATTTTAGACGCTTTATTTTAGCGTATGTTCCCATCATTTTCTTGGTTCCCGCGTTGTCAAATGCAATTTCGTAAAGCATATCGGGGCCTACCGGCTTTGCCGAAATTACCATACCGCTTCCGAATACCGCGTGTGTAACCGCGTCTCCGGGGGCAAAGCGCTCCGACGCGCCCTGCTGCTTTGCCGTGTTTTTGTAAAGCGACGTCTTTTTGTACATCTCTTCCGAAACGTTAGGCTTTTTCTTTTCCGGACGGAAAACGGACTCCAGCAGCGGCTTTTTCTTCGGAACCGCGGCGGGCTCAAGGTCAAGCAGCTCCTTTGGAATCTCCGAAAGGAAGCGCGAAGGCCTATTGTACTGAGTTTTACCGTAAAGCAATCTTTCGTGGGTGTGTGTAAGGAAAAGGCGTTCCTTTGCGCGTGTTACCGCGACGTATGCGAGACGTCTTTCCTCCTCAAGCTCAAAGTCGTTTAAGAACGACTGCTGAGAGGGGAAGATTCCTTCCTCGAGCGCGGGCAGGAATACAACGGGAAATTCAAGCCCCTTTGCGCTATGTACGGTCATAAGGACGACCGCCTCGGCATCGGGGTCGTAGTTATCAATATCCGCGACCAGCGCAACCTCCTCAAGGAATGCGTTAAGTGAGGTGTCCTCTCTGGTTGCCATAAACTCAACGGCGTTTGATATAAGCTCGCTGACGTTTTCGAGCCTCGTCTCACCCTCCTCCTCGGAAGCCTCTTTAAGCATGGCGCGGTATCCGGTAAGGTCAAGAACCTTGTCGATAAGCACATCAAGCGGCTCGGATTTCGCTATATCGCGAAGCCCCATAATGAGAGAGGCGAACTCGGAAAGCTTTGGCGCTGACTTGGAAAGCGCTGGGTATAGGTGTACGTTCTGCATTATGCTGAACATGGATTCGTTGTAAATTCCCGCAAGCTCCGATACGGCTGCTATTGTTGACGCGCCTATTTTACGTTTCGGCTCGTTTATAATTCTCTGAAGTCTTACGTTGTCCGCGGGGTTGTTTATAACGCAAAGGTAGGCAAGAATATCCTTGATTTCCTTTCTTTCGTAGAAGCGAAGCCCTCCGAGAACACGGTAGGGAATGCCGCTTCTGGCAAGTAAGCTTTCAATGTTGTTTGAAAGCGCGTTAAGTCTGTATAAAACCGCAAAATCGTTAAGACTGCGACCTTCCTTGCGAAGCTCAAGCACCTTGTCAACGATATATTTAGCCTCGTCGTTCTGCGTTTCAAGTCGCCGAAGCGAGACGGGAGAGCCGCCGTCCTTCTTTGTCCAAAGGCTTTTTCCGTGGCGGTTTTTGTTGTTTGCTATTATAGAGTTGGCTGCATCGAGTATAGCTTTGGTGGAACGGTAGTTCTGCTCAAGCTTTATTACCTTAGCGTCGCTCATTTCTCGGTCGAAATTAAGTATATTTTCAATATCCGCTCCTCTGAAACGGTATATGCTTTGGTCGTCGTCTCCGACAACCATTAAATTTCCGTGCTTTTCCGAAATAAGGGAGGTGAGAACGAACTGCGCGTGGTTGGTGTCCTGATACTCGTCAACGCAGACGTATTTAAAACGGTTTTGGCAGTAATCGAGAGCCTCCCCGTCCTTTTGTAAAAGCAGAACCGTCTGCATGATTATATCGTCAAAGTCAAGGGCGTTAGACGTTCTGAGGCGCTTCTGGTACTCTCTGTAAAGCTCAGCCATCTTGCTTTCTCTGAAATCAGCGGCTTCTCTTGCGCAGTCTTCGGCGCTCATGAGCTTATCCTTTGCCGAGCTTACGTAGCTCATTACTGCCTTCGGGCTAAACATCTTGTCATCGGTATTCGTGTCCTTAATAACCGAAAGCATAACCTTTTTCTGGTCGTCGGTGTCGTAGATGGTAAATCCCTCGGCATACCCTACCCGCTCTCCGTACATTCTTAAAATACGGACGCAGATGGAGTGAAACGTTCCTGCCCATATTTTAGAGGCTTCCTCGCCCACCTTCTTTTCAAGTCGGGTTTTCATTTCGTTTGCCGCCTTGTTTGTAAAGGTGATGCTTAAGATATTCCACGGCTTTACCTTGTTTACCGCGTATCTGTCAAGCAGAGCTTCAAGCTGCTCCTTCGGAATTTCCGGATGACTGAGTACGTTTTCAAGCCCCGAAATTTCCGATTCCGTTATGTTTTCCGGTACGTAGTCGGAGGCGTAAGCGTTTCCGTATCTTATCATATAGCCGATACGGTTTACAAGAACCGTTGTCTTGCCGCTACCCGCCCCCGCAAGTATCAAAAGAGGCCCCTTTACCGAAAAAACCGCCTCTCTCTGTTTTTCATTCAGGTTATCGAACAGCCGATCGAAAAGCGTTCTTTTTACGGCTGTAAATCTCTCGTTTTGCATTTTTGTCGTCCTTTTTCAGTTGCCTTATGTTTGGTGCTGATAACACCTTCCTTGGCTGTTGTAAGCAGCGTACCCTTGCCGTGCGGTCGGGAATTATTGTCAGTGTTAAAACTCCCGTCGCCCCTCGATTGCTCTGAGAAGCGTGAGCTTGTCCGCGTATTCAAGGTCGGCGCCGACGGGAATACCGTATGCAAGACGGGTTATTTTAACACCCGTGGGCTTTATTATCCTGCTGATATACATAGCGGTAGCCTCTCCCTCAACGGTGGCGTTGGTGGAAATCATAACCTCCTCCGCTCCGTTTTCGCGTATGCGGTCGATTATAGTGGAGAGGTTTATATCATCGGGGCCTACGCCGGCACGGGGGTTGATAACTCCGCCGAGCACGTGATAAACACCGCGAAACTCCTTGATTTTCTCAAAGGTCAGAACCGCCTTTGAGTCCTCTACAACGCAGATTATCTTTTTGTCTCTCGAGTCGTCCTCGCATATAGGACAAAGCTCGGAGGCCGATATGTTTCCGCAACAGGCACAGGGGCGTATGTTTGCTTTCCCTTCGCTTATAGCGGAAAGAAAATCACTCGTTTCGGTGTCGGACATTCCAAGTATGCCGAACGCCATACGCTCAGCGCTTTTTCTACCGACTCCGGGGAGACGGCGAAAAGCCTCAACCATTTTTTCAAGGGGAAGAATAAACTCGTTCATTTATCAGAATAATCCCGGCATCATTCCGCCGCCGAGACCTCCTAAGCCGCCGGTGATTTTTGACATTTCGGCGTTTGCATCGTTTTCAACGGTTTTTATCGCCTCGTTTACTCCCGCGATGATTATATCTGAGAGGGTTTCAATGTCGTCGGGATCGACGATTTCGGGCTGTATGTCAAGAGAAAGAATCTCCTTTTTACCGCTTATTTTAACGGTAACGGCTCCGCCACCCGCTTTTATTTCGTATTCCTTGGCTTCAAGCTCTGCCTGAGCCTCTGCCATCTGCTCCTGCATCTTCTGAGCCTGCTTTAACATTCCCTGCATATTGGAGGGGCCTGCGGAAAATTCTCTCGGTATTCTTGCTTTCATAACGTAAACCTCGCTTTACTGTGAAATATGATTTTAAATTTAATTTTCTGTTTATAACGGTTAAGCTTTTTGTCTTGGTATCAAGTCAAATTCGCTGTCGGAGTTTTTAGCTGTCAAGCTCGTCCAGCGGAGAGAGTCTTGCCTCGGGAGTAACCTCGGTAAACTCAAACTGCGCGGGAGAGTAGGCTTTGTCTGCAATAGTCGGAGTGAGCGCCGCCAAAGCACCCCTCATGTCCGCGGTGTTCAGCATAAGCATAGCGATACTGCCCTCTACTCGAATTAAAATTTTGTCTCCGTTTTCGTAGGCTCTTGAGGATTTCATAAAAGGAGCCATAGAGGGATCCCTTTCGCCTATCTTTTTTACCGCCTCTATCCACCACGATACGGGCTTTAAGCCCTGTCTTACGTTTCCGTTTTCCTTCGGGCTTGATTTTATTTCGGGAAGCTTTTCGGGAGCTACTGATTTTTTAAACATTACCTCCTCGGTCTTTTGGATAGGCCTCGATGCGCCTCCCTCTTTATCAGATGGAGAGGGCGCGGTGCCGGTATTAGCGATGACCGAGGTGTTGCCCGCTAAGATGCCGGCGAGCTTTTCTTCGAGAGAGGAAACTCTTGCGCTTAAGCCTTCGGGATAGGTGTCAAGTCTCTCATCTCTCATTTTAAGTAACGTGATTTCCGCGTTTAAGCGCTTTGTTGCGCCCGCTCTTTGCATACCGATAAAGGTTTCTTCAAGCAGTGAGCAGTGGCGGAGAAGCTGCGGAAGACTGTACCGTGAGGATATGTCCCGCATTACCTCCTCCTCGTCGGGTGTGAGGTCGAGGTATTTTTCCGGTGATTTCGTTGTTTTAAAAACCAGAAGGTCGCGGTAAAAATCTATAAGCTCCTGCCAAAAGACGGTAAGCTCCTTTGACGCGGAGACTATTTCGGCCACTACCTTAAACAGTCTGTCGGCGTCCTTGTTTAAAACGGCGTCGGCAATCTCCATTGATTGCTCACGCCCCGCTGAACCGGTAAGCGCCTTGACGGATGCGGCAGTTATTTCCTTGCCCTCGCCGGCTGAAAGCTCAAGTAGGCTTATAGCGTCTCTCATTCCGCCCTGCGCCATTTTCGCGATAAGCTTTGCCGCGTCGCGCGTTATCCTGATGCTTTCCTGCTCGGAAATGAACATCAGTCTGTCTGCTATGACGTCGGAGAGTATTCTGCGGAACTCAAACTTCTGACATCTTGAAAGGATGGTCGTAGGTATTTTTTGCTGCTCGGTTGTCGCGAGAATAAAGATTACTCCGGACGGAGGCTCCTCAAGAGTTTTGAGGAGAGCGTTGAACGCGCTCGGCGAAAGCATGTGAACCTCGTCGATAATATATACCCTGTTTTTGAGCATAGAAGGCGCGTACATAACCGAGTCCCTTATGTCTCTGATGTAGTCAACTCCGGTGTTGGAGGCTGCGTCCATTTCCACGACGTCAGAGGTGGTCTCGTTTTCGACAGCCTTACAGGCATCACATACTCCGCACGGGTTTCCGTTTATCGGAGAAAGACAGTTTACCGCCTTGGCAAGCAGCTTTGCGCAGGTGGTTTTACCCGTTCCGCGAGAGCCGCAGAAAAGATACGCGTGGCTGTAACGGTTATTCTGTACCTCGTAACGAAGCACCGAGGTAATATGCTCCTGGCCATATACGTCATCAAAGGTTTTCGGCCTCCATTTGCGGTAAAGCGCCTGATGCATAGTGTTTTCCTTTCTGTTTTTCTGAAAAAATATGCTTTTGTAAAGCGAAAAAACGTGTTGATGTTGAAGAATTATGCTTTTTTAAAACGAGAAAAGCGTTTTACGGCTAAGAACTGTGCTTTTGTAAAGCGAGAGAATATTTTTAGGCTTGAAATAAACTTTTTGTAAGCCAAAAGCGACGCCCTTTAAGACGGAAAAATAATTAACTCCGCAAAAAAAGACAAGGTACAAAATAAGATCATACACCGCACTCTGAACAAAACGGTATATGCGTTAACCGCGGCTCTCGCTCGGAACAGGCACCCTTGTGGCACATCAACTCTACCACTTAATGCTGCTCGGTGCGCCCGCCTGACATGGTTCACGGTCGTTGATTGCACAAGACCCGTTCGTCAACACGATTACACACGGCGCAGACCATACATCGTCAGCCCTCGGATTGGAAACCACCCCTGCTGTAGCGGATTGCAGGTTACAGGATACCGCTAGCTCCCCGGCCGGTATGATCTTATTTTATATCTTGTCTCTCCTATATTATATCAAAACAAATTGTTTTTTTCAAGGCTTTTTGATAAATTTTAAAAAAAATTAAAAATATATGCCGTGTTTTTCGGGTAAGTAACGAGTTTTTGATTTTCGAATATACTTTAACTAAAGCCGAAATACAGAAAATCCGTTTAAGCCTTATGCGGCAAAATGCGGAAATTTCGCTTAAAATTTTGCAAGACTGTCTATGCACAGCGGAAAGGATACCAATATGGAAGAAAACGGATATATAACCGTTAACGTCAGAACTGCCGGTGGGGCGCTGCCGGTGGAAAACGCAGTCGTTACGGTTAAGGATAGCGGCGGAGCAATTCTTGCCGTCTTTTTTACCGATCGCGACGGAAAAACTCCGCGACTTAAGGTCCTCGCTCCCCCACGCGCAAACTCGGAAAGCCCCGGCGCTGCATCGCCGCCCTTTTTTAACTACAATATTGATACCGACAAGGAGGGGTATATCAGCGTAAGAAACGTAGATGTTCCCGTTTACCCCGGTATTACCTCGATACAGACCGTTGAGCTGATACCGCTTTCCGAGGGTTCATCGAAATTTACGGGCGACTCGATAACGTACACCGAAAGTCTCCCGCCGAATCTTTGATGCAGGAAGGAGAGGAGTAAATGAATAATAGCGTAATAAGACCTGTTATACCCGAGACGGTTACGGTGCATCTCGGAGCGCCCGACTCTCCTGCACCTAACGTAACGGTAAGCTTTCCCGATTACATTAAAAACGTTGCTTCAAGTGAAATTTATCCGACATGGCCCGAAAGCGCGATAAGGGCAAACGTGTATGCCCAGATTTCCTTTGCGCTTAACAGAATTTTTACCGAGTTTTACCGTTCGAGAGGATTTGATTTTGATATAACCAACTCAACGGCAACCGACCAGTTTTTTGTTCCCGACAGAGACGTTTTTGAAAATGTCAGTCAAATAGTTGATGAAATTTTTAACAGCTACGTTGTGAGAGAGGGGAGCGTTGAGCCACTTTTTACCCAGTACTGTAACGGAACTACAAGCACCTGCCCCGGACTTTCACAGTGGGGAACGGTAACCTTAGCAAATAACGGTCTTACCCCACTTCAAATTTTGCAGAACTACTACGGTAATGACGTTGGTATAGTAAGCGGTGTTCCCGTCGAGGCGATAACGGCGAGCGTGCCGTCGAGAGCGCTTCGTCTCGGCAGCACGGGAAACGACGTTCAGTCGGTACAGGTGCGGCTTAACAGAATTTCCGCAAACTACCCCGCGATACCTAAAATTAATCCGGTGAACGGGGTTTTTGCAGAGAGCACCGAGGACGCGGTAAGAAAATTTCAGGAGATTTTTAATCTTACAGAGGACGGAATAGTAGGCCCTGCCACGTGGTATAGGATACAGTTTATCTATAACGGCGTAAAACGTCTTTCCGAGCTTGATTCCGAGGGACTTACCGTAGAGGAGCTTTCAAGACAGTTCCCCGAAACGCTTTCCGAGGGAAGTCGCGGGGACGGGGTGCGTATAGTGCAGTATTTTCTCTCTTATATTGCTATCTACAACAACGCCGTTCCGTCGGTTTCAATAGATGGAATATTCGGCCCCGCCACGAGAGATGCCGTTTCAGCGTTTCAGCGTGAGTACGGGATTCCCGTTACGGGAGTGGTAAACGAGGAGACGTATTCCGCTCTTTACGACGCGTACAGAGGTATAATTCTTTCGCTTCCCGATTCACAGTTTATCGGCACGGCAAGACCGTTCCCCGGATTTGATTTAACCGTCGGTCAGTCAAACGAGTTTGTAAGACTTTTGCAGGGCTACCTGAATGTTATTGCCGAAACCTATCCCGAAATTCCGCCCGTGGAGGTTGACGGAGTGTTCGGTCCGGCAACCGAAAACGCGGTAAGAGCATTCCAAAGAACCTTTGCACTCCCCGAAACTGGTATAGTCGGAATTAGCACGTGGGAGGCGATAGGCGACCTTTACGACGACTTGGTAAAGGGAGGGGTGGTTAGTGAAGGGCAGTTCCCGTCCGGCAATGCATTTGACTGATAACGGAAAATCGCCTGAATTTCCTTAAAAGGTTAAGAACCTTTTGTTTTGCAAAAGCAAAACGCAGAAAATTCGTTTGATATTTGTGCGGTTGCCTCACGGCAACGGAATGGAGGTTGTTATGAACAGTGAAAACGGGTTTCATTTTTTGGAGGATACCGAAACTCCCGTAAGAAATCTTCAAAGATGGCTTCGAGCTCTTTCAAAGGAATACGGAACGCCCTCTGAGGTTTTTATAGACGGTATTTACGGCAGTGAAACGAGAGAGGCGGTAAGGCAGTTTCAAAGTGAAAACGGTCTTTTGGCGACGGGGGAGGTCGATTTAGCCACCTTTAACGCCATTTTCGAGGCATATTCAAGACTTATTAAAGACGGGCAAACGCTCGGATACGCTCCCGACTTCGATAGCTTTCGCGATAAAAGAATATCTCTCGGAGACGAGTTTGACGATATTTTCGTGCTTCAGGCTCTGTTGAACACAGTCGCTTTGGACGATGAGAGGTATTACGTAAAGCCGAGTGGAAGGTTTGACAGCGAAACGCAGACCTCGGTAAATCTCTTTCGCCGTGCGACGGGACGCGATGACGGAGATTTCGTAGATAGGGCGCTTTGGAATGACCTTGTGAGAGTAACGAGAAAGCCGCAGTATTACACGTAAAATCGGTACCCTTAAAATACTTATCGAACAAAGAAAAGCACACTGTATTTCGCTTTTGGTGAAATTCAGTGTGCTGTATGTTTTTAGTTAAAGGCGACTGATGGAGCCTTCATAAAAAGGGAGGCTCTGCCAGTGCCGCCAAGCGTCAACGCTTATGAGCGGTTTAATTAAATTATCAGTAGCTTTACGCCTTTCCTGTTTTTACAAGTCCTATAACGTAGAATATACCGAAAGCGGCAATGTTGGTAAGCGCGATGGTAGAACCGACGGGGGTGGATGCCAAAATACAGATTACCGTTCCGATAAGCGCGCAGGTAACGGCGAGCAAGGCGGAGCAGATAACAACCTTTTTAAAGGTTTTAAATACTCTCATTGCCGAGAGCGCCGGGAAGGTGATAAGCGCCGAAATAAGCAGCGCCCCTACCATATTCATCGCCATTACAATAACAACTCCGGTTATTACCGCGATAAGCGTGTTGTATATCTCCGCCTTGGTTCCGGTTGCAGAGGCAAAGCTTTCGTCAAAGGTTACGGCGAAAATTTTGTGGTAGAAAAAGATAAATACGAATAAGACGACGAGCGCAAGAACGGTGCAGAGGATAACGTCGGATTTCTTTATTCCTATTATACTTGCGGAGCCGAAAAGCGTAGAACAGGCGTCTCCGCTTATGCTTGACGAAGCAGACGGAAAAAGATTAAGCATCATATATCCAAAGGCAAGCGAGCCTGCGGAAATCATAGCTATTGCCGCATCTCCCTGTATTTTTGTGTTTGAGCGTATGCGCAGAAGCAGTACCGCAGCGACAACGGTGAAGGGAAGCGCGACGTAAACAGGGGTAAAGCTTGCCGCCGTGGCTATCCCCGTTGCTCCGAACGCAACGTGTGAAAGACCGTCGCCTATCATTGAAAAGCGTTTAAGGACAAGGCTTACTCCAAGAAGAGCCGCGCAAAGCGAAACGAGAGCTAAAACGAGGGTTGAATATCTGACCGTCGGGTAGGTTTTGAAGTAAAATATCAGGGTATCCATTATTGCTCTCCTTTCGTGTCTCTTTTTACGTTTTTACTGTTCGGGGTGAGGGTAAGCGCAGCGGCTTCTTCGTTTGAGGCTGTGTTTAACAAGCTTTTTTTGTCATTTGAGACGGAGTCTTTCAACGGGCTTTTTCCCGAAAATGCCCCGAAAACCTCACTTTTGAGATAAGCTTCTTTCGTGCCGAAGAAGAGCGGCTCGTGGCTTATGTGAAGAATGTGAGAGGCGTATTTGGTAGCCGCTTCAATGTCGTGCGAAACCATAACGACAGTTACTCCGCAGGAGTTAAGATGCTCAATTATCGAATACATCTCCTGCGTAACCTTAGGATCAAGTCCGGAAACAGGCTCGTCGAGGATAAGCAGCTTAGACGAGGCACAAAGCGCGCGGGCAAGTAAAACTCTTTGCTGCTGGCCGCCCGAAAGCTCTCTGTAACAACGGCCCGAAAGCTCGGTTATTCCGAGAAGCATCATATTGTATCTCGCCGTCTCCTTTTGCAGAGCGGTGTAGAACGGACGAAATCCCGAGCGGTTAAGACAGCCGGAAATTACCACCTCAAATGCGGACGCGGGGAAGTCTCTTTGCGTTAACGTCTGCTGCGGAAGGTATCCTATCTGATTTTTCTTAAGTCCGTCTCCGAAGGTAAGAGAGCCGCCCATTTTTGATTTTAGTCCGAGAAGTGTTTTCATAAGAGTACTTTTGCCGGAGCCGTTTTCTCCGATTATGCAAAGATAATCTCCCTCGTTAATCTCAAAATTCAGGTTTTCAACGATTATATGCCCCTCGTATCCGAGGGCAAGGTTTTCCGATTTTATAAGTGCCATTGTTTTTCTCCGTGATTTTGCTTTTCTTCCGTTTTTTAAATGCTATGTGAAGCTGCGGTGGATGTATTTTGAGGTACGGGTGTGTTTATTTGTGGTGGTAGGTGTGTTTCGCGAGGCACGGGTGTGTTTATTTGTGGCAGTCGGTGCGTTTCGCGAGGCACGGGTGTGTTTATTTGTGGTGGTCGGTGCGTTTCACGAAGTACGGGGGACTGTGGAAAGTGTGTGTTCCATCGGGGCACGGGGTGTGCTTTTTACCGACGCAGAACAGAAACCGACTTTACGCCAGCGCCTCTTTAAGCGCCGCGAGATTTTTTGTCATAATATCGAGGTAGGTGGCGCCTGACTGTATCTCGGCGCGGGTTACCGACTGCATTGAGTTAAGCATAACCTTTTTGCACCCAGTTTCGGCGCAAATATTGTCTGCGAGCGCCTTGTCCGCGCCCTCGGTTACTATTACCGCCGAAAGGGAATGATCCTTTACGGCGTTAATAAGCTTAACCTGTGTCGCGAAATCCGAATTTACCTCGGTTGAGCAGCCGCTGAACGCAGCGTAGTAGCAGAGGCCGTAATCGTTTGTCAAATAGATAAAAGGAAATCGGTCGGCAACCACTACGGTTTTTGTTTTAGCACCGTCAACCGCCGCGCGGTACTCACCGTCAAGCGCGTTAAGCTTTGCCTTGAACGCGTCCGCCTCTGTCGAGTAGTACGTTGCGTTATCAGCGTCCTTTTCGATAAACGCGGAGCAGATTTTATCCGATATTTTAAGCGCGTTTTTGAGTGAGAGCCATATATGCTCGTCTCCGCCGCCGGCGTGTTCTTCGCTACCGTGAGCCTCGTCTTCGCCGTGCCCGTCTCCGTGGTTATGGCCTTCAAGCTCGGCGTGTATAAGCTCTATTTCGTCGGTAAGATACAGTACCGTTAAATCGGGGTTTTCGGCAGAGCCTATAACGTCCTCTACCCAGTTTTTTTCCGACTCGCCGCCAATACATATGAAAATATCCGCTTCGCTGATAGCTCTGAGCGTTTTTGCGGTGGGGGAGTAGTTGTGAAGGTCCGCCCCGTTATCCTGTAAAACGGTAACCGTGATTTTTTCTCCGCCTATCTGTCTTGCGAAATCAAACGGCGGAAAGCTTGTGCATACAACATTCAGCTGTCCGTCTCCCTCGCTGTAAAGCTCGGCTCCCGAGCAAGCGGGGAAAACACTTGAAAATGCCGTTAGTATTAACGCTAAAAGCAAAATTTTTATCAAACTCATTTTTGTCTTTTTCATATTCGAATTTTAACCTCGTGTTTTAACGTGCCGTCGCGTTTATCTGCAATCGGAGCATGTGCCGTAAAAAACGGTTTGCGATTTGCTGAGACCGAAGCCGTGGTGAGCCATAAAATGCTCCTCCATTTGTTTTATAAATCCGCAGTCTGCGCACACTGTTTTTCCACAGCTTGTGCACTTAAGATGAAAGTGTCCGCTATGACTTTTGTTGTATCTGTAAACCGCACCTTCTCCAACGTCTCCCGAAAAACGAAGAACGATTCCCTCGCTTACGAAGCGCTCAAGGCTTCTGTAAGCGGTAGCCTTTGAAGCGCCGAGAGCGTTTATTATGTCTTCCGCGCTTACGCAGCGGTTTTCCTTTTTAAGATATTCGAGAATTGCCTCGCGCTGGCGCGTTTTGTAGCCGCTTTCTCTGTTGATGTCGCTCAACCCCTTTTGTGTTACTTTCGAAAATGAAACTCGGTTTCAATTTCAAACGCAATTTTAACATAATTCTTTGAATTTAACGGTTTAAAAATGTTAATTTAGTGTGAATTTTTGTAAGCGCGTCATTTTTCAAGATAAAAAAGGACGACAGTGCTTGTAAACTCGGTGGCGCTTTGGGTAGTTTGCTATAAAATATAAATATCTTTTTGGTTATATTGCGAATAACAATAAATCGGGTTGAAATAATACATTTCGTGATTGAAAAAATACATTGATAAAACAACCTCGGAATGCTATAATTGTACTTGCAAAATAATCTTTTTAAGGAGAGCAAATATGAAAAAAATACGGATACTCGCACTTCTTCTTGCGGTTCTGATGATTCCTTTTTCACTGCTTGTCGCTTGTAAAAAAGACAGTGAAGAGGAAGATGAGTGCTCCGTTAAAGGGCACGATTGGAACAAAAAAGAAGTAACGATCGAGAAAAGAACCTGTACCGAGCCAGGTATAAAGGAGAGAACCTGTAGGGTATGTAAAAAGGTTGAGCAGTACGTATGGAAGCCCGATGGACATACCATTGCTAAGGCTGAATGGGTGTATAACGAGGATGCCACGTGTACAGAGGACGGAACCGAGACGAGAACCTGTGCCCTTTGTACCCACTCCGAAACAATAGCAAAGGAGGGCTCCGCGCTCGGTCATAAGTTTATTAACTACTCTCTTTCCGAGGACGGTTACAGCGAAACGGCATCGTGTGATAGATGCTCAGGTGTTACTCACACCAGACTTGTCGGTTTCAACACCGATTTTGAGGGTGAGTGGAAGAATACGCTCAGCTACGACGCGCTTGTCGTATATACTCCCGACGGAGTAACCGAAGCTGACTATTACAAGACCGATGTTGCGCCCGCTAACTCCTATCTTTACATAGAAAGAACCGATAAAATCAGCATAGGCGATCACGGCTACGGTGCAGTATTTGCTCCCGGATACAGCAGACTTAAGTCCAACAGCTACGTAGTTGAGTTCGACGTTAAAATCAATAAGGACAACACGAAGGACCTCGTTCTACTTTCCGGAAACAAGGAGCTTGCTGCCGTTGATTTCCTTACTTATGATGCCGACACTCATACCATAGCTATCACCTACGGTTCTATTTATACACTTAAGGATTCCGATTACGACAGATGGATAAGGTTCTCCGTCGTTCTTAACGACATTGACCGCATGTATGAGTTCTACATAGACAACAAGCTCGTAATCAAGGACGTTGAATATCTGAACGACGACTATTTTGCCGGAATGGACCTTGAAAACTTCAAGATTGCTATGACTCACGAGGTTGAAGTAGCTTCGTCGTTTGCGGTTGACAACATAGACGTTTATATTGCGTTCTCTCCCAAGGGATATGAAGGAAATCCTTTTGATCCCGACTACGGCGTGTTTGAGACGGAGCATAATCGCGATAAAATAATGTATAAAAAGCTGACCGAAGGCTGTGCGCATAACTTTAGCGACAAGTCTGTGCCGGCAGATTGCTACAACGACGGATACAGCTACAAGCTTTGCTCCGAATGTAGCGGACAGACCGAGCATATTACCACTGCGGAAAAGCTCAGCCATAATATGGTTCAGCTTCCGGGTGATGAAGGCTACAAAGCGCCTACCTGTACCGAATACGGCGCTGTTTACAAAAAATGCTCTCTTTGCGGATATAAAGATAAGGAAGCCGTAGCGAAGCTTCCGCACAAGATAGATACCGAGGACTCGTCTTACCGTAACGTTCCCGCGACCTGTGATTCCGACGGTTATATTGTCGGAAAATGTGAGGCCTGCGGCTGCGAAATGAACGAGTTTAACGGCGAATATAAATTCGGACACAACATTGTTGATATCGAGGTTAAGCTGGAGGTTAACTGCTTAAGAGACGGTTACAGCGAGGGGCGCTGTGCAAATCCCGGGTGCGGTCTTACGATTAAAACGAATGAAATCCCCGCGTACGGACATTACATGAAGTCCGAAGTCAAGGACACTAAGGACGGACAGGTAATAGAGAGCTTCTGTATTAGATGTAACGAGGATGAATTCAAGACCACGCGTCCGCTTTCCGTTCCCGGAGTATTTCCGACTGTTGCAGAAATGAAGGCTAAGCTTGGTACGACGAGTTTTTACGGCGGAGTTGACGGCGCGGGCTTTAACAGCTCGGTTGCCGCGAAGTACGACACAGGCAACGGAAACGTTACTATGCTTTTCCATGACAACAACCTCGGCACAACTACTGCCGAAAAAATAACCGAACTGCAAAATACCTTCCTAAGGTTAAATCATGGCACCAATCAAGATGACAAGGCATACCTTGAAATGTCCGAAAGCTTCAAGAAAAGCGGTGCAGACGTAATTCTTGAAATGTCCTTTAGGCTTCCCGCAAACGGCAAATTTGCAACGGGAAGCATGAAGCTGCATTATAGAACAAAAGCCAATAACGCTTACGTAGCACCGCAGGTTACCCTTTTCAGGTTGGATGAAAAAGGATGTATCATACTTGCTCCGGACGGTGCGGCTGTTAATATAGGACAGCTTAACAGCACGGAATTTTCTAAGCTTTCCTTTGTACTCCATCATAGCACGGTAACCATTGACGCTTACTTTAACGGCGAGCTTATGGCTCAGAATGTCCTTATGAAAAAAGGAGAAACGGATTACGTTATTCCCGAATGGGGCGTCTTTTACCAACACCGTTTCTTATTTGATAGTGCAGCCGGAGAAAAAAGAACTCTTGACGTTGACGATATGTATATTTATAATGCGTCTGCTCCGGTTTACATAACCAACCCCTTACTTCCGAATACGGCTGAGACAAATTACGACGCAGGCAAAAACGTTACCGACAACGAACTGCTTTATATCCCGAACAACACCGCTGGCGTACTTGGAAACAAGATGCAGATATCCAGCAACAAGGGATTCCGCGCATATGTTGAAAGCATCGTCGGAGCATCCGGAACAGAGCTTCCCGCACTTCACTGCATTAAGGTTGATGGTGAAACGAGTATTCCGGACGCAGATACCTCTAAAACTGTTTCCGAAATCTCAACCGCCGAATCGATTATGAATAATAGCGGCGCGGTTCTTTACAACGAGATTAAATTTAACGCAGGCAGCTTTACCGGCAGCAAAATGAACGACGGTAAAATAATACTTGCTCAGGGTAGAAAACAGACGAGCGACGGAGTTCAGCTTCAGGATTTCCTCTATCTTGAAAATGGTAAACTGTGTTCCGGAGACGGAAAGGAAATTTATTCCGTTGCGCAGGACGGATGGATTACCTACAATATAGTTATAAACGAGGCTGAAGGAACCTACGACGTGTATATTAACGGAGTTTGCCGTTCTGAGGGCGTAAAAGCCAAGTCCGAATATGCAAATCCTAAATACACCGCGCTTGGATATAAGTTTATGGTTATTGACGGCGGCGCGTTTGATTTCCATATGGCTAATACCGCTTTGTATGCAGGTTCAGTCTCTCCCGTAAACAAAATAATTCCCGGAAAAGCTGAAACGGTAACCGTAAAAACCGAGATTCTTGAGAAGTTTGACGCGATTAAATTCTATGAGGATCAGAGCTTTGATTACGCAGGAGTAACTGTTACGAAGCTTGGCGACAAAACTGTTCTTAAAACAACACAGTATGAAACCAACGCTCTTAAGGCGATAGAGTTTAAAACCTTTACTAATACAAAGCTTGCGGGCAACACCCCCGGAGTGTACGATTTATCCGGTTACAAATACCTGACCGTAAGCCTTAACGTTGAGGCTACCAGCGGATATAACGTTATATTCAAGCTTATGACAGCGAGCGGCTGCTACCAGATACGCATATATTTACATAGCCTTGGTTGGCAGACGGTAACCATTCCGCTTTTCGAAAATCCCGATAACGCGGCTTATCCCTGCTTCAAGAGTGTAGGTACTACGAGCGGAAGGATGGACGACGTAACGTCGCTTCGCATCGAATTTGAGGGCGAGCTTGCAGGTAACGGTAACGGAAAGCTTATGGACGGAACCACAATCTACTTTGAGACGGTAAGCTTCGAAAACGATACGATAAGAAGCGAGGCCTACATTGGCGAGAACGTGGGCGAGTTCTGTACAGAAGGAAATCATACATACACAGACGTTGAGACTGTTGCTCCTACATGTACCTCTTCGGGATATACAAAGAGTGTTTGCAGCGACTGCGGCCATATAGCCGTTAAAAAGGAAAACATTAAGATTCCCCTTTGGAGCGAAAAACAAGAAGGTACAGATGAAGACGATGATAATGTAGTAAAATGCTACCGCAAACCCGAAGCAAAGGAAAGCGACCGTGCCGTACATGATGACGGTATTACCGTTGACCATTTCGTCTGCTCTTGCGGATGCGGCAAGAATTACTACGCGATTGTTCCCACGAATGAGCAGGGCGCTCAGGAAGACGGCGAATAAGCCCGTAGAACAATAAAAACAAAGACCGAAAACGCTTTATGTTTTCGGTCTTTTTGTGTTTAATGAAGTTTGATTTTTGCAGAATGAAAGCTTTTGTGATTGTATCCTTGCGGCTGTGAAAAGCTTTATTCCGGATTACATTTTTGAAAAACGTTCTCTTACCTCGGTTATCTTTCCGCAGGTGAAGGCGCCCTCGGCGCATTTGCCTTTTATACAAGCAGGTCCGGCGTACTTGAAGAGAAGCGGACACGCTTCCTTACAAAGACGGAGCATTTCGGTAGCGAGCTCGCGGATTTCCCACTGCGCGCGCGTACAGCAGCGAAGCTTAAAGAAATTCCAGAGTGAACGGACGTTCATTGTCATTATCATTCTTGTGTCGCAGGCGTTGGGGAGAACGAACCTTGCGTCCTCGTTTGCCGCCTTTTCCGCTGCTTTTTTAGCATCTGCTTCGCTTTTTCCCTCGGAAATCAGGCGCTCGTAATTTGCCTTTGTGAGTATAGCCTTTAATCTTGCGTAGTGCTCGGCGTCCTCTTTCATTGCAGCGTTATATTCCTCTAAAGCCTCGGGGACTCTTGCTATTTCCGGCGGAACGATATAGTCAAAGCTGCTTTTGTCAACGTATCTTTGGCTCTGTACAGAGAAAGACGCTATTCTGTGGCGGGTTATCTGGGCGAGAAGCGCTCTTGAAACACCCTCTATACCAAAAGTGAAAACCGCGTGCTCGACAGGGCTTTCGTGTCCGAGGTCGGAGAGCATTTCGAGAAACTCCTCAACTTTTTCGGGGGTAAGCTTGTCCATAAGTGTAGAAATGTCGCTTTTTGCATAGCAGAGCTTAGCGGCGGCGGCTATTATTTTGTCTGCGTCGGGGGTGTGCGCGATTAATTCAACCTTCATTTTTTAAACCGTTCCTTTCAGTATGGGGCTTGTAGCTTTAATCAATATTTTTGCGATTTTCGGTGTAGCTTTTGAGGGCGGCACGTCTTACACAAGGCGATAAAGACGGCTGAAAAACCGTTTGTTCGGTATATGCGTAACGCTTTTATTTTCGCTCTAACGCCCCACGTTAAAATCACTTACATACATTTTATCATTTTTTGACAACCTTGTCAATAAGGAAAACGAAAAAAGAGTTTGTTTTTGAAAAAAAGAAAAAGGGTTTTGTTATTGACAACGAGGTATTTAAGTGATATAATTGAATGTAGAGATTTTTAGCTTTGGGGAGGAGAGTAAAGCGATATGGATAAAAAAATCAGCCCTTTTTTTGCGTTGGTTTTTCGACAGAAATATATTCAGAGATGGGGGCTTATGAGAAACGCTCTTCCCGAAAGTCTTGCGCAGCATTCCTCTGAGTGCGCGCTCATTACACACGCACTTGCCGTTATCGGTAATAAGGTTTTCGGCAAGAATTATGACACGGGAAAGGCGGTAATTCTTGCGCTTTACCACGATGTTCCCGAGGTTTTTACGGGAGATATGCCTACCCCGATTAAATATGCAAGTCCCGCTATACGAAGTGAATTCGGTATAATAGAGGAGCAAAGCGCGAAAAGCTTGGTTGAAAAGCTCCCCCCCGAGCTTTTTGATGAGTTTAAGTCTCTTTTTTGTGAGGAAGACGGGGACGCGGAGCTTCATAAGATAGTTAAAGGCGCGGATAGGCTGTGCGCATATATAAAATGCGTTGAGGAGGAAAAGTTCCATAATACCGAGTTTTCCAGCGCGAAGGTCGGAATTGAAAAGAAGCTGCTTGAAACCGAGCTTCCAGAAATCAAGTATTTTATGGAGCACTTTTTACCTGCTTTTACAATGACTCTTGACGAGCAGCAGGGCTTTTGAAAAGCCACTGACTGCATTTACGACGTTTTAAAAGAACGCTACGTGGATTTTATGACTGTGGAAAGGGAAAATGAAAAATGACTAAAGATAATAAGATAGGCTATGCGGTTGCGGGCCTTGGAGTGGGAAAGACACACGCAGAGGCTGCGCTTCGGTATGAAAAATGCAGACTTGTGGCGGTTTGCGACATTGTTCCGGATAAAATTAAGAGCGTTACCGATAAAAACCCCGACGTTATCGGTTATACCGATTTTGACGAAATGCTGAAAAACCCCGAAATAGATATAATCAGTATATGTTTGCCGAGCGGAATACACGCCGAGTATGCGGTAAAAGCGCTTAACGCCGGAAAAAACGTGCTTGTCGAAAAGCCTATTGATATTACGGTCGAGGCGGCGATGAAAATCGAGGAGGCGAGAAGGCTTACCGGCAAAAAGGTGGGGTGCATATATCAGAACAGAAACCACGCGGTAATGAAGCCCCTAAAAGCCGCTATTGACAGCGGAAGGCTCGGCAAGGTGTTCCTCGGAACCTTTGCCGTTAAGTGGTATAGAGCGCAGAGCTACTATGACGGCGAGCTTTGTTGGCACGGCACGTGGGAGATGGACGGCGGCGGCTCTCTTATTAATCAAGCTATACATACCCTTGATATTATGCAGTGGCTTATGGGTGAGCCGGAGAGCGTAAAATCCACAATGTCTGTAAACGCTCATAACATTGATACCGAGGATCTGACAGCTTCAATAGTAAGGTTTAAAAACGGAGCGACAGCGACGTTTTTGTCAACCACCTGTTGCTATCCGGGACTTTCTACCGATATTCAGATATACGGAACGCGGGGCTCGGTTGAGCTTGACGCAGACGTTCTTAAGCTCTGGAAGATAGAGGGAGAGGACGAGCGCGACGAGCAGGATATGCTTGACAGATACGGCAGAGGAAACAGGGTTGCCTGCGCTTATGAGGAAGGTCTTAAATACGGCCATGTAACGCAGATAGAGGATATGGTTGATGCGGTTATTCAGGACAGAGACCCTCAGATAATGCCTCTTGAGGCGATTAAGGCGATTAAGATAATTGAGGCGATTTATAAATCGGCGAGCACCGGAGAAACGGTATATTTTTAATCTTACGGTCAGTGGAAAAACAGTACATTTTTAATCTTACGGTCAGCGGAGAAACAGTATATTTTTAATCTCACGCACTGTGAAGGCGCAGCATGATTTGCCCCCCGAAGCGCTTTGAAAAACGGGGAAATTTAAAGCCCGAATGCCTTG
Organism: Eubacteriales bacterium; assembly: GCA_045638685.1. Classification (GTDB taxonomy): domain Bacteria; phylum Bacillota; class Clostridia; order Oscillospirales; family CAG-272; genus SIG673. Next base: position 52,304 of record JAZUBT010000037.1, on the reverse strand, counting down.
GAACCGCGCTGCTTCCGAGAGGATGGATAACTAAATAATGATGGGGCCTTTGCGAGTGGTGGAAACAGCACTTTCGCAAGGGCCTTGTTTTTGTAGAAAAAATGTGTTTAAATGTAAAAATATTGTTAAAAACGTATGTTTTGTGCAACTTGTACATAGTGAGAAAAAAACAAAGAGTTTTTGTTCAGTGTGCACAATAAACGCGCGGAGTTTAATTAAAAATGCTCAAAGAAATAATTAAAAATTTTGGGCGAAAATATAGATAAAAAATTGATTAAATATTAAAAATGGCAAAAAATATTGCCAAAAACCCTTTAAAAATTGATAAATTGTCAAAAAACTAAGCGGTATGAAATCAATGGCTTTGGGCGGGCAAATTTCTTTCTTAAAACCCCAAGGCGCGCTTTATATATAAATCTATAAAAGCCTCTTTAAATTTGCGCTTGACTTTTTTATATTATTATGTTATAATTTTAGAGTAAAAAACTTTTGCGACGATGTAGGTGTTTTCGGGCACGCGATAAGTGTGGACAGAGCGCTTGAACGTCGAATCGGAAGCGGTGTTGGCTACCGGCTCAGAGGAGCGAATTATAGCCATTTTAGTTTACGCGCGAAGGCGCGGAACGTACATAACAATTCTTTATGGAGGAACCCTAAATGAAACAATGGCGAAAACACAGACTTGTTGCAGTGCTTTTGTTGGTTTGTACACTGGTCGGAATGTTGCCTTTCACAGCGGTTTACGCTGATGAAAATCCGGGGCTTACCGGCGGCAGCGCTCTTGACGACGAAACAACGTACGGCGGCAAAACTCTTGAGGAGATACTGAAGCTCACGAGCGGTATGAACTACGACGTTTATAGAAGCAAGTGGCTTGATAAAACTCAGGTGGACAAAAGCTCGGATAAAACGTTTTATGCAGCTGATATAATCGTCCCGAAGGGAGAGAAAAGCCCTGTTTCCGGCGAGTATCTTACCACGTCGGATTATAAGGTTGATGAGTTTACGGCTGTGACGGTTGAAGGAACCAAGGAGACAAAAGAGGGAGTTTATATGCCTGCGAGCGGCAAAACGACCTTTAAAATCACTGTTTCTCAGAGCGGTCTTTATGCGATTGACCTTAGATACTTCCCGGTTTCCGAGTATGACGAAAACGGCGACGGAGTAGCTGAAACGGTTGGTACCAAGACGATTATAGAGCGTATGTTCTATCTCGACGAGCAGCTTCCGTTTAACGAGTGCCGTTATCTTTACATACCGAGATGCTGGGGATACGTCGGAACGGACGGAAGCTCTACGCTTTATAAAGACGGCGAACCGAAACGCGCTGATTTTGCAAGTGATGCGGAGTATAACACCGCGTACACCGCGTGGCTTAAAAGCTCAGGCGGAGCGGGCGGTAACTACGTATGGGATACCGATATTGAAGACAACGATATCCGTCCCGACCGTGTAGAGACTCCCGAATGGCGTACATACTTCCTTCGTGACTGGCTCGGTTATACGGTAGAGCCCTTCCAGTTCTATCTTACCGAGGGTGAGCATTATTTCACCTTTGAGGCAACCAGAGAGCCTCTCGTTGTTTCCGAGATAAAAATCTACGGATATAACGCAGAGAACAGCTACGAGACTGTTCTTGACAGATGGCTTGGCTCCGGTCTTCAGATTTATACCGGTGAGAGCGTATATATGGTGGAGGCAGAGAGCCCGTACAGAGTATCTGACCAGGTTCTTTTCCCCGGCACCGACCGTACCTCCTGCCTTAACTCTCCTTCGCATCCTTCTAACCTTGTTTATAACATTTCCAACTCCAACGTTGTTGGACAGTATATGAAGTACAGGGTTTACGTTCAGGAAGAAGGTCTGTATAACATAATGGCGAGATTCCGTCAGAACACTATGGCGGGTATGTTTACGTCAAGACGTATAAGAATAAACGGAGAGATACCGTTTAAAGAGGCAAGCTACCTTAAGTTCAATTATGACACCTCCTTCCAGAACATCCTTCTCGGCAACGGTAAAGAGGGTGAGGAAAAGCAGGATTACTTATTCTATTTCGAAGCCGGTTGGAATGAAATAGAGATAGAGGTTGTTCTCGGCGATATGTCGGCGTACATTTACGATATAGCGGCGCTTATCAGTACGCTTAACAACGACTACCAGAAGATACTTATGGTAACCGGAACAAATCCCGATACCTACCGCGACTACGGATTTTCGAGACTTCTTCCCGGAGTTATGTCTGACCTTGCTAACGCGGCAATAAAGCTTGACGAAATTTATAACGGTCTCGTTGATATAACTGGAGCGACGGGACAGCATATTGCAACGCTTGACACGATACGCACACTCGTTTCGAAGATGGCGCTTGACGAGTATGAGATTGCTCCTAACTTCCTTTCATTTAAAAACTATTTAACGGCGCTCAGTAACTGGCTTTACACCTCGCTTTCTCAGCCCCTGAAGCTTGACTACTTACGTATTCAGGGTGAGGAGACCAAGGTTCCGAAGGCTAAGGCGGGATTCTTCTACGCTATGGGTTACGAGGCTAAGGCTTTTGTAGCCAGCTTCTTTAAGGATTACAACGTTATAGGATTCAAGAGCGATAAGGACGCCAAGGATTATAAGGGCACGATACTCATGTGGAACACTACCAGCCGTGAGGACGCGCTTATACTCCGTACAATGATTGATTCCACGTTTACTCCGAAAACCAACATAGCCGTTAATATCCGCTACGTTGCGCAGGGACTTCAGGAGTCCATTCTTGCTGGAGTAGGACCTGACGTTGCTATGATGGCATCGGGAACCGCGGTTTCGTGGGGACTGCGCCACGCGGTTGAGGACCTCAGCGCTAAGTACACCGAGGCTGACCTTGAAAAAGGAAATATACCGGAGGGCAAGAGCGTTGGAGACGACGTATATTCCGGATTCAGTGAGCTTTGCCCGAAGGGCGAGGACGGAGAGTTCGTCGTACCGGATCCCAAGACTTATGAGGAGACCGGTAAGTTTAACGTAAAATTCTCCCATGCGGCGCTTGAAGCGGTTTCGCTTAGCGGAAAAACGTATCTTATTCCTTGTACAATGAACTACGAAATGTCGTTCTACCGTGTTGACGTGTTCGCGCAGTACGACCTGAAGCCTCCGAGAACGTGGCAGGAGCTTCTGGATGTTCTTCCCAAGCTTACGAACAACCATATGACGATGGGTATGCAGACCTCTCTTGCAGGTTACCAGATGCTTCTTTACCAGATGGGCGAGAAGATGTATGCAGACGATTACAAGAGATTTAATAACAGCGTAACCTGTCTCGAAGCATTCGATACACTTTGTTCACTCTTTAACGACTATTCGCTTCCGATTAACTACGACCTTACCCGTTTCCGTACCGGTGAGATTCCGATTGTCGTTGCCAACTGGACTACGTACAATACCTTCATGAGCTACTACGAGCTTCGCGGAATGTGGACTATGGAGCCTCTTATCGGTTGGGATAAGGGCGACGGAACGGTTGACCGCTCATCCATACTTAACGTTGAAGGAATTGTAATTCCTAAGGGAAGTGATAATCCCCAGCACGTATGGGAATACATCAAATGGTATTCCGATGACGATGCACAGGCAAGACTTGCAAGACAGCAGCTTGCCGTATCCTCGAACACTACCGTAAAATACAATACGGCAAACCTCAATGCTCTCTTAGAGCAGGCATGGACCGACGCTGAGAGAGAGGCTATGTTCGAGCAGATTCCTCACCTTAAAGGTATTCCGTATAACCCCGGTGATTACAACATCGGTCGTTACGTAAACTTTGCGTTCCTTGCTGTTTATAACTCCAATGCAAACGCGGTTGACCAGATCCTTGACTACGTCGTTGACATAGATAAGGAGCTTTCGCGTAAGCGTAAGGAATATCACCTTGAGTACATTGATTATTATTCCGGTGAAGTAGTACCTGCAAAGGACGAATAACAGCCAAAGACAAAAATACCGTTTTCGGCGCGGAGCTGTTTAAAGCGGCTCCCGCCGAGGGCGAATACTACAATATTAAGATAGGAGATAGCGACTATGTCTGATAACACTACGGCTATACAGGACGAAGTAGCGACCGAAGAAGTACCGTACTCCAACAAAACTATCAGCAGATGGGAATACACGAGACGCGAAATGAAGCGTAAGTGGTCCGGATACGTTATGGTTGGACCGTTCCTTCTTATGTTTGCGACCTTTACCATAGTTCCGGTTTTGATGTCGTTCTTTTTAAGTTTTACAAACTTTAATATGTTCGAATTTCCGGAATTCTGCTTCATGGATAACTACGTTCGTCTTTTTCTGGAAGATGACCTCTTCCTTACAGCGTTCCAGAACACGCTTATATTTGCGCTGACAACAGGACCGCTTTCATACATACTTTCATTCCTTCTCGCGTGGTTTATTAACGAGCTTGCTCCGAAGGTAAGAGCAGTTGCGACGTTTATATTCTACGGTCCCTCCATTTCCGGTTCTGCTTACCTCGTCTGGAAGCTTATATTCCAGGGAGATATATACGGACTTGCAAACGGAGTTTTAATGAAATTCGGTTTAATATCAAAGCCTATAGTATTCTTACAGAACGTAACGTACATCGTTCCCGTTTGTATAGTGGTTTCTATATGGACGTCTCTCGGAACTGCGTTCCTTTCATTTATCGCAGGTCTTCAGGGAGTTGACAGAAGCCTTTACGAGGCGGGAGCCGTTGACGGTGTTAAAAACCGTTGGCAGGAGCTTTGGTACATAACCCTTCCTTCAATGAAATCAATTCTTATGTTCGGTGCGGTTCTCGCTATAACCGGTGCATTCGGAATCGGTGTAATAGTTGACGCGCTCTGCGGAAACCCCTCTACCGACTACTGCGCGTGGACGCTTCAGCATCACATGGCAGACTACCTGAACAGCAGATACGAGGTTGGATACGCTTCTTGTATATCCATCGTGCTCTTTGTACTTATGTTTGGTTCAAACATATTTATTAAAAATGCTTTGTCGAAGGTAGGTAACTGAGTATGAAAAAGCTAAGAACAAGAAAGCACGCCGTCGTTCTTAACCGAAGCGTCGGCGGAGATACAACGATTACCCTGATACTTTCGATATTCGGTATATTCATGTTTCTTCCTACTTATTATCTTATAATAACGGCATTCAAGCCGATAGGAGAAATGTTCCTTACACCGCCTAACTTCTACGTTATAAAACCGACGTTCCAGAACTTTATCGACCTTTTCGCGTCAATGACGTCAACGTGGGTTCCGATTTCGAGATACATATTCAACACGATATTTATTTCTCTCGGTGCAACCGTCGGATGTCTTATTATAGGTTCTATGGCGGCGTATTCGATTTCCAAGATTCGCTTCCCCGGAGCTAACGGAATATTCCAGCTTATAGTTTATTCGCTTATGATTTCCTCTACGGTTACGGGAATAGCGCACTTTATTATCTTCGTTTCGCTTAACTGGCTTAACACATATACGATATCCATAGTTCCGATTTGGGCATCTACCCTCGGTCTGTACCTTATGAAAAACTTTATAGACTCATCAATTCCCGACTCAATGATAGAGGCGGCGCGAATAGAGGGTTGCTCGGAATTCAGAATATATCTTACGCTCGTTATGCCTCTGGTTAAGCCCGCGTGGCTTACGCTTATGATTACCGTTTTCCAGCAGGTCTGGAACGTCGGTGCATCGAGCTACGTTTACAGTGAAAACTTAAAAACATTCGACAACGCTATCAACAGCATTATATCCGCATCCGGAACACAGGGCGCGGGAGCTGCGGCAGCCGTTATAATGATGAGCGTACCGATTACGGTATTCATTATAACTCAAAGTAAAATGGTTGAAACGATGGCGTCATCCGGAATGAAGGATTAAAGAAAGGGGAGCAATAATGAATATAAGAAAAAGAAAAGTATTATTCGGATTTGTTATATGTGCGCTTACCCTTGTTATGACTCTTCTTCCGATATACGCATCGGCGTACACCACATATACTTATTCGATAGACGGAACACAGCTTTCGTCGCCTAATGCTTACGAGCCGCAGAGAGTTTACGACTCCGCTTCAACCAAAATTATAGAGCGTACCGGAAAGAAGCTCTATGAGCCTAAAGACCTTGTCGTTGACCCCGACGGCAACATTTACATATGCGACGGCGGTACCGAGTTCGTTAACACCGGAACGGCGGGAAGTGCCGAAATGGTTGAAATTAAGCACGACAGAATAGTCGTTCTTGACAGGTATTTTAACTGTCTGTATGAAATCTCCGAATTTACTAACTCGATGGGAGCAAGCGACGTACTGAACTCTCCCGGAGGACTTTGTGTTACCGAGACCAAAATCTATATTGCAGACACTAAAAATGCGAGAATAGTTGTATTTAACAGAGAAAACGGCGGACGTACGACGCCTACCTTCCACAGTATTATAGGCGCGCCCGAGGCTGAGGTTTTCCCGGCAGGATCTTCTTACACCCCCGTTGCGGTTGCATCCAACGATAGCCACGTATATGTAGTTTCTTCTTCTACTTACATGGGAATTATCTCGATGGACCTTAACGGTGAGTTCCAGGGATTTGTCGGAGCACAGAAGGTTGCTGCTAACCTGCTTGACATCTTCTGGAGAACCTTCCAGACGGCAGAGCAGAGAGCACAGTCTGCAACCTACGTTTCTACCGAGTATAACAACATAGCGATTGACGAAAGCGGATTTATTTACGCTACCACGTCTAACATCAACGAGAATAAACAGCAGCAGGCTATTGAGTCCCGTTCTACCTCGGCTAACTACGCTCCGGTTAAAAAGCTTAACACCGCGGGTGAGGACGTTATGAACCGTACGGGATTCTATCCTCCGTCCGGAGAGGTTAAGGTTGCCAAGGTTTCCTTCGACGGAAGCCCGACGGGACCGTCCAAGATAATAGACGTTGCTATGGGACCTGAAAAAACCTGGTCAATTATCGACCGTCAGCGCCAGAGAATATTTACGTACGATAAAAACGGAAACCTTCTCTTTGCTTTCGGAGATAAGGGTAAACAGCTCGGAAACCTTGAGAGTATAAAGGCGATAGCTTATCAGGATGACAATTTGCTTATCCTCGATATTTACAGTAAAAACCCGACGATAGCGATGTACACCAGAACAGACTACGGCGATCTTCTCATAAAGGCTCTCCGTAACGACAACAACCGAGAATATGAAAAAGCGGTTGACGATTACAGCGAGATACTTCAGCGTAACATTAACTTCGACGCAGCTTATATCGGAATAGCGAAGTCGCTCTACCGTAGCGGTGATTATAACGGTGCTATGGAGCAGTATTCCTACGCATATAATACGACGGGATACTCTCAGGCGTTTAAGATGTTCAGAAAAGACTGGGTATCTAAATATATTATCGTAATTCCGATAGTAGTAGTAGCGGTTGCGTTTGGCCTCTCGTGGTTCTTTAAGTTTGCCGCAAGAGTTAACGCTAAGACGGCTATTACAAAAGGCAAGAGAACCTTCGGTCAGGAGCTGCTCTTCGCGTTCCACCTTATGTTCCATCCGTTCGACGGCTTTTGGGATCTTAAGCACGAAAAGAGAGGTTCCTTCAGAGGAGCGCTCTTCTACACGGGACTTGCAATTCTGGTATTTACCTATCAAAGTATAGGACGCTCGTATATGTACAACCCGAGAGGAATTTACTCCAGTATAGGAACTCAGTGTCTTTCGGTATGTATTCCGCTTTTGCTTTGGGTTGTTGCGAACTGGTGTCTTACCACACTGTTTGACGGTGAGGGAAGTGCAAAGGACATATTTATTGCAACAGGATATTCACTTGCACCGCTTCCGCTCCTTATCATTCCCTCGACGCTTCTTACACACATTCTTTCCTCCGCTGAATCCGGAATTATAACCCTCTTAACGACGTTTGCGTTTATTTGGGTAGGACTTCTCATATTCTTCGGAGAAATGATAACTCACGACTACTCGATAGCCAAAAATATAGCGACGAGCCTCGGTACCATTGGCGGAATGGCGATCATAATGTTTATTTTCATCCTGTTCGCCTCGCTTGTTTCCGATATGATTGGTCTTGTTACCAACATAATTACGGAAATTACTTATAGAATGTAAAAGGAGGATGACAAAAATGAGAAACAGTACTAAAAGAATATTTAACAGAACATTGTCAGGCTTCCTTGCGTTCTTAACCGTAATCACGTTGCTTGCAACCTTATCGTTGCTTCCCGTAATGGCGGCGGAGGGAGAGATTAACGAAAACTCTTTAAAGTTTGATTCCAAATATTATGAGGAATACTATACCAAGATCGGCAATCCGGACAGAAAGACAAAGTTCCTCACCGAGGAAGCAAGACTTTCCGCAATGGAGCTTTACTACACGAAGGGTGACTTCGACCTTTACGTAGATGGAATTACCGGAGAGGTAGCTCTTAAGGACAGAAGTACCGGAAACGTACTTTTCACAACTCCTTACGATACCGCGGAGGATAACCGTATATCCTTTGACAGAAAGGTAGATCTTCTCAGCCAGGTAATTATAAACTATTCCACCATCAGCGGTACTGCGGGAACCTACAACTCTTTCGAGGATTCGGCTCTTCTTAACCAGATTAGCGTAAGAAAGCTTAAGGGCGGTGTTCGTGTAGAATACTCCATAGGACAGGAAGAATCCCGTATTCTTCTTCCGATGGCAATAACCGAGACGAGATTTAAGGAAATGATACTCGCTCCGCTTCTTAAAGAGTTCCCGGATACCGATGACGCAACTACACCTTATTCGAAGCTCAAAGCATTCTATAGCCTATATAACAGATACTCCAGCAAGATTGAAAAATACCCCATTCTTAAAGAGAAAAACTTATATCTTCTCCACGAGAATACGGTTGGCCGTGAAAAGAAGCAGCTTGAGTCTATAATCAGACGCTACTGCCCCGACTACACCTTCGAGGAGCTTGACAAGGACCACAAGGAAGCAGGCTATGAGGGAAGCGAGGTTGCCCCCGCTAACTTCAAGATGGCTCTTGAGTATTACATTACCGACGTTGGAGTAGAGGTAAGATTCCCCGCAAACGGACTTACCTTTGACGAAAGTAACTACCAGCTTACCGATATAACCCTTCTTAAGTATATGGGAGCAGGACCGAGTAACTACAACGGCTACACCTTCTTCCCCGACGGCTCCGGCGCGCTTGTAAGATTCGAAGACGTTTCCAGCTACTATAACAGAGGCGGAATGGTGTACGGACAGGACTACGCGTATCAGGAGATAGGTAACGCAAAGCAAGAGGTATTCAGAATGCCTGTATTCGGTGTTGTTACCACTAACGAGAAGAGAGCAGAGGTAGCGACCGTTCCCGGCACTACCGATAAGGCGTATTCTACGGGATACCTTGCGATAGTTACAGAGGGAGACGCTCTTGCAAGTATATTCACCAACCACGAGGGCGACAGCAAGTTCATGTATAACTCAGCTTACTGTAAGCTTGCTCCGAGACCTCAGGACCAGTATAACCTTGCCGAAGCGATTTCAATCAGCGGAAGCGATACGTTTACCGTTGTTTCGGACCGTAAATATACCGATTCTTTCAGAATTAATTATATAATGCTTACCGATGCCAACTGTCCGAGATCCAACACCGAAAGAACGTATTACGACGCAAGTTACGTTGGAATGGCAAAGGCATACAGAGACTTCCTTCAAAAGAAGGGAGACATAAAGCGTATAGAAGATGCTAAAGAGGATATACCGCTTTACATCGAGGCATTCGGTGTAACCGAAACCGACGAAACGGTACTCAGTATTCCCGTAACAGTTAAAAAGGCTCTTACATCCTTTGCCGATCTCGAAGCGATGACCACAGAGCTTGAAACGGCAAAGGCACCGATTACAAACATAAATTACAGACTTACCGGATACACGAACGGCGGAATGAAATCAACAATTCCTTCAAAGGTTAAGTTTGAAAAAGTAGCCGGCGGAAACGCAGGCTTCAGAGAGTTCCTTACCTTTGCGGCGGAAAAGGGAATCGGCGTATATCCCGACTTCGATTTCGTTTATATGAGCGATTCTGCGGCGTTCGACGGATTCTCCTATAAGACCGACGCGGTAAAGACCATTGACGACCGTTATACCACAAAGAGAACCTATGACGCAGTTCTTCAGACGTTTACCACAACGGGTAAGATTTGTATTTCGTCCAGCGTATTCAGAAGTCTCTTTGACAGATTTAACAAGTCGTTTACCGCTGTTCTTGAGGATAAGCAGACGTTTGTATCTGCCGGAACACTCGGCTCGGAGCTTAACTCTGACTTTGACGAGGACGATCCGTACAACCGCGAGGACGCCAAGAAGTTCACCATCGAAACTCTTGAAAGACTTAAAGAGCAGTACGGAGCGGTTATGGTAGATTCCGGAAACGCATATACCATTCCTTATGCATCCGTAGTACTTAACGCGCCCCTTGATTCCAGCCGTTACCTCGGCGCCAGTGAAGCAATACCGTTCTTCGGAATGACCTTCCACGGCTACGTTGTATTCGCAGGAAAGCCTACTAATATGGCGGGGGATATGAGCTACGAGCTTCTTAAGATTATCGAAAACGGAGCAACGCTTTATATGATGCTCTCCTACGATAACGTTGAGATACTCAAAGAGGATACCGAGCTTTCCAAGTATTATGCTATAAGATACGAGATTTGGAAGGAGAGGCTCCTTACTACCTACGATGAAAACGGCAACGTTATTTCCGTTGGACTTTACGACAAGATTAATAATGCTCTTGCAGACGTTCAGGAGTCTCTTATAAACGACCATATCTTCGTAAACTGTAAGCGTAAGCTCACAGATGAAGAGAGAGAAAATATTGAAGAGGACGCTACGAGACAGCGCGATGAAAAGCTTGCTGAGTACGAGACAAAGCTTCTCAATGCAAAACAGAATAAGGTTGTTTACGAAAGAATAGTAGAAGACTATTCCGATGTTGACGAGCGCAATCAGGTTTTAGCTAACTACGGATATGACATTAAGGCAATAGAAGCTGATATTAAGCTCTATACCGAGCTTTATAATGCCGAGCAAACCGATGAAAAGCTTGAGTCATACAAGAATGCGATTCTTAAGGGAATTAACCTTGAGATAAATGACGGAAGCGTTGTTTACGTTGAGTACGATAACGGACATTGGTTCCTTCTTAACTACAACAACTACGACGTTGAAGTAACCGTCTATAAGCTTGATGAATTAGGCAACCGTACAGAGGCAAAGCTTGAGGTTCAGTCAAAGGATTTCTTTGATTCCAACACCGACAAAACAATATCTTATAAATAAAGGGAGGTAGCAAAATGGATAATGAAGCAAAACTTCAGCCTGAAGTAATACAGGCACCCGCGGCACCGCGTCCTAAAAACACGAAAAAGCGCCGCAGAAAAGCCGCCTCTCTTGATAAGAGAAAGGCGAAAAGCGGATGGATATTCGTTCTTCCGTTTATTCTCGGACTTCTGATTATATACATTCCCGTTATAGTAGAATCATTCAGATACTCCCTTTCGTCTATAAAGCCGCAGGCCGGCGGATACCTCTTTGAGTTCGTGGGACTCGAAAACTATCAGAAGGCGCTGTTTGAGGACGTTAGCTTCACCAAAACGCTGGTATCGGGAATAAGGGGAATGGTAATTGACATTCCGGTTATAGTAATATTCTCGCTCTTTGTAGCGGTAATACTTAACCAAAAGGTTCTCGGAAGAGCGGCGTTCAGAGCGATATTCTTTATACCGGTTATCTGTTCTACCGGACTTATGGCACATATAGCAAGCAACACCTCCGATTTGAACGATTACATGGCAGACCAAAGCCAGGGTATTAATACCGGTGCTGCGGAAAGCGGATTTGGTATAAGCGCAGATAGTATAGAGCTTATGTTTAAAAACATGAAGATAGGTACAGAAATAGCGACCTACGTTATCGGAGCTGTTAACAGTATATCGGGTATCATAGAACGTTGCGGAGTACAGATGCTCGTATTCCTCGCAGCGCTCCAGTCAATTTCGCCCGCTATATATGAGTCCTGCTCGATAGACGGTGCGACGACGTGGGAAACCTTCTGGAAGATAACCCTTCCCATGATAAGCCCGATGATACTTGTTAACTCTATATATACCGTTATCGACTCGTTTACATCCGAATCAAACGCGGTTATGAAGTACATAAGTAAAATGTACCTTGATGAAGATCAGGCGATTTCCGCGGCGATGGCGTGGCTCTACTTCGCAGTTATAATTGTTATGGTTGCGGTTGTTGCGCTGCTGCTCAGAGCGTATGTATTCTACCAAAAGAGAGATTCTTAAGAAAGGAGGTTTTTGAAAATGGATAACAACGTTAATACTGCTCCCAAGGTACTTAAGGAGAGCAAAAATAAAATTACGGTTGATTTTGAGAGAACCTCCAGACTTGAGAGAATGAAGCTTAAATATCTGAATATGTCATACGTTGGATTTCTTCTTTGGCGTATGCTCCGCTTCCTTCTTCTCCTCGGAATTTCTTACATCATCCTTTACCCCTTCTTTTCGAAGATAATGGCTTCGTTCATGGGCGAAAAGGACTTCGTTGACGTTACGGTTAAGCTTATACCGAAATATCCGACGCTTAATACGTATAAGGCTATTATAGTGGATCTTCACTATTTCCAGGCGCTCTTTAACACCTTCCTTCTTTCGCTTGTTACCGCTTTGGTACAGACGTTTGTATGTAGTGTTATCGGATACGGATTTGCTAAGTTTAAGTTCCGCGGTTCAAACTTCCTCTTTATGATGGTTGTATTTACCATGATAGTACCGCACTCAACGATTCAGCTCGCGCTTTTCGTTAAGTTCAAGTACTTTGATATATACGGTTTACTTAACCTGCTTGGAGGCGGTGTGAACGAGTCGCTTAACGTTCTCGGCGGAATAACCTCTATCGACCTTACGGGTTCGCTCTGGCCGCTTATAATTCTTTCATTCGGTGGCCTTGCGTTTAAGAACGGACTATATATCTTCCTTATGCGTCAGTTCTTCAGAGGAGTTCCCGACGAGCTTGAAGAGTCGGCGTATATAGACGGTTCGGGTGTTTTCAGAACCTTCATTAAGATAGTTCTTCCCCTTTCCGTACCTATGATGATAACGATATTCCTGTTCTCGTTCTCCTGGCAGTGGACGGATAAGTTCTATACCGATCTTCTGTATAACAGCAGTAAGATGTATCTGCTTCCTCACCTTATCGGTAAAAGCATTCCGTCTCTTAACACAGAGCACGCGAAGGAAATCGCTGAGGCTGCAGCGCAGAACACCATTGGTCTTATGATAATCGCTCCGCTGATTATAGTATATCTTTTCTGCCAGAGATATCTGGTTGAGGGTATCGAGCGTTCCGGTATTACCGGTTAAGGCCGGCGTTACGTCAAATGCCTAAAACGGACGAATAAAAAACAAAAGCGAGGTGTCGGATTATACCGGCGCCTCGTTTTTATTTTGATTTTCAGCATTAAAAAATAATCCTCGGTTTGGATAATTTACAGAAAAAGCGGCAAGACTTTATTTGTAAATATAAATTCTTACAGCTATATTTCCCACCGAGTAACGTAATTTTTAATTTTAAGGTAAAGACAAAACATAATTTTTAGTTTATAATAATGAAACGGGATTTATGATTTCGCAGCAAAGAAAAACACGGTTTTAATTTTTATAATAAAGATAGCTTAAAGGCAGTAGCGCTTGTCAAAAGCCTTGATAGGTACATAAAATATATAAAGGAGAAGATATGCTTGGATTTATTTTAGGTACGGCCTTCGGCGGCGCGGTCGGTGTTTTGGTAATGGCGCTTTTTATAGGCGCTAAAAGCTAAAAACATTTACGTTAGCCTAAAGCTTATTAACTCACACGGTGTTAGAAAATAAAGATACCGCGCGTCAATAAAAACAGAAAAAAACGCCATAATAAGGTAAAGGCTCTTATTTTTGTATAGGAGACAGCCTTGTGCGGCGTTTTTTGTTTTGCCTAAAGAGATTTAGGTTAGTTGAGGCGCAGCAAGAATTGTATCAGAGCTTTCTTAAAAGGCCTATGGTTTTGTGGAAACAGAGTTTATTCCGCCGAGAATAAACGCAAAAGAAAGCCTTTTTAGGTCGTTTAACGGTAATCATAGCGTGTTTACATAAATTTTTAAGGTTAAAATTAACGTGAAAACAGAGTTTAGAATGAAAGGCGCGGGAAGATAATGAAAAAAATAGCGGTTGCCGTATTCACAAAAATAAGCGGAAACGTAACGTTGTGCGTGGAAAAAGCGTTTTATAAAGCGCTTTTTCTGCATTTGTCTAACTATTTTGAAAACGCGATATACGGAGCCGTCATTGATCTTCCCGATTCACCGTGTTATAAATCGTATGGAGACCGTGAGATAACCGAGGCGGTGTCAAGATGCTACGGAGCGCTTCCTAAAAAATATAAGGACAGTTTTTTTGTAATAGTAAGAGCGCGCCGTTATAACGTAAAGCATACGAAAAGCGCAGCGTTTTGCTGTGAAAACGGGGCTTTCGGAGCGCTTAGTGATCTTCTTTCGGGAAATACCGAGTATTATTTTACACTCGGAGAGGTGCCGGAGAGCTACGATTATCTGTACTTTTCGGCGTATAATGGCGTGATTGAGGCAGGGGGAATTAAGGCGCTTCTTGACACCGCTGTTATTACGGGGAAAAACGTGTTTCCTTTTATAAAAGACGCGCCATACGTTGGAGATAATGCGAACCCGTTAAAAGACGCGCCATACGTTGGAGATAATGCGAACCCGTTAAAAGATGTGCTGCGCGTTGGGGATAATACGAAACTCTTAAAAAACGCGCTGCGCGTTGGAGATTTAAAAGATGCATCGGATATTGGATACAGCACTAGACCGTTAAAATACGCGAAGGACAACGGCAAAGCTTTATTTTTAAATACAAAAAACGGTCGTTTTAAGCTGAGTAATAAAGAAAAGAATGGATTTTCTGCGCTGGAAGGTCTTTATATCAAAGAAAAAGCAAGTAGCATCAAAGGAAAAGTGCACGGTATTAAAGAAAAAAACACTAAGGGGAGCGATAAAAAAAGCAGCTTGCCGTCAAAGGGAGAAAGCGTACTTTTAAAAAGCGTTTACGTTTTAAATATTCCGGAAAACGTAGAGGGCGGTTATAAGGAAGCTCCGTTTAAAAGAAAAAGGAGTTTTTCCCGTTTCGCATATCGCGCGGCGCTTGCCGCAAGTCGGTTGTTTACCGGAATAATAGAAAAAGACTGCGTGTCGGTAACGGATGCGGAGGAAGCGGCGGAGTGCTTGGTTGCGCTTGTAGCAATGAGGGCGTTTAATTTTTTGGGAGAGGAGGAGCTGCTGAAAAAGTCCGATATACTGCTTGATATAATAGATGAAAAAATGTTTATCGGTTATGAAAAAGGGGATAAAGGGAAGCTCCTTTTTTTGCTCACCGTTATATTATCGGCGTATTCCGCCCTTGCGCGGTTTTACTCTGTGTTTTGGTCTTCTGTGTTGCGGATAAAAAGTATGTGTGTAAATTTAAAAGCCCACATATCGTCAATGTTTGTTGAAATTGATAGTATATACCTTGTAATGTGTTATAAAAGGGCGGTTGCAGACATGAATAAAAAATATTATATCCCGAGATCTATGGAGGCTATGCTGTCGGAAAAAGAAACGGATATATTTTTGCAGGGAAATGATTTTGAGGATATAGAGACCGCGTTTTGTGTTCTCGTAATAGCATGTAACGTTTGCTTTTGCGGTAATATTAAGGACTTTCTTCTAAGCGCGGCCGTGTTCAGAGCAAAAAGCTCGTATTTAATGCGAACAGATAGAGAAAAACAGAGCATAAGGAGAGTATTTACAGACAAAAGATCCGTTGGGAAGGAAAGCTTTTTACTGTCAAAGCAGGGCCTTTCTCCTGTAAAAGAACGCTTGCTTCAAAGCGGCGCAAACCCAAGTCTTGTTCCGTTTATGGCCTATTTTGAAAAGTTAATAAGACAAAATCCTATTAATAATGATAATAAAGTAGTAAAAATATGCTATATTGTTAAAAATAGCTCTCTGTTGCTTGAAAATCTTGTCAGAGCGTCGGCTGCAATTCCTGAAATCACCGTTTCCGTAATTTTTGATAACTCTTACGCATTTACCAAGGCAAGAAAAACGTTTGGTGATAAAGCTGAGATTTTTTTATGTGGGGACAGGGAAAGGTGCGACGAGGTGAAGCGTTCGTCTTACGTTGTACGAAGGCTTGCGGCAGAAACTACTCTTTCGGAGCTTATGAAAGAGGCGAGGGAGATGGGGAGATTTAAAGCAAACGTTAAATCCCGCCCTTCTGTCTTTTCTCACAGTCTATGTGGAGGCGGAGATTTAAAAAACGGCTTTTGCACGTTCCTGCAAAGCGGAAAGAACGTCAGCTACGGAGAGTTTATAAAAAACCCCTTTACCGAAATTAAAACGGTTATGACGACCTTTGTGCCAAGGCTGCGGGTAAAGCTTATGAGGGTAACTCTTTCCGACGTAAAATACAGAAGTGGGACGGAGCTTTTTCTTTTGACCGAAAAGGGCTCCGTTTTAGAAACGGGCGAGACTGCGCAGCTTCCAAACGGAGAAAAACTGACGGTTATAAGGCAAGGAACCGAGGACGGCGTCTTGTTTGCGGTGCAGGTTTATAAAAACGAGAGAGAAAAAGAGTATCTGAAAAGTAGGATAACCGAGGACGGTTTTTTTGAAATCTGTGAAGCGGCTATAAAGACGGAAATTAAGACGGAGCTGTGCCAAGCCGAAATACTTTCCGAATTTCTTGACGAAAAATTATCAGAGGACGGAGGGGAGTTTTTTATGGCTAAGCTAAGGAAAATTATCGAAAGACAGGTTCCGCGTTCCTTTTTTTCGAAAATGATTTTTCTTACTAAGGCGGGAGAGCTTAAAGGGGAGCGCCTGCCTTTCGCGGCAAAAATGTACGCAGAGGAGTTTTCGGACAGAAAAATATTTGATATTTGTCTCCCTGCTGTATATACGAGGAGCGGAGAAAGTAGGAGCGGAGAAGGAAAATCTGGGGAGCAAGGAGCATTTGAGGGAACCGTGGGTAAAGGAAAATCGGGAGAGCGTGGAGTGTTTGAGAAGCCCGTGGGTAAAGGAAAATCGGGAGAGCGAGGAGTGTTTGAGGGAACCGTGGATAAGGGAAACCCGGGAGAGCGTGGAGTGTGTGTGAGAGGCCTCGGTGAAGAAAAGCCCGAAGAAGATAAAATTTTTAAAAAAGAATATCGCTACCCTTTCTATATTCACTGTCTTGACAGGCTGAAAAACGCGAAAGAAATCGATGGAGAGGTTTTTGAAACGAGGGGCGGTGAAAGTGGGTTTTATGGGGAAAATCATAAATAAAATATGATATACCGCCAAAGGTGTCGTTTTAAAAACAAGCTTGTCGAAGCGAAGGGAAAGTTGTGCTCTTAAAAAATAAAAAAGTAATAGTTATTATTTAAAATGTTCTTAAATTATACATTATTGTATGTTAGAATATAATACGAAATAATATACGTTTGCGGAAGGCACGGTTATGAAGGTTGAAAACAGAACGCTTGGAAAAGGCGTAACTCTCGGTATAATTAATACCGATAAATTTAAAAACAATTATTTTGCGGTAAACTTTTTACTGCCGCTCAGCGATAAAAGCATCTCGGAGTGTAACGTTCTTGCAAGCGTTCTTCTTCGAGGAACGAAAAGGCATCCAAGCGTTTCCTCTATTTCAAAGCATATAGGTATGATTTACGATCCGAGCATCGAGGTTTCGGCTACCAAAACGTCATCTGCGCTTGTTTTTAAAATCGGAGCGTATTTCCTTTGTAACGAATACCTTCCGAAAAATGAGAAAACGGACGTTTTCGGAGAGGTAACCTCGCTTATGACGGAGCTTCTTACTGAGCCCGTTACCGAAAACGGCGTGCTTTCCGCTACCTTTACGGAGAGTGAGAAAAAACGTCAGATCGACAAAATAAAGGCGCGTATAAACAATAAGGATAGCTACGCGCTTTCAAGATGTAATACTCTTATGCTCGGTGATATCCCCGCGGCGTGCGAGGCTCTCGGAACAGAGGCGGCGGTTTCTGCTGTTACCCCGAAGTCTCTTTACGAAACGCTTAACTTCATTTTGAAAAAATGCCCGCTCGAAGCGGTTTTTGCGGGTAAGCTTACAAAGAGCGCCGAGAAAACGGCAACCGATTTTATTACCTCTCTTGTCGCAGACAGAGACGAGGCAGAGCTTATTCCGTACCCTACCGTTATAAAGCCGAGCTTTGGCGGTGAGCCTAAGGATATAACCGAGGATATTTCCGCGACGCAGGGTAGAATGGTTATGGGATTTTCTATGCCGAATGCGGGTGAAAGGACGGGGGCTGTGGAGGTCTTTAACGAGATTTTCGGAGGCTCTCCCGTAAGCCGACTGTTTGCAAACGTGAGAGAGAGACTTCAGCTCTGTTACTACTGCGCCTCAGCGCAAAACCTCGGGCTTAACGTTATGTACGTAAGGAGCGGAATAAACCGCGAAAACCTTGACGAGGCAAGGGGCGAGATAATGCGTCAGCTTATGCTTCTTAAAAATCCCGAAAACATTTCGGCCGAGGAGCTTTCGGCGGCAAAGCTCGGTATAGTGAGCAGCTACAACTCGACCTGCGACAGCCCCGTGCGTTATGCCTCGTGGTATATTAACAGACGTATTGCGGGTAAGCATACCGATATTGAGGAGTGTAAGAGGGACGTCAGCGTAGCAGATGCGAAGTCGGTTTCTGACGTAGCGTGTGCCGTTAAGCCTGTTATAAATTATTTTCTTAACGGTGTTGAAGGGTAGGGTGTGCGTATGAACTGCAATAAAACGGAACGGCTTACAAGCGAGGTTATCGGAGAAAGCTGTTTAAAAATAACTCATAAAAGCGGCCTTACGGTATATGTTTCAAAAAAACCGTTTTCAACCGCCTATGCCGTTTTCGGTACGCGTTACGGCTCATTTGATAACGTTTTTATGCTTAAGGGAGACGGAGAGTTTAGTGTCGTTCCCGAGGGTATAGCTCATTTTCTTGAGCATAAGATGTTTGAGTCGGAGGACGGGCACGATAGCTTCGAGGATTTTGCTGAAGTGGGAGCCGATGCAAACGCATATACCTCAACCGACCGCACGGCGTATCTTTTTTCCTGCACCGACGGATTTTACCGCTGTCTTGAAATTCTGCTTAAAATGGTAACCACCCCCGTCTTTACTAAGGAAAACGTAAAAAAGGAGCAGGGTATAATAGGTCAGGAAATCAAGATGTGCCTTGACAGACCTTCAAACGCTCTTTACTATAACCTTATGAAGGCAATGTATAAGGAAAATCCCGTTAAAATACAGATTGCGGGAACACTTAATTCGATAGCCGAGATAACTCCCGAGCTGCTTTATAAATGCTACGACGTTTTTTACGGAATGTCGAATATGGCGCTTTGTATAGCGGGCGACGTTGACGAAAATAAAATAATTGAGATAGTCGATAAAATTATTCCAGTGAAGGCAGACGGTGAGATAGTGCGCGGCGAGATAAATGAGATACCGGAGTGCGCCGAGCAGCGCGTTTCGGTAAAAATGGAGGTCGCAAAGCCGCTATTTAAGATAGGAATAAAGGACGTGTGCGGTACGCCCGACGATAGCGCTGCGGCGGCAATTCTTGCCGAGGCTGTGTTCGGTGAGAGCAGCGACTTTTTCACCTCTCTTTACGAGGAGGGTCTTATTTCGTCCTATTCCTCGTATTCGGAGTATGCCCGTACGGCGTGCTACGTTGCACTCGGCGGAGATTCCGATAACCCCGACGCGGTTTTTGAAAGATTTTGCGCATACACCGAGGGGGTAGTTAAAAACGGCGTACCCATCGAGGATTTTGAAAGAGCGAAAAGAGTTCTTTACGCCGAAACCATGAGGTCGTTTGATACCTCGGAGTCTATTGCCGAGGGAATGCTTGACGCGTTCCTCGTTTCGGGAGATTTTCTCGGACAGGCGGAGCAGTACGCGGCTGTTACCTACGGGGAAATAACCGCTCTTGCAAAGAGGATTTTCAGAAAAGAGCATTACGCGATAAGCACCGTGTATCCTAAAAGCAGCGGTGCTGACGCAGAATAACCGACTTGAAGAAAGGAAGTTTAAAATGGGATACGTATCCTCTGAAATAGGCTTTCCCGGACTTGGGATTGAAAGCTTTAAAATAAACCGCACGGCGTTTACTCTGTTCGGTAGAGAGGTGGCGTGGTACGGAATAATAATAGCGCTCGGCATGGTGCTTTCCGTTCTTTACGTTATGTACAGAACGAGGGAGTACGCGGGAATAACGGTTGACGACGTTATAGATTTTACGTTATTCATTATAATCTCCGGAGTTATAGGCGCAAGACTTTACTACGTAATAACCTCGGATTACAGCTACTCGTTTAAAGAGGTTTTCGCTATATGGGAGGGCGGACTTGCTATCTACGGCGGTATTATCGCCGGCGGAGTGGCGGCGGTGCTTGTCTGCCTTTATAAAAAAATACGCCCTCTCTGCTTTCTGGATATGCTTGCCCCGGCGGTTATGCTCGGTCAGCTTATAGGCAGATGGGGGAATTTCTGTAACGGCGAGGCTTTTGGCTACGAGACCACCCTTCCGTGGGGAATGGAGCTTACACATATTGCTGCGAGCGGCGCCGAAAGGTATATAGGAATAGTCCATCCGACCTTCCTTTACGAGTCGCTTTGGAACCTCGTAGGTTTTATACTTATTAACGTTCTTTACAGAAAGAGAAAATTTGACGGACAGATTGTTATGATGTATTTTGCGTGGTACGGCTTTGGACGGATGCTTATCGAGGGGCTTCGTACCGATAGCCTTTACGTAGGGCCTTTCCGAATCTCGCAGGTGATAGGGGGGGTAACCTTTCTTGTCGCGACTACGCTTATTATTGTCTTTTGGAAGAAGGGAAAACGCTACGACAGCGCGTCTTACAAGGAGGAGAAAGCCGGCAGGTAAGCACCTAATGGTGTAAAAATTAAGGCTTCTCGCTCGGTTTAATGTATCGGGCGTAGCCGACAATGAAGTTTTTGCCAAGCTTTTGCAGGTAGCACCCGTAGGCAAGCTGCGACGGACGGGTAGCACCCGTAGGCAAGCTGCGACGATTTAATTTGAGCAAACACAGCGAGCGTCGCTAAAATCAAGGCTTCTCGCTCTGTTCAAGGTATTGGGCGTAGCCGTAAATGAAGTTTTTGCCAAGCTTTTTTCAAAAAGCGGGGAAGTTTTTGACAAGCTTTTCAAAAAGCTTGAGAAGGAGGAGATAAAAATGTCAGCAAAAATCATAGACGGAAAAATGATATCCGCAAAGGTAAGAGCGGAAATAAAGGAAGAGGTAAGCGGCATGGCCGTAAAGCCGGGACTTGCGGTAATAATTGTAGGCGAGGATTCGGCGTCAAAGGTATATGTAAGAAACAAGGCTAAGGGCTGCGAGGAGGTAGGCTTTTATTCCGAGGTACACGAGCTTCCCGAAGGCACGACGGAGAAGGAACTGCTTTCACTTATCGAAAAGCTTAACAACGAGCCGAGGATAGACGGAATACTCGTTCAGCTGCCTTTACCGAAGCATCTTGATGAAAAGACGGTTATAAACGCTATAAACCCCGAAAAGGACGTTGACGCGTTCCACCCCGTAAACACGGGAAAAATTATGATAGGAGACTACGATTTTCTTCCCTGTACCCCTGCGGGTGTTATGAGACTTCTTGAGGAAAGCGGTATAGAGGTGGGCGGTAAAAACTGTGTTGTCGTCGGTAGAAGTAATATCGTCGGAAAGCCGCAGGCTATGCTCCTTCTTCAGAAAAACGGAACGGTTACAATATGCCATTCAAGAACTAAAAATCTTATCGAGGAGTGTAGGCGCGCGGATATACTCGTGGTCGCTATCGGTAAAGCAAAGTTTATTAATGCTGACTACATAAAGCCCGGCGCGGCTGTGATAGACGTCGGAATGGACAGAGACGAAAACGGTAAGCTTTGCGGAGACGTTGACTTTGAAAGCGCAAAAGAGGTTGCGGGCGCGATAACTCCCGTTCCGGGCGGCGTTGGCCCTATGACGATAGCAATGCTTCTTACCAACACGCTTAAGGCGGCTAAAACACACGGCAAAAGCTAAACGGTTATGGAAGAAAAGGTTACGTTTGCCGAGGAGATAAAAAAACAGCTTCTTACCCTTACCGTAAAGCCGGAGTGCTGTAAAAGCTCCTTTATATGTGGGGTAGAGATATTTGAAAGAAGAAGAAAAAATGCCTTTTCCTACGCGGTGTCAGAATACGTAGAACGGTTAAAATCCAAAAAACGCAGAAGCTTTTTTGATGAAAACGCGGCTAAGGGGTACGTAAAATCGGAAAATAACGGTGTTATTTATCCCGAAGAAAGCGGTATGGTGTGTGAAAACTGCAGGTCTCACCTTATTCGGGGAGTGTTTCTCGTAGCGGGACGCGCAAGTAAAACTGAAAAAGGACTGCATCTTGAAATGGTAATGCCGAGTGAAGGAACTGCCAAAAAAGTATCGGAAATTTTGAAAGGTGCAGGACTTGAACCAAAATACACCGAGCGCAGGGGGGAGTCTCTCCTATACTACAAAAAAGCGGAAACGGTGGAGGATTTTCTCTCGTTTATAGGCGCGCAGAACGCGTCCTTTGAAATAATGAACGACGTTATTTTAAAAGCCATAAGGTGCTCGGCTAACCGCCAGAAAAACTGCGATACGACAAATCTGCGCCGAGCTGTCGAGGCGGCATCAGCCCAGCTTTCCGCAATTAATTCAATAATGGAAAACGAGGGCTCACTCGACGGCCTTTCGGCGTCGCTTCGCGAAACGGCTAAAATACGGCTTGAAAACCCTATTGAGTCGCTTGAGGAGATAACCGATCTCCACGTGGATAAAATATCAAGGTCGGGGGTTAGCCACAGACTTAATAAGATTGTAAGCTACGCGCTTTCAAAGGGATATGTAGATAAAAATTCAAATTAGATTTAAAGCAAGGCAAGAGGTAAAATATTCAATGGAATTATGCGCAAGATGCCATAGCAATCCCGCTATGGTGTATATAATGAGACAGAGTGAAAACGAAAAAAAGTCAGAGGGGCTGTGCCTTAGCTGTGCAAAGGAGCTCGGAATAAAGCTGCCCGAGGGACTTGAAAACGCCGGCGAGATTATGCAGAGCTTTAACGAGAGCATGCAGAACCTTATTGCCGGAGTTGACGATGAATCGCAGGGAAAGGCGCCGATGTTAAACTTCGACGAGATTAATTCCCTTTTATTTGGCGGAAAGGGTGGCCCTAAGAGTGATGGAGACGGTAAAAAGGGACAGAAGGGGGCAGCCAAAAAGTCGGAAAATCCGAGAAAGGCTATTGAGCAGTTTTGCATCAATCTTACCGATAAGGCAAAGGCGGGCGAGCTTGATAAGGTTATAGGCAGAGAAAAGGAGCTTATGCGCCTTATAAGAATACTTTGCCGCCGTCAGAAGAACAATCCTTGTCTTATCGGCGAGCCGGGTGTCGGTAAAACCGCTATCGCGGAGTCTCTTTCGCAGAAAATAGCGAGCGGAGACGTTCCGTACCGTCTTAAAAACAAAGAGGTGCTGCTTGTAGATATGACCGCTCTCGTAGCGGGAACTCAGTTCCGCGGTCAGTTCGAGGGCAGAATGAAGGCGCTTATCAGTGAGGTTAAGGCGCTCGGTAACATTATTCTGGTTATCGACGAGGTTCACAGTATCGTCGGAGCGGGAGACGCCGAGGGTTCTATGAACGCGGCTAATATTTTAAAGCCCGCGCTCTCTCGAGGAGAGATACAGCTTATCGGAGCGACTACGCTTGGTGAGTACCGTAAGTATATCGAAAAGGACTCCGCGCTTGAAAGACGCTTTCAGCCTATTATAGTTTCGGAGTCAACCGTTTCCGATACGGTGGAGATTTTAAGAGGAATTAAGCATTATTACGAAAATTACCATAGACTTACCGTTCCGGAGGCGGTTCTTGAAAAGGCTGTACTGCTCTCCGAACGTTATATAACCGACCGCTTCCTTCCCGATAAGGCGATAGATCTTCTTGACGAGGCGTGCTCGTATCTCGCTCTGCGCTCCGATGCGGCTGGCGAGCTTTCCGAGTGTGAGGATAAGCTGAATAAGCTTGAAAAAGAGGAAAAGGAGCTTACCGAAAAAATCGGTGAGACCGAGCCCGATAAGGTAAACGAGATTTACGCAAGGATTGCGGAGATAAAAACCGAAAGCATCGGCTGTCGCGGAAAAATTGCCGAGCTTGAAAAGACCGTTGCGGGCACTGTTCTGACAGAGGAGGACCTTGCTAAGGTTATAGAAATATGGACGGGTGTACCCGCAAGCAGCATAACCGAGCATGAATTCAGTAAGCTTTCAAGACTTTCCGAAGCGCTGAAAAAGCATATTATCGGACAGGACAAGGCGGTTGACGCCGTGGTGCGCGCGGTTAAACGCAGCCGTGTCGGTGTAAGCGCGAAAAGAAAGCCCGTTTCCTTTATCTTTGCCGGGCCGACGGGTGTCGGTAAAACCGAGCTTGTAAAGCGGCTTTCAGCAGAGCTTTTCGATGCACCCGAGGCACTTATAAGACTTGATATGTCTGAGTTTATGGAGAAGCATTCCGTTTCAAGAATAATAGGCGCACCCCCCGGATACGTTGGATACGACGAGGCGGGACAGCTTACCGAAAAAATACGCCGTAAGCCCTACTCCGTAGTTCTTTTCGATGAGATAGAAAAGGCGCATCCCGACGTCATGAATATACTCCTTCAGATACTTGACGACGGACGCATAACCGATGCTCAGGGTAGAACGGTTAATTTTGAAAACGCAGTAATAATAATGACAACCAACGCAGGCTCTCAGCTTGGCACGGGAATTCTCGGCTTTGGAGAAAGCTTTGAGAAGCAGAGCGATGAAAAAACAACTAAGGCGCTTTCCGATTTCCTACGCCCCGAGTTCTTAAACAGGGTTGACGAGATAGTAACATTCCGCAGTCTTGACAGAGACGATTTTGAAAAGATAGCGGCTTTGCAGCTTAGCGAGCTTGCCGACGCGCTTAAGCTTAAGGGGTATAAGGTGAGCTACGACGAAAAGGCTGTCAAGACCGTTTCGAAAAACTCCTTCTCGGAACGCTATGGCGCGAGAAATATGAGAAGATATATACAGAGTAGCGTTGAGGACAGAATAGCGGAAGAGCTGATTAACTCCGAAAAGAGGATAGCTCTTATAAACATTTCGGGAAAGGACGACCTTACCGATACCGTTATCACCTGTGTTTGACTTGCTTTTGGAATGTGTTAAAGAAAGGAGTTAAGGCTCTATGAAGAAAAATAAGCAGTTTACCGTTTTGGCGGAATACTACGACCGCTTTAACGGAGCGGACTATGAGGGCTACGCTGACTACGTGGAAAAGGCTTTTAAAACGCACGGTAGCGGAAAAGAGTCGCTTCTCCTTGACCTTGCCTGCGGTACGGGGCGTCTTACAGAGACGCTTGCTGAGAGAGGGTACGATATGATAGGGGTGGATATCTCGGAGGAGATGCTGTCGCTTGCTATGTCGAGAGCCTACGAAAAGGAGCATAGTATTCTGTACCTAAAGCAGGATATGAGAAAATTTGAGCTTTACGGAACGGTTGACGCCGTTATATGCTCACTTGACGGGATAAGCTATCTTACCGAAAAATCGGACGCGAAAAAATGCTTTAAGCTTATTTATAACTACCTTAACCCCGGCGCGCTGCTGCTGTTTGATATTAATTCCGTTTACCGTTTTAAGGAAATTCTTTCAAAGCGTGATTTTTTCCTTTCGGAGGACGGAGTGTATCTCGGTTGGAAAAGTGAGCTTGATGAAAAAAACAGCGTTTGCGACTTTAACCTGACCTTTTTCATAGAAAACGGGAACGGGGGATACGTAAAGGAAGAGGAGCTTCAGCGCGAAAGAGTTTGGGAAAAGGCAGAGCTTTGCGACTGCCTTAGCGAGTGTGGGCTTGAAACTCTCGCGGTTTACGGTGGGTTTGATATGCATAAGGCGGAAGAAACCGACGAAAAGTGGTATTTTGTCTGCCGCTGTCCTTTTGATAAAAAGTAATTCTTAAATTTCGGTACTCATATTAAAAGAGTTTTGTCGTAGCGATGCAGGTTGTTTTATTTGATTACGGCGAATTTTACTCTGCTGCTAATTTTAAATGTAAAATATTTGTAAACTGAGTTGACAAAACATAAAATATTTGATAAAATAACAAAGTTAGAAAGCGCGCAACCGCGTGTTTTCTCCTTACCGCAAATAAATCTTTAAATTTGCGGTCAATGTCCATAAGGAGGTGTAAAGTAATGGCAAAGACAACCGCATACGAAGCGCTCTTTATCATTGATATGGGAGACGGTGAAGCTGTAAAGACTCTCGTTGAGAAGTTCAAGAATCTCATTGCCGAGTCCGCAGAGATAACCGCCGTTAACGAGTGGGGCAAACGCCGCCTCGCATACCCGATAAATGATAAAAACGAGGGTTACTATGTTCTTATCAACTTCAACGGTCCTGCAGAGCTGCCCGCTGAGTTGAACCGAGTCTTCGGAATTACCGAGGGCATAATGCGTTACCTTGTTACAAAGGTAGAAGCGTAAAAAACAGGAGGGAAACAAAATGGCATCTTTAAATCTTAATAAGGTAGTACTTGCGGGACATCTTACCGCGACACCCGAGCTTCGCCAGACTCCCAACGGAGTAAGCGTAACCTCGTTTTCGATTGCTATTAACCGTCGTTTCTCAAAGAATGCTGAGGGTGCCCAGAACCAGAACGCTAACGTTGATTTTATAAATCTTGTAGCATGGCGCAACCAGGCGGACTTTATTACCCGCTATTTCAAGAAGGGAAGCGCTATCTGCGTAACGGGAAGTCTTCAGACAAGAAACTGGACAGACCAACAGGGAGCAAAGCGCTATTCCACCGAGGTTATAGTGGACGAAGCTTTCTTCGTTGATTCTAACGGACAGGGCGGCGGAATGGGCTTTTCCGCAAATCAGGACTCCTTTGAGCAGTCCGCTCCTCAGTTCTCCTCTATGCCGAATGGTAGCGCAGAGACGAATTTCGAGGACGTATCGAGCGAGGACGATCTCCCGTTCTGATACAAGTTTTTACTTTTACGAAAGGAGAATTTATCCGTTACCCGGATAAATAAAGGCATAAAATGGATAACGAAATTATAACCACCGAAGAGACCGCTGTTGAAGAAACTGCTTCCGCACCGGTAAAAAGCGGCGCGCGGCCGAATGCTGTGAACCGTAACAAGCGTAGAAAGGTATGTCAGTTCTGCGCAGATAAGATTGCTCACATCGATTACAAGGACATCGCAAGACTCAGAAAGTGCATAAGCGAGCGTTCCAAGATTCTGCCCCGCAGAGTTACCGGAGCTTGCGCAAAGCACCAGCGTCAGATTACCGTTGCTGTTAAGCGCGCACGTACCGTTGCGCTTCTCGCTTACATCAGCGACTAATTAAATGCGTAATAAAAAGACCGAGCACGTTGTGTTCGGTCTTTTTTTGTATGTTAAAGCCTATGTAAGTCTTTGGCTAATTATCACGTAAGCGGCGGTGCGGTTCAATAAAGGCTGTTGCCGATGAGCGGAAGCCAAAAAACGTTTTGGAAAATTAGTTTGCGTCAGTGCTTGGCTTTTGAGTTGGTGCTACCCGACTTGCAAATGCTTTTCAGAGGACAAACGTCGCATTTCGGGCTTCTTGCCACGCAAACGTCTCTGCCAAACCAAACGAGACGGTGGCAAAGGTCGGTCTGCTCCTCGGCAGGTATAAGCGGAGTAAGTATTTTTTCGACACGGGTGGCGTCTTTTAAGGTTTCGGGGTAAAACCCAAGCCGTCCGCAGATACGTATGCAGTGCGTGTCGGCAACTACGCCGCCAAGACCGAATAAATCTCCGCGCAGTAGGTTAGCTATTTTTCTTCCTACTCCGGAAAGTGAGAGAAGTGCGTCCATATCGCTCGGAACCTCACCCCCGTAGTCCTTTACAAGAGCTTCTGACATCTCCTTTAAGCTTTTTGCCTTGCTGCGGTAAAGACCGCAGGATTTGATTAGATTTTCAAGCTCCGAAACGTCGGCGTTTGCCATATCGGCGGCGGTGGGGTATCGTTTAAAAAGCTCCTTGCTTACGATATTAACTCTTGCGTCGGTGCACTGAGCCGAAAGTCTCGCCATAACGGCAAGCTTAAACGCGTCTCCGCCGTATTCGAGCGCGCAGTCGCTTCGTACCGTTTCCTTGAGTATCCGTATGACCTCAGCCATTCGTTCTTTTTTCGTCATTTAAGGAAAATCCTTTCTGTGTTAGGGGTGGGGAGTGCTAAATAAAATCAAAAAAGTCGAGCCCGTACTCCGTTTTTAAGAGCGAAAAGAGACGGTACACGGGAAGCCCTACTACGTTCAGATAATCGCCGTTTATCCTCTCTGTGAAAACGGAGGCCTTGTCTTGAACGCCGTACCCTCCCGCTTTATCAAACGATTCGCCCGTCCTTACGTAGGAGAGGGCCTCGCTTTCGCTGATTTTACGGAACGTAACCTCGGTCGTTTCGTTAGAAAGAACGGTTTTACCGTTATAGATAACGGCAAGTCCGCTTGTTACCTTATGGGTGGTCCCCGAAAGGAGCGAGAGCATATAAAGAGCTTCCTTTTCATCCTGCGGTTTACCGAGAATTTTACCGTCGCAGCATACAACGGTATCCGATGCGATTATAAGGTCGTCTTCCTTGCATAAAGGCTTTACCGCCTCTGCCTTTCGAAGCGAAACCTCCTCTACAAAACGCTCCGGGGAGAGATTTTCCGAAACGTTTTCGTCGGCATTACTTACTATTACGGTAGGGTTAAGACCTAAATGCTCAAGTATCTCTTTACGTCTTGCCGATTTTGAGGCAAGTATTATTTTCGGTACGGTTTTCAAGGCTTTGTCCTCTTTAATTTTAGTTTTTGTGTCAGTTCGTTTGGTTAAGACGTCTTTTTATATTTTAACAGTTATGCGGTTTTTCGCTGTATCTATTTTAAAATACGTCTTATTTTTGAGGGTACAGGGTAGCCATTTCCCTCGTTTTTGTATGCGGAAATTATATCTATTACCGACTTTTTGCTTTCGGTGGTAAATATAAAATGTCTGCCGCGGATACCGTAGAAGTCAAGATCTGCGGTTTTGTCAGCCATGTATATCGGTACGGAATTAAGAAGAATATCGCACGAGGCTTCCCTGACTATCGGGAAAACAGCCCCCGTCTTATCGGTAAGAGAGAGTTCTTCGACAGGCTTTGTCAGTAGCATAAGAGGTATTCTTCCGTAAACTATCGCCGCCTTCGGAGCTGCAATATCTCTCATCTGCGGTAGGGTAAGCTCGGGAGAGAGAATAACGTCCCGAACACCGCCTTCAAGATACTGCTCGGCGGAAAGTGTGTTAAAAACGTTAAATCTGTAATCACCGTGAGGGATAAGACCGTATTCAAGCGCTGTTTTTATCTGTCCTATGTGGCAAACGAGCGCGTGCGTAGCTCCGAGGCTTACGGCTCTTTTAAGCTGTTTTATAAATTCTCCCTCGTAGCCCGGAAAGACTGACGGAGGAAAAACAACACCGTCGGCAACCCCTGCCTCGTATTTTTCAAGAGGGAGGTATATGTGTGAAAAGAAGCCGCCACCCGTTATCTGCTCGGGCGCTGCAAAACGCGCGGTATATATCGCCTTTTGCTTTTTCGCGCTAGCCTTTGCCTTTTTCGGAGGGATAAATTCCTCGCTCGGAGGCTTCCGCTCCTCTAAAATTATTCTCGGCGCCTCGCGTTTTATCGGCTTAAAAGCGGTAAAGCTTTGTCTTGTCGCGTTTATATCGCTGTCGGTACGTACTCCGAGCATCTCGGAGCCTATTTTCTCGGTATAGTATCCGTCGGTAAAGCCGCTTCTTGAAAAGACCGAGGCGAGTGCGGAAAGCTCCTTTTCGGTGGCGCTGCGTCTTTCGTCAAGCAGGGTGCGGTATGCCTTTGTTACCTCGTACACGTATGCGGGGCTTTTCATTCTGCCCTCAATTTTAAGAGAGGTAACGCCGCTTTCAATAAGCTCGGTTATATGAGAGGCAAGACACATATCTTTAATGCTGAGAGGGAAGCGACCGTTGTATTTCATACGGCAGGGCTGGGCGCAGGCTCCGCGATTTCCGCTTCTGCCGCCCATTACCGCGCTTAACAGACACTGCCCTGACTGACTTACGCAAATTGCTCCGTGTACGAACTGTTCTATTTCTATCGGAGACTGACTGACAAGCTCGGTAATCTCTTTGTAGGACAGCTCTCGGGCGCACACCATACGGCTAAATCCGAGGGCGTAAAGCTCTTTTGCGCACAGCGCGTTATGTCCCGACGCCTGCGTGCTTGCGTGAAGCTCCATATCCTTATACCGTCCTTTTATTGCTCTCGCAAGACCGAGGTCGGAAAGGATAAGGGCGTCGGCGCCGATGCCGTACAGAAAATCGGTATATTTAACAGCCTCGCTCATCTCTCTGTCGAGAATGGCGGTGTTTACCGTTACGTAAACTTTTACACCCTTTTCGTGGCATTTTTTTATACAGTCGGACAGAGCTTCGTCGGTAAAGTTTTTTGCGTTCATTCTGGCGTTTAAAAATTTGCCGCCGACGTATATCGCATCCGCGCCTGCCTTTATAGCGGCATCTGCCGCCTCGGGTGAGCCTGCGGGAGCAAGAAGCTCGGGAAGTTCTCTGCTTATCATAATCACTTTCGCTTTCTGAGAAATTGTGAGTTTAAAAGAGTTAGTTTTGTTTTTTGGAAAATTGTGAGTTTAAAAGAGTTGGTTTTGTTTTTTTGGAAAATTGTGAACTTAAAAAAGTTAATTTTGTGCTTTTGAAAAAACGTGAGCTTAAAAAGAGGTGTTTTGCTCTTTTAAAAATGTAAGCTTAAAAAGGGGAAAGCATTTAAACAAAAGCTGTTGCTTTAAAAACGGTTTTCTCTTTTTCTGCTGAAAAGGTTTGACAGTTATTCGTGCCTTTAAATATGAGCCGCTCGCGGTTTCGCTGCGGCTCTATTTGTTTTATTTTTCCTCAAGCAGAGCCTTAAGGCGTTCTATCTCGTCTGCAAGCTCCTCATTTTTTCTTATAAGACGGAGGTTTTCCGCTAAAATAACGCTTTCAGTTTCCTCTATCGGGGCGCTTTCCGCCGCCTCTCCGAGCAGAGCGGCATTACGTGTCGTCAGCGCAAAAATCTGCTCCTGCTGTCTGTGAATAAGAGCGGCGTTTCTTTTAAGGCTGTCTGCCTGTTCCATTGCGAGCAGTAAAAGCGCAACATCGGGTCGTCCCCCCGCGTGTGGCATTTTTCTTTGAACCGATGCGTCAAGCGTATTAGCCATACGCGTTACGGTTTCCTTATCTGCGGTGCTTAAGGTCATTTTTATTCCCGCGACGGTTACGTTAATTTTTTCCTTTGCCATAAGACGTTCTCCGTTTCTCCTGTAATCGCTTTTTTGTGATATGTTTTTAGCTGTAAACGAGGTGTAGCTTTACAAAGAAAAAACGTATCCGAAAATAAAAAGCGTAAAACCCTTGATTTTTTAAAATTAATGATATATAATAGTACTGTAAAATCTTTCTTTAAATATTATATCATATCTTGTCGAAAAAATAAAGAGGATTTTTGAAAATTTATTTAAACGTAATTTTACGCCGAAAAATCGGTTTTAAATCAAGTGGCGGCAAGGAATATCCGCTGCGCGGAACGGAAAATTCGTTCAATTTTTGTGTTGCTGCCACACGGTAGCGGAATGGAGACTGGTATGAACGTAATTAAGGACGCAAAAAGAATAGTGGTTAAAATAGGCTCGTCAACCTTAACTCACGAGAATTTTAAGATGAACCTTCGCAGAATTGAAAGCATCGCAAAGGTTCTTTCCGAGCTATGCAATGCCG
This sequence comes from Eubacteriales bacterium, assembly GCA_045638685.1. Lineage (GTDB taxonomy): Bacteria > Bacillota > Clostridia > Oscillospirales > CAG-272 > SIG673. The sequence goes on along the minus strand of JAZUBT010000037.1, from coordinate 20,220 downwards.
GTAAGGAGGTAGTTTTCGTTAGCTCCGGAGCGATAAGCGCGGGAATTGCAAAGATGGGACTTGACCACCGTCCGAAAAAAACGGAGGAAAAGCAGGCACTTGCGGCAGTCGGTCAGTGCGACCTTATGAGTATATACGAGCACTTTTTTTCTATGTTCGGTCATACCGTTGCGCAGATACTCGTTACACGCGATATAATGGAAAACCCAACGGCAAGGAAAAACGCGGAAAACACACTTTCGACGCTTCTCGGCATGGGCTGTATTCCGATAGTTAATGAACACGACTCGGTTTCGTTTGAGGAAATAGAGTTTGGTGATAACGATGCGCTTTCCGCTTACGTTTCTCTGCTTTGCCACGCCGACGCGCTCGTTATTTTAAGCGACATCGACGGCCTTTATGATTCGGATCCGCATAAAAATACCGACGCAAAGCTTATCTCGGTTGTCGAAAGGGTTGACGAAAAGATACTTGCCTACGGTGGCGGAGCAGGCTCCAATAGGGGAACGGGCGGTCTTATCACAAAGCTTCACGCGGCGGAGATAGTAACGAAAAACGGTATTCCTATGTTTATAGTAAACGGAGAAAAGCCTGAGTGTCTTTACGATCTGCTTGACGGAAAACACGTAGGTACATATTTTAAGGCAGAGGAAAAATAACCGTTGAATCGTTAAAAACAAAAATGGATTTTACAGTATTTTGATGTAGAATACGGTATGTAAAATAGTAAACCCGTGTTATAATTTAATGGAGAAATATATGAATACAGAGCTTTTTTATACCGATAACGGAGCGGAAAACGGACGCTATCCGATAATTCTTCTTCACGGAAACGGAGGAAACTCGTCAAGCTTTTTCTACGTCTCGGACCATTTTTCTAAATCGAGAAGGGTAATAGCGATAGACAGCCGTGGACACGGACGCTCGCCGAAAGGCACAGCTCCCTTTACGCTTAAGCAGTTTTCGGAAGACCTATATAACTTTATGATTTCGAAAAATATTGAAAAAGCGGATATTATCGGTTACAGCGACGGCGGAAATATCGCTATGATATTTGCGACAGAGCATCCCGAAAAGGTTTCCTCTATGGTTCTTAACGGCGCAAATATGTTTCCCGAGGGGCTTCTGAAAAAAGAGCTAAAGAGCATGAAAAGAGCTTACGCGAAAACAAAGCTTCGCCTTAAGCTCAGTCCCGAAAACGGGAAGCTCCGCCACGAGCTTGACCTTCTTAGCCTTATGGTAAACGAGCCGAGCCTTACTCCCGAGGATCTAAGGAAAATAAACACACCAGTGCTCGTTCTTGTGGGAAGCCACGACGTTATTGCACCCGAGCATACGAAGCTTATCACCGCGTCCTTCCCGAACGCAAGGCTCTCGGTGGTTGAGGGCGGCCATAATATCGTTAAAACCAACAGCCTGCCTTATATCGAGGCGGTAGAGGAGTTTTTTAAAACGGTTTATGCCGAAAATTAACGTGATGGAAAAGATAAATTACCAAAAGATTTTAGATAAGACCATCTCCGAGATAACGGAGACGGGGCGCCGGCCATCGCTTCTTTTACACGCCTGCTGCGCCCCCTGTTCAAGCTACGTAATAGAGTATCTTTCAAAATTTTTTGATATAACCCTTCTCTACTATAACCCTAATATTTCGCCCGCCGAGGAATATGAGAAGCGTTCCGAGGAGCTTGCCCGCCTTGTAAAGGAGATGGAGGGGATAGAAAACGTAAAGGTTACCGCCGCGCCTTACACACCGGGTGATTTTTACGAAATTGCGAGAGGGCTTGAAACGCTGCCCGAGGGTGGGGAGCGGTGCTTTAAATGCTACCGTTTGCGCCTTGAATACTCGGCAAAATACGCTGCGGAAAACGAATTTTCCTATTTTACCACAACGCTTTCGATAAGCCCGCATAAAAACGCCGAGGTGCTGAACACGGTAGGCGGGGAGCTTTCGGAGAAATACGGAGTGCCGTATCTCTTTTCCGATTTTAAAAAGAAAAACGGATATAAGCGCTCGACCGAGCTTTCGGAGACGTACGGACTTTACCGTCAGGACTACTGCGGATGCATTTATTCAAAGATGGAAGGGAAAAGCAAATAATTTGCGTATAACCCATCGCAGTAAAACGTTGCAATGGACTTTATGATAAAATAAAAAACGGCTGAAAGCTAAACGCTCAGCCGTTTTTACGTTATATTAACCCATTTTTCTTGAAAGGCGGAGATTATCGGCAATCATTGCGATAAATTCACTGTTTGTCGGCTTGCCGCGGCTAGTTTGTACCGTGTACCCGAAATAGGAATTAAGCGTGTCAACGTCGCCCCTGTCCCAAGCAACCTCAATGGCGTGTCTTATTGCTCTTTCAACTCTTGACGAGGTTGTTTTGTATTGCTTTGCTACCGACGGATAAAGAATTTTGGTTACCGAATTTATTATATCGTTGTCGTTTATCGTCATTATTATCGCGGTGCGGAGATACTGATAGCCCTTTATGTGAGCGGGGACGCCTATCTGATGTATTATTTTCGTTACCTGCGCTTCAAGCTCAAGGCTCTCGCGCTTTTCCTTTTGATCAGCAGGAGCAAGGCTTTCTCTCTGACGGAGAAGGCGTCTTATTCTCTCGGCAAGTCCCGGATAATTTATCGGCTTTAAAACGCAGTAGTCCGCGCCCGCCTCGGATGCTTCGGTAAGCATTGACGGATTGTTAAGCTGACTTGTAACAATAAACGACGGCATAGCGTCGGGAGCAAAATCAATACTGTGGCAGCTTTTGATTATTGAAACCGTATCAAGCCTCGGCATCCATATATCAATTATTACAATATCGGGGTGAAGCTTGCTTATTTTTAAAATCGCTTCCTCTCCGTCTGCCGCCTCTTCGGGTGTTCCCAGCCCCGCGCCTCTTAAATATTCGGCGGTAATTCGTCTTAAATCCTCGTTTTCATCGCAAATAAGTATTTTTGTCATCTTTTCCATTTCACTTCTCCTTTTTGACAGTAATTGTCAGTTGTTTGATTATATTTTACCATATTTTACCAAAATTTTCAATACGTTTGCGAAAAATATAATTAACAAAAATTGTCAATATTCATTGTGCTCGTTTGACAAATTATACCAAAAAACGGTCGAGAAATGATAAAAAAGAGGTTTTACCGCCAATGAAATGACAAGGAGAGAAAATAAAAACGCAGTTGTTAACCTTGGATTAACCAAAAATAAAAACCGTGTACATAAAATAAAGATATAATTAAAAGGTACGATGTTAAGTCGTATAAACACTTTATAATAAAGGACGGAAAATAAAATGTATAACAGAACGTTAGAAAAAACTAATTTCGTAACTATTGAAATGGAAAGCGGAGATAAAATAACCGTTGAGCTTTACCCGGATGTTGCACCTATAACGGTAGAAAACTTCAAAAGCCTTGTTGACGAGGACTTTTACAGCGGAATTATATTCCACAGAGTTATCGCGGGCTTTATGATTCAGGGCGGAGACCCCACGGGAACGGGTATGGGCGGCTCCGAAAAGACTATAAAGGGAGAATTTAAGATTAACGGCGTAAATAACACTCTTTCCCATAAGAGAGGCGTTATATCAATGGCGCGTACACAGATTCCCGATTCCGCATCCAGCCAGTTCTTTATCTGCCACGCAGACTCAACCTTCCTTGACGGACAGTATGCGGCGTTCGGCGCGGTTGTAGAGGGAATTGAGACGGTTGACGCAATCGCGGCTGCCAAAACCGATTTCCGCGATAAGCCTTATGAGGATCAGAGAATTAAGAGTGCTTACTTTGTAAAGGCGGAATAACCGGCACGGATTGTGATCGTTTTTCGCGTGTGGCGGTATTAAAGAGCTTTGAGGAGCTTTTCAAAAGCGACCGGGTTTGGGCGAGGTGCCATAGTTTTCGCTCTTTCTTTTTGATAAGCCTTTTCTTTGGAGCTGCTTTCTGCAAAGAAAAAATCGAGGTATAATAATTTATCGCGGCGTGATGCAGAGAACGATGACTGCTCTATCTATACAAATACTAATAATTTAAATGAGAAAGGAGAGAAAAATGCAGCTTATAATTGCAGAAAAACCGAGCCTTGCAAGAAATATCGTTGATGCGATAAACGGGCTTGGTAAGGGAACAATGAGAAAATGCGCTGGCTTTTACGATGGCTGCGGTTACATAGTTACCTATGCTTTCGGACACCTTTTCTCCCTTTCCGATATTGAATACTATACGGAAAATGAGAACTACGAGCCGGGCAAAAAAGCTACCTGGAAAATGGACAACCTGCCCTGCTTTCCCCGTAAGTATAATTTCTCTCTCCGTCCCGACGACAGCGGAAAGCCGGACGCAGGCGTTGAAAAGCAGTTTGAGACCATAAAGGCGCTTTGTAATCGCCCCGACGTCGATACCATAATAAACGCCGGGGACGCTGACCGAGAGGGAGAGATCATAGTTCGCTTATGTATATCAAAGGCTTCTCCCGAGAATAAGGCCCTTAAAAGACTGTGGCTTCCCGATCAGACGCCCGAAACTATACGGTCAGCGCTCCAAAGCATGAAAAACTCCTCGGAATATGACCTGCTTGCTTACGAGGGCTACGCCAGAACCTTTATAGATTGGCTTTACGGAACCAACCTTACGAGATACGCGACGCTGAAAAGCGGTGCGTTTTTACGCGTCGGGCGTGTTATTGTTCCGATAGTAAAAGCCGTTTATGACAGAGACACCGCAATAAAAAACTTTGTTCCGGAGCCGTACTTTTCGGTGGTAAGCAAGGAAAAGACAAACGGTGAGGAGATAGAGCTTGTCTCAAAGCATAAATTTGATAAAAACGAGCTTAAAAAGGCGGAGGAGACGTGCGTAAAATATAACGGAATGCCCGCGGTCGTTACCTCGGTAAAAAAGAAGAAAACTACACTTGCACCGGGAAAGCTTTACTCACTCACGAAGCTCCAGAACGTGCTTTCGAGAAAATATAAGATGCCGATGAACGAAAGCCTTGAAATCGCGCAAAGGCTGTACGAAAAGGGCTTTCTTACATACCCCCGTACCAACTCCGAGTATCTCGCCACCGCAGAAAAGGATAAAATGAGGGCGATTATCGGTAACGTAGCAAAGGTTGGATATAAGGTTAAATTCAAGGACGGAAAGAGTATTTTCGACGACAGCAAGATAGAGGCGCACTCCGCGCTTACTCCTACCTATAAAATACCAAGCAAAAGCGCTCTTACCGAGAAGGAGGCGCTCCTATACAGCACGGTGCTTCGCCGCTTCGTCGCGGTTTTCTGCGCCGAGGACTGCGTGGTAAACAAGACGGAGATAACCATAGCTCTCGGAGAAAACGCCGAGGAATTTACACTTAAAGGAACGGTTGTTTTAGAAAAGGGCTGGACGGCTTACGACGACTCCGCGCAGAAGGACAAAATTCTGCCCGACCTTAAAAAAGGAGACCTTGTCGAGCATAATTTTCTACCTGTCGAAAAAACCACCGCTCCACCAAAGCATTATACAGTTGAAACGCTTAATAACTACCTGAAAAACCCCTTTAAAGAGGATAAAAGAGAAGCTGCGGAAAATAAAAGCTCACCCGAGTCGGAAAACGACGAGGAGGATTACAGAGCGATATTCGAAGGTCTTGAGCTTGGAACCGAAGCAACGAGGACGGGAATAATTGAAAACGCTCGTCAAAGCCAGTACATTAATCTAAGCAAGGACGTTTATACCATTCTGCCGAAGGGCGAGTATCTTATTGAGACGCTCTCGCTGCTCGGTATTTCAATGGATAAATATAAAACCTCGGAGCTTGGAAAAGCGCTGAAAAAGGTTTATAAGGGCGAGATGACTGTGCGGGAGAGTCTTAGCCTTGCCGAGAAAGAGATTGCCGCGGTTTTCGGAACCGACGGGCGCTCGGGACAAAAGAGCACCGGTGGCGATATCGGTGTTTACGGCGAGGAGGTAGGCGCGTGTCCTATATGCGGCAAAGCCGTTAAAAGGGACAGGTACGGATACGGCTGTGTCGGGTACAAGGAGGGCTGTAAGCTGAGAGTACCGCTTTCACTTTGCAAAAAACTTATTACGGTACCCGAGGCAAGGACGCTTCTTGAAACCGGAAGACTTGAAAACGTAGCGGGATTTGTTTCCAAAAACGGAAAGCCGTTTTCTGCGTCTCTTAGGTTTGACGACGGACGCGTGGTATTTGATTTTGGGCCGCAGCAGGGAGAAAATCGCAGAGTGGGTGCGCCGGTAACGTTGAAAAACGCGGAAGTGCCTGCAGTGTCTAAAAATGCGCCGGCGGTGTCTGAAAATGCGTCGGCGGTGTCTGAAAATACGGAAGCGCCGATGATGTCCAAAAGCATAGAAACACCGGCTAAGTCGGGAGAGGGAGTCGAGGAAGCGTTTTCGCAGTAGCCTTAGCCCGAAAAATCGCAGTAAAAAAGCCCGAAAAGGTAAAAATGAAAAAATATGCAGTTTTTTCTGCGTTTTTATAAAATTACTTGACTTTTATATAAATAACTGTTATAATAATAAACGTCATAAGCAAACGCCTAAAAGGTGTTTGAAAAAATAAAATACATAAGGAGAAAAGACATGAAAAAGATTTTAGCACTTGCCCTTGCGCTTGTTATTTGCATCAGCGCGTTTACGATGACCTCGTGTGCCACCGTAAAGGATTGGAAAACCATTGAGGAAAACGGATACTTTACCGTTGGTATGACCATTTACGAGCCTATGAACTACTATGCCGAGGACGGCGTAACCCTTACCGGATTTGATACTGAGTTTGCGCGTCTTGTTGCGCAGAAGCTTGGTGTTGAGGTTAAGTTCCAGCTTATCGAGTGGGGAAACAAGTACCTTGAGCTTAACGGAAGAAAGGTAGATTGTCTCTGGAACGGCTTTACCTCTAACTGTGCGGACGACGACGGTGTTCAGCGTTCTAAAAAGGTTGACTTTTCTTATGCGTATCTTGACAACGCACAGTGCATTGTTGTAAAATCCGGCGATGCTGCAAACTATACCTCTAAGGACGCTCTTGCGGGTAAGAAGGTGGCTTACGAGGCAGGCTCTGCGGGTGCAACCTATGCAACCTCCGTTGTAACAGATGCAAGCAAGCAGTTCCCCGTTGCTTCTCAGATTGACGCTTTTACCGAGCTTCAGGCAGGCAAGGTTGATTTTATTGTCGTTGACGTTCTTCTCGCAAACGAAAAGTGCGGCTCCGATGCGTATCCGAACCTTGTAAAGGCAACCGCTAACGAGATTGAAACCGAGGAGTACTCCATAGGCTTCAGAAAGAACAGCGACCTTACCAAAAAGGTAAATAAAGCTATAATCGAGCTTCTTAACGAGGGTAAGCTCGAAGAGCTCGCAGATAAGTACGACGTAACCATCACTGCTTCGCTCCTTGCAAAGAAAACGGCAAAATAATGTCCTTCCTTAACGTAACTCTTTATCTTTTAGAAGGCTTTGCCACGACCTGCAACCTCTTTTTGCTTACGCTTGTATTTGCGCTTCCGCTCGGTCTTATAATTTCGTTTGGCTCAATGTCAAAAATCAAGCCAATAAGCAGCGCCGTAAAGGTGTTTGTCTGGATTATCCGCGGAGTTCCGCTTATGCTTCAGGTCTTTATTGTGTTCTACGTTCCGGGATTTATCGGAATGAGCTCGCTTGACCGCTTTCCCGCGGCGCTTGTCGCGTTCATCATCAATTATGCCTGTTATTTCTCTGAAATATTCAGAGCGGGTATCGAGGCGGTACCGGTAGGGCAGACGGAGGCGGGACTTGTTCTCGGTATGACGAGATGGCAGATATTTACCAGAGTAACCCTTCAGCAGGTATTTAAGCGTATAATTCCCCCGATGGGAAATGAAATAATAACGCTTGTTAAGGACACGGCTCTTGCCCGCGTCATTATGGTTGTTGAGATTATAAAGAAAGCGGAGCTTCTGCTTTCCGGACAGGCAATGATTTGGCCGCTGTTCTACACAGCCGTATTTTACCTTGTTTTCGTTGGCGCTCTTACACTTCTTTTCGGCTATCTCGAAAAGAAGCAGAGCTACTACAAGATATAGGAGGTAGTGTAAAATGCCTATACTTGAAGTAAATAACTTAATAAAAAACTTCGGTTCAACCGAGGTTTTAAGGGACATAAGCTTTACCCTTGAAAAGGGTGAGGTTCTTGCCATAATCGGCTCGTCGGGAAGCGGTAAAACAACCCTTCTTCGCTGTATGAACTACCTTGAAATTCCGAGTGGCGGTTCAATAACCGTTAACGGAGTACCGTATTTTGATGCAAGCGAGCCGGCCACACTAAGTGAAAAAGAGGTGCGCCTGCGCAGGCTTCATTTTGGACTCGTTTTCCAGCAGTTTAACCTCTTTCCGCAGTACACTGTTCTGCAAAACCTTACCTTGGCGGCAAAGCTTCTCGGTAAGGACGAGCTTAAAAAGGCGTTAAAGAACGGTGAGATTAACAAAGATACATACCGTGAGAAAAAGGCGGAGCTTACGAAGAGCGCAGAGGAAAAGGCGCGTGAGCTTCTCGCAAAGGTAGGACTTAGTGAAAAGGCGGATTTTTATCCTTGCCAGCTTTCGGGCGGTCAGCAGCAGCGCGCGGCGATAGCGAGAGCGCTTTCGCTTACTCCCGATATACTTTGCTTTGATGAGCCTACCTCGGCGCTTGATCCCGAGCTTACGGGCGAGGTGCTTAACGTTATCAGAGGGTTAAAGTCCAGCGATACCACTATGATTGTCGTAACCCACGAGATGGAGTTTGCAAGACACGTTGCCGATAAGGTAATATTTATGGCAAACGGAGTTATCGAGGAGGAGGGAACGCCGGACGAGGTGTTCGGTAACCCGAAGAGCCCTATTCTGCAGTCCTTCCTTGGACATATCAGTAAATAAAACAAATAGGACAGAGAAAGTGAAAATTCTCTGTCCTATTTTTATTTTGTAGATATATATTTTTGTCGCTTTACAGCAGCCGCGGACTGCGTTTAAATTTTATGTAAAATATGGAAAACGTTTTTGTATTAAATACGGGCGTGGATCTGAATACAGGAGCGCTCAAATTACTCCAAAAACAGCCTTACCGTCTCGATTTCCTTTTCGGTTTTCGCTATTAAAGCGGCGTCCTTTTCCTCTGCTTTATTAAGCCCTGAAAGTCGGGTGCGTAGCGCAGACAAAAGCCGCTCCGCATAGGTAACGTCGGCGCCGTTTTCTCTCCTTGGGGTAATGCCGAGCAGAATGTCGCCAAGTGAGTACTCGGTGGACTTTCCGTTAAATTCAGCGAGGATTACGGCGTAAACTCTCCCCTCCGAAATAACCTTGGTTTCGGATAAAACCTTAAAGCCGTTTTCGTAAAGATATTTTCTCGTTTCCTCGGGTTTTGTCATAGGTTGGAGGATAAATCTGAATTTATTTTTACGCAGTCTTTCGTCCTGAGAAAGTATTTTTACAATAAGCTCGCCGCCCATTCCGGCTATTATTATATCGTCTATGTTTTCAAGAGGAACTCCGAGCGTTCCGTCTGTACAGTAGGCGCTGATTTTTTCACTAAGCCCCGCGCCGGAAATATTCTTTATTCCCTTGTCAAGCGACGGACGGCTGATGTCCGTTACCGAGGCAAAAGGGGACTTGCCGTTTTTTACAAGCTCTATCGGGATTATCGCGTGGTCTGTCCCGACGTCAAGAACGCTTTTTCCGTCTCTGACAAGGTTGAAGATAAGTGTCATTCTTTCGTCTTTAAGCATAATGAAGTCCTTTGTTTTAAATAAAAGTTACTTTGGTACTGAAAGGCAGCAAACGTTATTTAAATTAGAAACGGGGCTTTTATTAGCCCCGTTTTGTTTTACTCGCCTATTGCCTTGTTAAGTCTCTCGACGAATGCGTCGGCATCGTTTCCGTGAACCTCGCAAGCCTCTTCAACCGTTTCCGCTCTTGAACAGGGGCAGGTAAGGCAGTGCATTCCTATTTCAAGGAAAAGCGGCTCGGTTTCGGGGTGATTATCAAGTATATCGCCTATTATGGTATCTTTTGTGATCTTCATTTTTGGTTACTCCTTTTTGTTTTACTGTTATTATTATATCTTATTTAAGTGAAAAGTCAAGGGAAAATAAAAAATATTTACGATTTATTTAGTTGTTTACAAATATTTCGATAAATCTATATAATTAAATGTTATAATTATTTAAAGATATTTTAGAGAGAATAAAAACGTGTTTTCAGCCTACCTTTTTCTTGGCGATGGTTTCTAACCATATACCGTTAAAATAATGAAATGGAGAAAAAATGAAAAGGATACTTAAAAAGGGAATTTTAATAGCTTTATGCCTTGCGATTTTAACCGTGGCGTTTACGTCCTGTACGGTTCAGCGGGCTTATAAAGGCGCACCGGAGGGAATGCGTCCCGTTAATGAGGGAGACGAGGGAGGAATTCTTTACGTCCCTATGGCTTGGAGCGTTGACAGCTCTACCGGTATTCCAACAGCTTACGTTTCGGAAAAAAACAGAACTATGATAACCCTTGTAACCGTTCCGGCCGACAAGGTTCCGATAGGCGGTATTCCGGAGTATTTTAATTCCTGCCGAGACTCCTTCAAATCGACACTTAAATACTTTCAGATAATTAAGGAGCCGGAGGCGGCTTCCGACTATACGACCCGTATGATAAGCACCGCGGGCGCGTATATTTACGAGTACAGCGGAACGGTTACCAACATAAAATGTAAGTTTAAGCAGGCACTTTTTTTACACCCTGATAACGGAACGCTGTTTATAATTACTTACAGCGCTATCGAAAGTCAGTACGAAAACTACCTTAAAACCTTAACGACAGTTTACGATAACTTCAAATTCGTAACCGAGCCGATACCTATGGAGGATAAAACGGAGATAAATCTGCCGAGCACAGAGGGGATTGACGTGCCTGAGGGATATACGCTTATCTCCAATAAATTCGTTGATTACTATTTCTTCGTGCCGAACACGTGGAGCCCGTCGGTAAATACCGGAATGAGCGCGGCGTACGCAAACGGAAACAAAAAGGTAACGGCAAACGTTATAGCGTTTAATACAACCTATATGACGCTTGACGATTATTGGGTAAGCTACGAAGCCGACCTCCTCGCAACCTTCGGAGAGATTAAATATACAAACGAGGCTAAATTTACGGCTTCGAAGCTTGGTGGGTACGACGCGAGAAACTACTCCTACAAGCTAACCCAGAACGGAATCGAGTATTTATACAGCCAGCATCTTACGATATACGGGGGATACGTTTATATAGTAACCTTTGCTGCTGAAAGCTCGGCCTTCGATGGCTTTGCCGGAGACTTTGACGGTATGCTTTCAAAATTCCGTTTCAAGGGTTGAAAATAAGAGTTTTATTTAAGAGCATTTCCGGCGCTTGAAACAAACTGAAAACGGAGAAAAACAAATGTTAGATACTAACACGAAAAAGGGAAGAGTTCTCGGTATAGATGCGGGAAAGGTGCGCACGGGGGTAGCTGTAAGCGACGAAAGTGGCTTTTTAGCGAGCGCGCTTTGTACCTTGAAGGCTCCGGGACTGCGCTCCCTTGCTGAAATGATAAAGGAAAAGGCAGAGGAGTATAAGGTGCGCCTTATCGTTCTCGGCCATCCTATAAATATGAACGGAACGCTTGGCGAAAGCTCGGAGAGAATAAAAAAGCTCGCAGAGGAAATTTCGCTTATTACCGACGTACCCGTAAAGCTTTTTGACGAGCGCTGTACCACTATGGCGGCGGCGAACTTTCTTAATATGACCGATACCAGGGGAAAAAAGCGTAAGGCGGTTATAGATAACCTCTCTGCGGAGATAATTCTTCAGGATTATCTTGATAGCGAGAAGCGTGTATAACTTGCGTAGTGTGAAAATTAAATATCAAAAAGGAACGGACTCCTTTAAGTCTGTTCCTTTTCCTTTACGCAAAAACGGATTTGCAAAATGCAAATCCGTTTTTTCTGGTTTTTATATGCTGTTAATCGTGTCTATAAGCATCTGGCGCAGGCTCTGCGGATCGCAGTTACCCTTAAGCGCCTTCATGCACTTTCCAAACAGTGCCATAAGCGCCTTTTCCTTACCGCTCTTGTAGTCGCTGACCGAACGCTCGTCGCTCATAACTATCTCGCGCACTGTTGCCATAATAGCGTCGGTGTCGCTTGAAACGATAAAGCCTTCATTTTCCGCGTACTTTTCGGGATCGGTCTCGCCCTCAAACATAGCGGCGAGAATCTTCTTAGCGTTAGGACGGCTTACTTTACCGTCGGTTACAAGCTTTATAAGCTTACCGAGAGATTTACCGTCAAGCGTAAGCTGGTCGGCGGTCATCTGAGCCTTGTTCAGAATGCTCATGCATTCGGAAAGCAGCCAGTTCGCCGCCTCCTTGGCAAGGCCGCATTCAGCGTATGCCGCCTCAAAGCAGTCGCAAAGCGCACGGCTTTCGGTAAGAAGGTCTGCGTCGTACTCGGAAAGACCAAGCTCACCCGTGTATTTTGCTTTTTTAACCTCGGGGAATTCGGGCAGAGACTCCTTTATCTTACCGTACCAGCCGTCGTCAATGACTATCGGCATTACGTTCGGATCGGGGAAGTATCTGTAATCTCCCGCGGTCTCCTTGTTTCTCATAGCAAAGCTCTTGCCCTTGATGTCGTCCCAGCGGCGGGTTTCCTGTATAAGCACTTCGGTACCGTTTTCAAGCGCGTCAATGTGTCTTGCGGTCTCGTATTCAATAGCGCGGGTTATAGCGGAGATGGAGTTCATATTCTTCATTTCCGTTCTTACTCCGAGCTTATCGCTTCCCTCCGGACGAACCGAAAGGTTAACGTCGCATCTCATTGAGCCCTGCTCCATACGGCAGTCGGAAACCTTGGCAAAGCGAAGAAGCGAACGGAGTCTCTCAAGATAAGCGACAACCTCCTCTGCGCTCGAAAGATCGGGCTGGCTTACTATTTCGATAAGCGGAACGCTGGTTCTGTTAAAGTCAACGAGAGTTGTGTTCGTCCAGTCGTCGTGAACAAGCTTTCCGGCGTCCTCCTCCATGTGAATCTGCTTGATTCTTACGTCCTTTTTGCCCTTTGACGTCTCTATCGTAACCGTTCCGTTTACGGCAACGGGAGAAAACCACTGCGTGGTCTGATAAGACGAGGGAAGGTCGGGGTAGTAGTAGCTCTTTTTGTCAAACGTCGTTACTCTGTTTATATGACAGTTAAGCATCATACCCGCAGTCATTCCGAGGTCAACAACCTTTTTATTGGTTACGGGGAGCATTCCGGGCATACCGCAGCAGGCGGGACAAACGTGCTCGTTCTGTTCAGCGCCGAATTTAGCGGAGCAGGAGCAGAATATTTTTGACTCGGTCGCAAGCTCTATATGAACCTCAAGGCCGATGACGGTTTCGTACTTCATAGATTACACACCTGCCCTTTCAATGATTTTTGCGGTAGAAATAAGAGTTCCTTCCGAAAAAGCCTTGCCTATAAGCATAGCGCCGCCCGAAACTACGAAGGGAAGTCCGGTAATCATAGCGGGAGCGGTGTAGAGGTTTTCCTCAAAGGAAATATCGGGATTTTCCTTTACCATCTGCTCGGTGTAAGTTGCTTTGGAGCAGACGGGTAAAAGAAGAGCATCGTACTCGTTAAAGAGCGAGGCAAGGTACTCGGAAATTACACGGCGCATGCGGAGCGCCTTATCATAAACCTTCATATAGTTTTCGGTGGAAAGGTTATCCGAGCCGAAAAGAATGTTGGTTTTAAGAAGCTCGCCGAATGCCTCGGTACGGCTGCCCGTGTAAAGCTCGTCTATCGTCTTGTAGTTTTTGGTACGGTATCCGTATTTTATACCGTCGTATTTTGATACGTTGTTACAAAGCTCGGAGGTGCGGAGAATATTCCACGCAATCTTAGCGAGGAGAAGCTCGCCTCCGTCTATCTCGGTAACGGCAACACCGTTTCCTTCAAGCTCTGCCCTTGCCGTCTTAAGAGCGGCAAGACAGTTTTCATCAAGTTCTTTTTCCATAGCCTTGATAAAGGCTACCTTTTTCGCCTTTTCGCCACCTGTCTTAACCCTTTCGCAGTCGGCTTCGGAAAGGCTTGTTCCGTCCTTGTCGTCGTGTCCTACGATGGCGTAAAGAGCTTCCTTTGCATTATCGAGGTCGCTTGACATAACGCTTACCGTCTCGCCCGAGCAAACGGCGGAAACGGTTCCAAATCTTGATACGGTTCCGTAGGTGGGCTTAATCAAAGCAAGTCCGTTCTGCGCGGCGGCACGTGCGTTGCTTCCGTTTATTTCGAATACAACGGCGGTATCTGCCTCGCCTTTTTTCAGAATCTCGGCGGCTGCAAGAGTGAGCGCGCCGTTTTCCTTAGCAATGGTCCCGTAATAAGACGTTTCGCCTATAAGATCTATTCCGAACTCGCCGACGCTCGCCTTACCCGATACCGAGTAACCGGCGGCGGTCAGTTTATCGACAACCGTACCCGAAAAGAGGCTCATATAACCGTCGAGCATTTTCGAGCCTGCCGAGGTGGGCATATCTTTTGTTAATATCATATCGTCAAGGACAACCTTTTTATCTGCGGTTGCCTCGCGCTTTGCTGTATAAAGCTTCATATTACTTACCAACCCTTCCTTCAGAACTATTCAACGAGACGCGGAACCTGCCAATAACCGTCCACCGTCTCGGGAGCGCCCTTCTGGAGCTCGTCTCTGGTGAAATTCTTTATTTCTCTGTCCTCGCGTACAACGGTGGAAAGCGGTATGCAGTGTACCATTCTTTCTACGTTTTCCGTATCTACTCCGTCAAGCTTTTTAAGCTCGGCGTCTCTCTTTTCAAAGAAGGTAAGGAGACGCTCCTTTTCCTCCTCGGTAAGGGCAAGCTGGTTAAGCTTTTCAAGTCTATGCAGTGTTTCCTTTTCCATACTGCTAAGTCCTTTCGTAATCTGTGAAATCAGCCGAAGTTTTTTCGGTGGAAAGCTCGGCTCTCTGTTTATCGGGTTTGCGTAAGCCCATTGTAAAACGGGCTTAATTTACCCTCCGATTAGTCTCTTACCTTAATGTGAACCTCGCGGAGCTGCTGCTCTGTAACCTCTCCGGGTGCGTTCATCATAAGGTCTTGTGCGTTTCCGTTAAGCGGGAAGGCAATAACGTCGCGTATGGTTTCTTCCTCGGCGATAAGCATTATCATTCTGTCAACGCCGGGAGCCATACCCGCGTGCGGAGGAGCTCCGTAGGAGAACGCCGTGTAGAGCGCGCCGAATTTAGCCTTTAAGTCTTCCTCGCCGTAGCCCGCAATCTCAAACGCCTTTCTCATAATTTCGGGGTTGTGGTTACGAACCGCGCCGGAGGAAAGCTCTACGCCGTTACATACAATGTCGTACTGATAAGCGAATATGTCAAGCGGATTCTTATTAAGAAGCGCGTCCATTCCGCCCTGAGGCATAGAGAAGGGGTTATGGGTAAAGTCGATCTTGTTTGTTTCTGAGTTAAGCTCGTACATCGGGAAGTCAACTATGAAGCAGAACTCATAGCGGTCCTTTCTTATAAGTCCAAGCTCGTTTCCGATCCACGTGCGCATCTGACCTGCGAGGCTGTTTATAACCGCAGGGGAGTCGCTGATAAAGAACAGAGAGTCGCCCTCTTTAATTCCGCAAAGCTCGGTGAGCTCTGCCTTTTCCGCTTCGGAAAGGAACTTTGCGATAGGGCCCTTGTACTCGCCGTCCTCAAGAGTGATGTATCCGCAGCCGAACTTCATTCCGATACTTCTGGAATAAAGGTCGATGGCCTTTTCGAAAGCCTTTTTACCGTCGCCCTCGCCGTCCTTTTTGACCAAATAATTCGCAACGATACCTCGTACAAGCTTGTTCTTGAAGGGAATGCTGCGTCCGTTTACCTCAACAAATTCGTTCTTTGCAAAGAATCCAGTAAGGTCTTTGATTTCGAGAGGGTTACGGAGGTCGGGCTTGTCGGAGCCGTACTTAAGCATAGCGTCTGCGAAGGTGATTCTCTTGAACGGAGGCTTTGATACCTCTTTTCCGGAGAACTCCTTGAAGGTGTTGTAAATAACGGTTTCCGCAACCTCAAAAACGTGCTCCTGCGTTGCGAAAGCCATTTCAAAGTCAAGCTGATAGAACTCTCCGGGAGAACGGTCCTGACGTGCGTCCTCGTCGCGGAAGCAGGGAGCTATCTGGAAGTATCTGTCAAATCCGGAAGCCATAAGCAGCTGTTTGAACTGCTGGGGGGCCTGCGGAAGCGCGTAGAACTTGCCCTTGTGCTTTCTGCTGGGAACGAGGTAGTCTCTTGCGCCCTCGGGAGAGGAAGCGGTAAGGATAGGCGTCTGGATTTCAAGGAAACCGAGGGCTTCCATCTGACTGCGGAGGTAGCTCAGAATCTTTGAACGGAGAACGATGTTGTTATGAATATGTCTGTTGCGAAGGTCGAGATAACGGTATTTAAGGCGAACCTCCTCTCTTGTCTGCGTAGAGGAGTCGATTTCAAAGGGGAGACCGAGCTGGCAGGGGCCGAGAACCTCGATGCTCTCTGCGCGTACCTCAACAGTTCCGGTAGCAATCTTCGGGTTTACCGTCTCGGCGTCTCTCTCGGTTACCTTTCCTTCTATGGAAACAACCGTTTCCTTAGAAATTCCTGCGAGCATTTTATCGTCGGAGAAAACAACCTGCGTTACTCCGTAGTGATCGCGAAGGTCAACGAAAAGAACTCCTCCGTGGTCTCTTATTGTGTCAACCCAACCGCAGAGGGTTACCTTTTCTCCGATATGCTCGGCGGAAAGCTGGTTACAGTTATGTGTTCTAAGCATTTTAAAATCCTCCAAATAAAGTTAGTTTTGTTATTACTTCATTATTTTTCGGGGAAAACAAAAACGCCCTTTTGCCCCAAAAATATGGGACGAAAGGACGACTCTTCCGCGATACCACCCAAATTGACTTATGTTTAATAAGTCCTCTCAAAACATCTTTTCGCGATGAACGGACGGTTCTAATCACCCGATATAAACACGGTATCTAAAACAAAGTCTTAGATTTACGGGTTTTCTTCCGTCAGCTCCGAAGTGTTGGTTCCCGTGTAAGGGCGATGCCGCGCTTTCACCTACCGCGACTCTCTGGTAAACGCTTTGCCTACCGGTACTGACTTCATCATAGCTTTAAACTGTAAGTAATTGTAGCACATTTTAAGCTTTTTGTCAAGTAAATTTATAAAATTTCTTCCTTTTTAATAAAAACAATAAATGGATTAAAGGTTAACTGATTTAAAAAAGCAAAAATTTATATATGTTAGCGTCCTGAAATAATTATTTACCGAAACTAAAAAAATATTTACGTCAGCGGAGTTTTTAGTAAATACTTGATTTTTAAACACAAAAGCGACAGCCTGCACGAGGCTATCGCTTTTAATTCAATTATTCCTGTGGTCCGTTCCAGTTGTGGTAAACCTGCTGAACGTCGTCGTCCTCGTCAAGCTTGTCAAGGAGAAGCGTCATATACTTTACGTCGTCCTCGCTGGAAAGATCAACGTAGTTGGCGGGAATTTTGGAAAGGTCGGCGCCCGAAAGCTTGATGCCCTTTCCGGAAATAAGCTCCTGAACAGCTATAAGATCGTCGGGAGCGGTGGTTATTTCATAGAAATCGTCGTCCTCGGAGGAGAAGTCCTCGGCGCCCGCCTCAAGAGCAAGCTCCATAAGAGCGTCCTCGTCCATATCACATTCGTCCTTTTCTATCGTGATAATACCTTTTTCCTCGAACATAAAGCTTACGCAGCCCGTTGTTCCGATGTTGCCGTGGTATTTGGAGAAATAGGAACGGACGTTTCCTACCGTTCTGTTGGTGTTGTCGGTCGCGGTCTCAACTATTACCGCAACTCCGCCGGGACCGTAGCCCTCGTAGGTGATCTCCTTGTAATCTTTTTTCTCCTCGGTTGCCTTCTTTATGATGCGGTCGATGTTGTCGTTCGGAACGTTATTTGCCTTTGCCTTGGAGATAAGGTCGCGAAGCTTGCTGTTGGAGTTCGGGTTCGGTCCGCCGTCCCTTATCGCTATTGCCATCTCTTTTCCGATTTTGGTGAAAACCTTAGCTCTTGCGGCGTCGGTCTTTGATTTTTTAGCCTGTATGTTATGCCATTTGCTATGTCCTGACATCTTTTTAATCCTCCGTGAGTGTATTCTGAAGCTTGATTATATTTTTTTCGGGGCTTTCATGCAGATAAGACCGAAAGCCGATTTCAGCACGTTGCTCGCCGCCTCGGTAAGGGCAATTCTCGTCGCCGTTACTGTTGCGTCCTCGTTATTTAAAACCTGGCAGCCGTGGTAGAAGTGGTTGAACGCCGTTGCAACGTCGAAAATGTATCTGGTTATTACAGATGGCTCGTAGCCGTCAAGCGCCGCCTTAACCTTTTCGGGGAAGAGAGCAAGTGTTTTCAGAAGCGAAAACTCCTCGTCTGCCGTAACCTTGAAAAGTGCGTCCTTTACCGTACTGTAAACGCCCTGCTCCTTAGCCTTAGAAAGGATGCTGCAGGTTCTGGCGTAGGTGTACTGAGCGTATGGGCCGGTGTTACCCTCAAAGCTTAGTGCGTCCTCGATGGTAAAGTCGATGTTCTTTATACGTCCGCCGCTAAGGTAGTTGTAAACTATCGCGCCGACTCCGACTGCCTCGGCAACCTCGTCCTTGTTTTCAAGATCGGGATTCTTTTCCTCGGTTATCTTGGCAACCTTTTCGATGGCGGTCTTAAAGAGGTCTTTAAGAAGAATGACGTTACCCGTTCTTGTCGCAAGCTTTGCTCCGCCTATCGAAACCTTGCCGTAGGGGACGTGTACAAGCTCGTTTTCAAAGTCGTAGCCCATAAGAGAGATAACCTTGAACCACTGCTTAAAGTGCAGGCTTTGACCGGCGTCGGTTACGTAGATGCACTTAGAGAAGCCGTAAGTGTTTTTTCTGTAAAGAGCGGCAGCTATGTCTCTCGCGGCGTAAAGGGTGGAGCCGTCGGATTTAAGAATAAGACAGGGGGGCATACCGTATTTTTCGAGGTCAATCATGGTCGCTCCGTCGTCAACGGTGAGAATTTCACGCTCTTTCATTGTATCAAGCACGGCGGGGAGCTTGTCGTAGTAGAACGACTCTCCGCAGTAGCTGTCAAATTCTATGCCAAGCTGAGCATACGTTTTTTTGTATTCGGTAAGAGAGATGTCGATAAACCATTTCCAAAGCTCACGGTTTTCCTCGTCTCCGTTTTCAAGCTTTGTAAATTCAGCTCTTGCGAGGTCGTCAAGGGACGGGTCCTTTTCCGCTTCGGCGTGGAAACGGACGTAAAGCTTAACAAGCTCGTCGATACCGCCGTCGATTATAACCTTTTTATCTCCCCAGTTTCTGTATGCGACGATAAGCTTACCGAACTGTGTTCCCCAGTCTCCGAGATGGTTAACGCCTACGCATTTGTAGCCCGAAAACTCGTGTATATTCTTTAAGGAATGTCCTATAACGGTCGTGCCGAGATGACCTATGTGGAACGGCTTTGCGACGTTAGGCGAGGAGTAGTCAAGCACGACTGTTTTTCCTTTACCCTCGTCGGACGAACCGTATTTCTCGCCCTTTTCAAGCATTTCGCTAAGCTGTAATTTTGCAAACTCGCTCTTATCAAAGAAAAAGTTAAGGTATCCGCCAACCGTTTCAAAGCGCTCTATTACGCCGCCCGTCTGTATTTTGGAAGCAAGCTCGGTGGCTATCATAGGGGGAGCCTTGCGCATAACCTTGCTTAAACGGAAGCAAGGAAAAGCGAGGTCTCCGTTTTCGGGACTTGGCGGATATTCAAGCATTTCGGTAACACCCGCGATGTCCAAAACGTCTCCAAAACCGAGAGAGGAGATGGCGTCGCAAAGAGCTGCGGCGGTTTTCTTTTTCATAAAGTCCATTTTTCTAAATCCTTCCAGATGTTTTAAATAAACAAGTAATAAAGATATATAATATATAATTATATCCTAAACTAATAAGCTTGTCAATAGCAATAACCGAAAAAAAGGGGTATTACCCAAAAAACTCAAAAAAATTTTTTGAAAAAATTAAAAAAGCTATTGACAAACGAAAATAAATGTGATATAATATCAACCGTTGGTATGCGAGAGTGGCGGAACTGGCAGACGCGCACGTTTGAGGGGCGTGTGGTTACACCGTACGGGTTCAAGTCCCGTTTCTCGCACCACA
>JAZUBT010000036.1:0-19456 GCA_045638685.1 Eubacteriales bacterium | reverse complement strand
GAATGATATATACCGTTCGTTTTAATACGCTTTTCTTATCACAAATTTCATAATATTTCTCTCGATATATAAAAAAGTGCGTAGCCGAAACCACGCACCCAAAAACGCAGTTTCCCTCATTGTTGCTACACAATTTCACATCTAATCGGATATGACAAGCAAAGCCTACGTTTTTGCCAACGTAAAGCCGATTAGATAGAAAATGTATAAAATTGTGTAGCTCGTTTATTATATCACAATTTAGGGAATTTGTCAATTGCAATAAACAATATTATTTAACACAAAAAGCCCTGCTTTGCAGAGCTTTTTGTATATAAGAAATAATAAATTATCTCTTGGAGAACTGAGGTGCGCGACGGGCAGCCTTGAGTCCGTACTTCTTTCTTTCCTTCATACGAGGGTCGCGGGTAAGGAAGCCAGCCTTCTTAAGGGCGGGACGATAGGTCTCGTCAGCCTGAAGAAGAGCCTTTGCAAGGCCATGACGAATTGCGCCTGCCTGACCGGAGATGCCTCCGCCGGTAACGGTGCAAACGATGTCGAACTTACCAACGGTGTCGGTAACCTCGTAGGGCTGGTTAACTATAAGCTTAAGGGTTTCAAGTCCGAAATAGTCGTCGATATCACGCTTGTTGATGATGATGGAGCCGGTTCCGGGATATACTCTTACTCTTGCGATTGATTTCTTTCTTCTGCCTGTTCCGTAGAAGTAAGGCTTTGCACTTGTATACATATCGTTTTGTCTCCTTTACATTAAAGTATTTCGGGCTTCTGAGCCTGATGGTTGTGCTCTGCGCCGCGGTAAACCTTAAGTCTGGTAAAGGACTTAGCGCCGATAGAGTTCTTCGGAAGCATTCCCTTAACTGCAAGCTCAAGTGCGAGCTCGGGACGCTTCTCCATAAGTGTTTTGTACTGAACCTCTTTGAGTCCGCCGATGTAGCCGGAATGGTGGCGATAGTATTTCTGCTCAAGCTTCTTTCCGGTTAATACTGCTTTCTCAGCGTTGATTATGATTACGTAGCTTCCGCAGTCAACGTGGGGAGTGTAATCAGCACGGTTTTTACCGTTAAGTATTACTGCAGCTTCAGCGGCTGTTTTTCCAAGCGGCTTGCCTGCTGCATCAATAACGTACCATTTGCGTTCAATGGTCTCTGCTTTTGCCATATAAGTGGACATTTGCTTTTCCTCCGTATTTTTGGTTTTTATTCACGAAATGAATTATAACATAAATCACAGTAAATGTCAATATGTTTTTGAAAGATTTTTTTGAAAAAACAATTTTAATTTGGAACATCTCGTTAAATCTCTTTTTTTCTCTCTTTTGCTCGTTTTTCCTCTTTTCGGTTTTATAATTTTTGAAAATATTTTCATTGACTTTTTACTCTCTTTATGATATAATACTTTCTAATAAACATTACTTAAAAAAGGGGGGAGAGAAAAGTGGCTTTCGCAGGTACGCAGAGAAAAGAAGCGGTAAGACTTCAGCCGTATAATCCCGAATGGGCGGAAACCGGAGAACTTATAAAAAAAGAACTGCTTTCGGTTTTTTCGAGTCTTGCTGTTGAAATTCAACATATCGGAAGCACGTCGGTACCGGGACTTAAGGCTCGCCCCATTATTGATATGGCAGTTGCTGTCAGAGATTTTAAGGAAATACCAAGGTTTTATGACGAGCTTTTAGCGCTTGGGTATCATCATAAGGCGGAATCCGACTCCGAAAATCAAATTTTTCTCTATTCCCAAAAGAACAGATTTAACGTTTACATTCATATCGTTATACACGGCAAAACTCTTTGGAATTCCTACGTTGCCTTTTGTGAATGCTTAAGAAAGGATAGCGAGGTCTGTAAAAAGTACGAGGAGCTGAAGGAGTCTCTTGCATCGAGACATTCCTTTGACCGACGTGCCTATATCTCTGGAAAATCGGAGTTTGTTCGCCGTATTCTCCGTACTAAATGCGACATAAAGGAGCGCTCCTGCGGAGCCGTCGTATGGCGTATGAGGGGCGGACGGCGTCATTATATAATTATTCAGAACCGTTCGGGACACAACGGATTCCCGAAGGGACACATGGAGTACGGCGAAACCGAGCCTGAAACGGCAGAGCGCGAGATACTTGAGGAAACAAGCTTAAAGGTAACGCTTGACACCTCGTTCAGAGCGGAGTACCGTTATCTTGTTGACGGGTATATCAATAAAAGTACGCTTTATTTCCTTGCGAGTTATTCTGATGGAACCTTCCGTCCGCAAAAGGGCGAGGTTTTCGGAATCTGGCTGCTTCCTTTCGAGGAAGCACTCGAGCAGCTTGACTATGAGCAGGACAGAAGAGTGCTTCGTCTTGCCGAAAAGCGCCTTGCACACGACGAGGCGGAAAAGAAAAGTAGGTAGCCCCGGGTAGTGCAGTAACACCCTTCGCCTACGAAAACGACAATAGTCCCGCGGTTCGAAGTGAGGCTTTGAGTTCCTTCGAAAATCCGGCTGTGCTTTTTAGTCGGGATAGCGGATAGCAACGGCTTAAAATTTACGCCCCTCTGAACAAAACAAGCGTTGCGGTTTACAAATTTCGCTACGACGAAATTTGTAAAAATGCCGCCGTGGGTTTGGCGACATTAGTACGGTACAGGGTGGAGAAATTTGCATCAACGCTCTTTTTTCGTTTGGTGCCCTTACTTTTTTTTCGGAGAAACAAGAAAAGACACGAAAAATAGTAATCAAAAAATAATATTTTAAAATAATAATCAGTTAACGAAAAACATAATATAAATAATTTGGTATTGACATCAAAAACACCCCTGCCTGCCGCTATCGTTCAGCGGCAAGCAGGGGCTTTCGTTTTAATCCTTCCTCTCCTTTCCTTTTTTATTAAGTCTTTTTATCTTTAAATATTTCAGTATTACTTATAGGCATCCCCCTTTTCTTTTTCGCAGATTTTACATTTAATTTAAGCTTCTTTTGGAACTATCAGTCCGTAATGACCGTCCTTTCGGAGATAAACTACGTTCATTTTTTCCGTCTTTTCATTTAAAAATACGAAGAACTGGTGTCCGAGCATATTCATTTGAAGTATTGCTTCGTCGGTTGACATCGGCTTGAATACGAACTCCTTTACTCTTACGGGAGCCTCAAAGGTTTCCTCAACTATCGGCTCAGGGTCGCTGACGTCAAACGAAAAGTCCTTCGGCAAAATGTTTTCTCTGAGTCTTTTACCAAGCTTTGTTTTGTTCTTGCGAAGCTGTCTTTCTATTGACTGCATAACGGAGTCAAGAGCATTCTGAAAGGTGCTGTCCTCTTCTTCGCCTCTGAACATCATGCCGCTGCTTGATATGGTAAGCTCCAAAATCTCTAAATTTTTACGTTTGCGTAGAGTTATATAAGCCGTTGCGTCGTCTCTGAAAAACTTATCGTATTTCGATAGCTTTCTTTCCGCAAGCTCATAAAAGTCTTTTGGAACGTCCATTTGTCTGCCAACTACATTGATCCTCATAAAATCCCACCTTTTCGAGAAATTGTTAAGACTTTCCTCTTAACTGATTACATTATATCAAAGAAATCGGTCTTAGTCAATGGATTTTTTGTGAATATTATACAAATTTAAAAGTTACAAATTAATTTATTTAGAACTATTGACATATAAACGCATTTGTGGTATAATAGTATTAATGTGATTTGGAACAGGGAAAACTGTTCCTTTTTTTAATTAAAGGAAAAGCAGAGAATACAGTTATAGCCGCGCCTTACGTTTATACATATAAATATTGAAGAAACACGTTAAAGTCTATTGCAGATTTAGTGAAATAAAAAACCGTACCACCCTTTGACTTAGGTGATACGGTTATTTTTTTATTCCGATTATTTCGCGGTTATATATCCGAGAGCGGTAAGAAGCTCAGCGGAAAGAAGCGCTCCGCCCGCAGCTCCTCTTAACGTGTTGTGAGAAAGTCCTATAAACTTCCACTGGAACAGCTTATCCTCGCGCAGACGACCTGCGGTGATACCCATACCGTCCTCAACGTCTCTGTGAAGCTTTGCCTGTGGGAAGTTATCCTCCTCAAAGTAGGTTATAAACTGCTTCGGAGCGTGGGGGAGTGAAAGCTCCTGCGGTGTGCCTTTGTATGCCGCCCATCTTTCGAGAATCTGTTCCTTAGTAGGCTTTTTCTTGAAGTTTACGAATACCGCAGCGGTATGCCCGTCAGAAACCGGAACACGGAGACACTGCGCCGAAATCTTCGGAGACTGAGCCTTTACTATCTCGCCGTTTTCAATCGTGCCCCATACCTTAAGCGGCTCGTCCTCGCTCTTTTCTTCCTCTCCGCCGATGTATGGGATAATGTTGTCGAGTATTTCGGGGAATTCCTTAAAGGTTTTTCCCGCGCCCGAAATAGCCTGATAGGTCGTTACCGCTACCTCGGTAGGCTCAAACTCCATAAGGGGAGCAAGAAGCGGAACGTAGCTCTGGATAGAGCAGTTGGGCTTTACCGCGATAAAGCCTCTCTTTGTGCCGAGACGCTTTCTCTGGTCCTCAATGATTTTAGCGTGATCGGAGTTTATCTCAGGAACCATCATGGGGACGTCGGGCGTCCATCTGTGAGCGGAGTTGTTGGAAACAACAGGCGTTTCAGCCTTAGCGTATGCGTACTCAAGCTCCTTTATCTGATCCTTCGGCATATCGACCGCGCAGAAAACGAAATCAACCTTAGCGGAAACCTCGTCTATCTTGGAGGCGTCTAAAACTATCATATCCTTAACGTACTCCGGCATAGGAGCTGCAAGCTTCCATCTTTCACCGACAGACTCCTTGTAGGTTTTGCCGGCGGAACGGGCACTTGCCGCAACAGCGGTTACTTCATAAAAGGGGTGGTTATCGAGAAGCGTTAAAAAACGCTGTCCTACCATACCCGTAGCTCCTATTACACCGACCTTAAGCTTCTTATCCATATTAAAAAATCTCCTTGAAAACATATAAGTATATAATATATTTATATTATCATTATTTTTTTATTTTGTCAAGACAAAGAACGTAATTCCTCAAAAAAATTCGCAAAAAACGAAAAATATAGAGTTTTACCTTTTTAAAACGCGTTTTCTTGCGCAGAATACGAAAAAAGTATCAAACTAATTTTATCTGCCTTGTAAAAACGGTGAAGAGAACGGCTAAACGGCAAAGCCGCCGTCAACGCCTATCACCTGTCCGGTTATAAAGCTCGCTTCCTCCGAGGCTAAAAAGTAGGCAAGAGAAGCAACGTCCTCGGGTGTACCAAGCCTACAAAGAGGAGTTTCGTCGATAAGAGACGTCAGGGTTTCACTGTCAACGCAGGCATTCATTTCAGTCTCGATAACTCCCGGCTCAATGCAGTTTACCGTTATCCCTGACGGGCCAAGCTCCTTAGCGAGCGCCATAGTCATTCCGCGAAGTCCCGCCTTTGACGCGGAGTAATGAACCTCGCAGGAGGCTCCGGTTTTACCCCACATTGAACCTATATTGATTATCCGTCCGAATTTTTTTGAAATCATTGCCTTTGAGACCTCGCGGGTTACGTAGAACGCGCCCGAAAGGTTGGTTCCCAGCATTTTGTCCCAGCTTTCGTTTGATATATCCGTAAAAAGCTTTATCTCTGAAATTCCGGCGTTATTTATCAGCACGTCAATGCTGCCGAGCCTTGCGTACGCCTCGCGCACAGCGTTTTCAGCTTGTGCACAGCTACTTATATCCGCTTTGATAGCTATCGCTCCGGTTTCCTCGGAGATAGCCTTCGCCGTCTCGTCCGAGCGGTTATATATAAATGCCACGGCGTGTCCTTCGGCGGAAAAGCGTCTTACAGTAGCTTTTCCTATTCCGCGCGAGCCGCCTGTTATAAGTATATTCATTTGTTTTCCTTTCTGACGGTTAACTAAGTTTAACTGTAAACGTCTATCGCGGTTTTTATAAACTCCTGAACGGCGCGACTCTTGTATCGGTTTCTCTTAAAGCCTATTTGGAGTCTGCGCAGCGAGTTAACCTCGGAAAGCTTGTAGAAAAAGCATTTTCCGGACTCGGGTGAGGAGTATATAAGCAGATCGGGGATAAGTGAAACGCCCATTCCCGCGCGGCTCATATTGTACGAGGTTATCATTTGGTCAGGATATATTTTGACGCTTGGAACGAACCCTGCCTCGGCGCAAAGCTCCATTGAATGATAGTGAGAGTAGTTTCCTTTTTTTAGAATAACAAACTCCTCGTCCTTAAATTCGGAAAGACTTACAGAAGGACAGCTTCCTTTTAAATGCCTACCGCTTTTTATATCCTTGGCGGTGAGACGGTAATCGACGAGCCTTTCGTTAATGGAGAGCTTATTCGGAACGCAAAGTATTATATGCTCGTTTGTCAGCGGGTGAGATTCGTAAAGCTCCGTGTCGAACTGATAGTCGATAAGAAGGTCAACGCTTTCGTCAAAAAGCTTGTTCTGAAGGTCATGGGAGTTAGACTCTACCATTTCAATATCTATTCCTTCATATTTGTTTTTAAACTCAATAATTATTTTTGGATAGATAAAGGACGATATGTAGTTTTCTCCGCTAACGGTAATTTTTCCCGTTTTAAGCTCAGACATATCGTTAAGTTTTTCGGTAAGTCCGTTTTTTATCGCAAGTATCTTTTCCGCGGCTTCGATATATACTCTGCCCTCGTCGGTAAGCGCTATCGGTTGACTTCCTCGGTCGAATATGGTTATTCCGAGCTTTGTCTCGGTTTTCTTTATTGACGAGGAGAGCGCTGGCTGTGAGACGAAAAGCTTTTTTGCCGCTCCCGAAAAGCTTTTTTCCTTATATACCGCATATACGTAGTCGATTTCGTCGTACATAAAAACTCCTTTCTTTTGCAAGGGCTTTGCCGAAGGGAGCTATACCCTCGGGCATAGAATACGCTACGGCTCGGCTTTTTATGAGCTATAAAATTAAATTATGATTTTTTGTAATTTTTATCAATATTAATTATAGCATGGATTTTAGCGGTATTCAATAAAAAATAAAAAAATTATAAAAAAGTTTAAATATTACGGTGCTATGAAAGCAATATTTAAAGTATTAAAAAAGAAAAATCCGACTCACAGTACAAGTCGGATTTTTAAATTTCGTTTTTTTCTTCCGCTTTTTCTCCGTAGCGAAGCCGACGCAGCTCCTTTTGCATCTCAAGCATACGTGCGTGAATCTCGTCGTTTTTGGCGTGAACGTACTCCGAGGTGATACCGCCCTCCGGAATTTCGAGGTGAATGGGGGCTTCGTCGATAAGCACCCACTGTCTCTGCTTAAATGGCTTATAAAGTCCGTCTATGCAGACCATGAGAATATCGACATCTGCTTCCAAAGCCACTCTTACGAAGCCGGGCTTAAAGGAGCGGATTTTTCCGTTATACGAGGAAACGCCCTCCGGAAACATTGCCAGACTGTATCCCTTTTTCAAAAGATCTACCGAGCGCGTAAACCACGTCGTTTCGATAGCGCCTCTGTCAAGCGGAATACATCTGGTTCTGTTAAGAAGCCATACGAGTATCTTTTTTCTGTAAAGGTCCTTTGCCGCAAGCGTGAATATTCTATCGTGCTTAAATACCGTTCCAAGTATAGCCCCGTCTATAAAATAGGTATGGTTGGCAATAACTACGGTACCCTTTCGCAGCTTGTTTTTCTGATTTCCTTTGTTTCTGTAAAGTACCTTTGGTCGGTAGAGAAGATGAACTGCTAAAACGGCAAGAAATCTAACTATGTATCCGAGAACGAAATTAAATATTCCGACAATAACGCGGAAAAACGACTTTAAAAGTCTTGTTAACCCTTTCATTTTCAGCCCACCTCCTTTTTAGAGTTGTTGTTTTTACAGCAGTTTGTTCCGTAGCGATTACGGAAATGCAACAAAGAAAGAGGAACAAACTCGATTTCTGAAATTTGTTCCTTTTCTCTGCGTACACTTAATCTTAGTCCCTCTGTGCTTTAAACGCGCCACGCGGTGTGTAAAGCAGGGAAGCGCTCGTGTGCCTTAAGCAGACACACTTAATTTATTCGGCAGTTTCCTCGGCGCCTATCTCGTCCTTGTCGAGAATATCGACTCTTACGTGAACATCGGCGATAACAGCCGCCGCCTTCATTACGGTACGAATCGCTTTAGCGATTTTTCCGTGGCGACCTATAACCTTACCCATATCCTCGGGGGCAACGCTGAGCTGAAGCAAAACGTCCCTGTCCGCTGCTTTTTCGATGATGTTTACCTCATCGGGCTTGGTTACGATGGGCTTAACTACCGTAGCCAGTACCTCTTTAAGCTCTATCACTTTTCGAACCTGCCTTTAAGGGTTAACCGATGTTGCACTTTTTAAGAAGCGACTTAACGGTTTCGGTGGGCTGAGCGCCGTTAGCGATCCACTTGGTTGCCTTTTCGGTGTCGATTTTTACGACCGCGGGCTCGGTGGTAGGATCGTAGTAGCCGATCTCCTCGATGAATCTTCCATCACGGGGGTAACGGGAATCCGCAACAACAACGCGGTAGAAGGGGTTTTTCTTCATCCCCATTCTCTTAAGTCTGATTTTTACCATTTCTTTTTTCCTCCAAAAATTTTTATTATTTTTTTGTTTTTTATTTTTTAAAAGGGGTTAGCCTTTGTAAAAACTTATTGGTTATTTGTGAGTTGACTGTGTGCTGTTAAAACGGCATTCTGCCCTTTCTTCCGCCGAAAAGACCGCTTAGCATTCCGCCTCTGCCGCTTGTAAGCTGCTTCATCATCTTGTTTACCTGAGCGTACTGATTAAGAAGCTTGTTTACTTCCTCAACGCTGGTACCGCTTCCGGCCGCAATACGTTTTTTGCGGGAGCCGTTGATAATAGCCGCGTTATTACGCTCCTTTTTGGTCATAGAAAGTATGATAGCTTCCATACGGTCTATCTGCTTTTCGTCTATATTGGCGTCCTTTAGCTGACCGGGCTTTATACCGGGAATCATTCCCGCAAGCTGCTCTATGGAGCCCATCTTTCTTACCTGCTTGAACTGATCGAGATAATCCTCAAGAGTAAAGCTTGACTCACGGATTTTCCTTTCCATTTCAGCAGCTTTTTTCTGGTCGTATGCCGCCTCCGCCTTTTCAATAAGCGAAAGAACGTCTCCCATTCCGAGTATTCTTGACGCCATTCTGTCGGGGTGGAACGGCTCTATCGCGTCCATCTTTTCGCCCGTACCGACGAATTTAATCGGTTTTCCGGTTACGCATCTTATGGAAAGCGCGGCACCGCCTCGGGTATCACCGTCAAGCATTGTGAGTATAACACCCGTAATGCTGAGCAGGTTATTAAAGGTTTCGGAAACGTTGACCGATTCCTGACCTATCATAGAGTTAACAACGAGCAGAATTTCGGTAGGATTTACCGCGGTTTTTATCTTTTTCAGCTCGTCCATCAGCACCTCGTCTATCTGCAGACGTCCCGCAGTGTCGAGGAATACCATATCAAGACCGTTTTTCTTTGCGTGCTCAAGCGCTGCCTTTGCAATCTCAACGGGGGAGATTTTATCTCC
The DNA here is from genome assembly GCA_045638685.1 of Eubacteriales bacterium. Taxonomy (GTDB): domain Bacteria; phylum Bacillota; class Clostridia; order Oscillospirales; family CAG-272; genus SIG673. Next base: position 9,930 of record JAZUBT010000036.1, on the reverse strand, counting down.
GAGAGAGAATACCGGAACGTCAATCTGTGCGCCGAGGGTTTTAAGCTGTTCGATAGCGGCGGGACGGTAAACGTCGCAGGCAACCATCAAAGGATGCTTTCCCTGTTTTTTATACATAAGAGCGAGCTTTCCCGTGTGGGTGGTTTTACCCGAGCCCTGAAGACCGCACATCATAATAACCGTAGGCGGCTTTGATGCTATTTCAAGCTTCGCGTTGGAGCCGCCCATAAGAGAGGTAAGCTCCTCGTTTACTATCTTAACTATCTGCTGCGCGGGAACGAGGCTTTCCAAAACCTCGGAGCCGACCGCGCGCTCGGTAACCGTCTTTATGAAATCCCGAACTACCTTAAAGTTTACGTCAGCTTCTAAAAGCGCAAGCTTGATTTCACGCATACCGACCTTAACGTCGGCTTCGGTAAGCTTACCCTTGCTTCTGAACTTCTTGAATGCTTCGGAAAGTTTGTCGGTTAAGCTTTGAAACATAAGGTTCTCCTTAAATTAAATTTTTAAGCGCCGTAAGGCTTTCAGTGAATTCCTTTTGAATTTTGAGGCTTTCAGATCTTGCTGCTAAATCGTCAAGTGCGGTGTAAAGCTTTGTAATCTTATCACTGAGATTAAGCTTTTCCTCGAAAAGCAGAAGCGCTGTTTCCGCTTTGACTATGCAGTCGCGCACACCCTGACGGGTAATTCCGACGTTTTCGGAAATTTCCGCAAGCGACTGATCCTCATTATAATATAGGTTTAAAATCTCTGCCTGACGCTCGCTGAGTAGCGGAGCGTATATGTCGTATAGGCGCACCATTTCAATTTTCATTTTTAAAACCACGCCCTTCCGTAACTGCTGTAAAGCAAAACACTTTACACATTATAGCACAAAGAAAAAGGTTTGTCAAGAGCTTTTGCAAAAAAATAAATTAAAAATATAACGGTTCATTCGTGTTTGGGTTTACAGTTTTTATCACTTTAACAAGCCTATATTCGGGAGATCTTATTACAATACCTTCCTCGGTGGCTATTAGCTCTACGCGGTCTATTAAGCCGTAGCGCTCTCTGAGCTCTTTTGGGATAAGAATTCTGCCAACCTCGTTTATTTCCTTTATTATTCCTACTGTATTCATTTTTCCTCTCTACATTAAAATATTCATTTTGACATTCTGTGAGTGTCATATTGTTCATTGTAACATAATATAATGAATTTGTCAATCACTGAATGTCAAAAATCGGTTAGCGTGAAAGCGTGGCTTGATAAACAAAGAGAACTTAACGTCTTAATTTGTGTCGGCAGCCGATAGTAGCAGAATGAGGGAATAAAATGTTTAAAAACAAAAACGATGGAAAAAACAATATATGCGGCGAGAATATTCGCAAGTTAAGATTAAGCTATCCTACAAAGCTTTCGCAAAGAGGTCTTGCGGATAAAATGCAGCTTATCGGTATAGACGTAGATAAAAACGCAATACAAAGAATAGAGTGCGGAAAAAGATTTGTTACCGACATTGAGCTTAAAGCTTTTTCCGAAATATTCGAGGTTAGCATCGAAAAGCTTGTTTAAAATTTTTAGCAGCTATTAAAAAAAGAACAGAGAAAATCTCTCTGTCCTTTTTCGTGTTTTTAACTCGAATATGTCCTTTTACCTTACCCCACTTAAAAAAGCCACCGCTTTACCGAGTATCTTTATACGGCTCATTTCCTCTCCAACGTAAACGAAAGGGTTAAAATCCGGATTTTCTGGTTTAAGCACCAGCTTATCCCTATCCTTATATACCCTTTTAAGCGTTGCCTCGTCCTCGACAAGCACTGCCGCTATCTCTCCGTTTTCAACGTCGCTCTGAGAATGTATATACACTATGTCTCCGTCGTTTATTCTCGCGCCTATCATACTGTCTCCCTTGCAGTAAAGACAGAAATCCGCATTTACTCTCGGGGGACAGACAAGGTATTCCTCGACGTTTTCCTCCGCAAATATCGGGGCACCACAAGCAATGCTTCCAAGCAAAGGGATTTTTTTCGCGTTTTCCTCGCTCTCCGTGTCCTCGACAAGATATTTCGGAGAGATATTTAATGCTTTTGCTATCAGAATAAGCTTTGACTGAGGAATGTCAACGAGACCAAGCTCGATTTTATTTATGCTTGAACGTGAGGTGTACCCCGAAAGAGAGGCGAGCATTCCCTGAGACATACCGAGCTGCTTACGGGCATCTCTTATTTTTTCACCGATTTTACTTTGCTTTGTCAAATTTTCTCTCCTTTAATAATATATTACGTATCGTTAACTGCTTTATCCATATACGGGAGCAATGCTTTCGCATCTCCCCACGCAGATTTCGTTACAGCTTTATTGTAGCACATTGTAGAATAAAAATCAACAGATTTCACAAAATGTTTAAAAATTGTGCTTGTAATTCTACAAGTTTTATGGTAATATATATGTAGAATGATATTCTACAAGCCGTTGTTCTGATATAAAATTAAAAGGAGGGGAGACTTATACGAAAAAATCAAAAATGAAAGCGAGGGTAGAAAATGAACTGCGAAAAGCTTAAAAAGTACAGAGAAATGAAAAATCTGACGCAGGAAAAAATGGCAAGTAAGCTCGGTATCGCGCATTCGGGATACGTTTGCGTTGAGAACGGCTATAAGGAGCCGTCTCTTTCGGTGCTTAAAAGAATATCCGAGGTAACGGGGTATCCGGTAGAAGCGCTTATATATGAAAATGATGACGAAAAAAATCCTTTGCCGCTTGACGAGCTGGACAATTACAAAGCGATAAGCTTTAATCTTGTAAAAACGCTGTGCGTGGCTCCCGAGGCAAAGCGGCTCGGCAGAAACGAAAGGGATATTAACGAGCTTGCTCTGAAAAAGCTTAACTATATGATTAAGAGCATAAGCGGGAAGGCAAAAAAAGAGTACGAGACAGCTTTGAAAATGGGGGGACTGAAGGATAGATTATGAAAGCTGAATATAAAAAAATAAGGTGTCCGTTTTGCGGTAAGCTTTTTACCGAAAGTACCCTTGACTATGATTTTAGCGGAGAGCGTGAGCGCTCTACAAACAGAATTTTGTGTTCCCGATGCAAAAGAACCGTATATTACACGGTAAGTGCTGAGACTATTCGGGAAACGTTAATAAAAACTTAAAAACGAAAAAATTGTAACGGTACCCTTTAAAAACATAACGGCTTGGAACGGTGAGGCTGATTTAGTTGCCTGTTTTTATTTTAAAATAAGTTAAATTTTATTATAAAACTAAAGGGCTTAGTCAGTCGCAAAAAAGAATGAATATCGTAAAAAACGGAACCGTTACGGTAAAAATAAAATAAATTCGAAGTGCTATGACACGCTGCCGATTAAGTTACGGCTTTCCTTGTGCATAGCATTTTTTTGTTGTCTTGCAAAGGATAAAACTGCGTATCTGTCGGTCGATAAAGGACGGAAGGTATAAAACGTATTTTATAAGTAAAAGACACAGAGAAAAGCTTTTTATGAAGAAAGGAAAAAACATAATGATAAAAATAGTAAAAGAATTAATGCTTGACGTTATGCTTGATAATAATAATGACGGCACGGTGTCAGCAAAGCAAAACGACGTCGATTCAAGATTTATAAAGATAACCATAACCGCGGACAGACACCCTGTCGAAATTAATCCGCTTTCAACGGTTATGATTAACGCCTGCCGTCCCGACGGCGAGGCTTCGGGGTTTGTCGGTGAGGTTAATTCTGACGGCACGGTAACGGTACCCATCACTACGTGGATGCTTAAGGTTAGCGGCGCGGTTAAATGCGACGTTTCGGTTTTTGACGGCGTGGAAAAATTGACCACAATGCCGTTTTATATTAACGTAGAGGAAAGCCTCTACGACGGAGAGGGTCTTGAAGACAGCGAGGAGCACGGCGTTCTTTCTTTGCTGATGTCAGAGCTTCAGGAAATAAAGTCCGAGGAAGGCGTCAGAGTATCGGCTGAAAAGTCGCGCGCCGAGGCGGAGGAGGAAAGAAAAGCGGCGGAAACCGAAAGAGAGGTAGCGGAAAGTAAAAGAACTACGTTTATTCCGTCAGTGTCAGAGTACGGAGTTATCTCGTGGAGTAACGATAAGGGACTTGAAAACCCCGCCCCCGTTTCTTTAATCCCCGTAAGAGGAAGGGATTATTGGACGGAAGGAGACAGGGCGGAAATAATCAGCGAGGTGCTCGACGCTCTGCCGAGCGCAGAGGGAGGTGTTTTCTGATGGGAAAGTATGTGATAGACGGACAGACGCTTACCGAAATAGCGGATAGTATGCGTAAAGGCAGGGGCGTGATAGGAAAAATACCGACGAACGGCTTTGCGGAGGGAATAGCGGCTATCGGCAACGGTTTGAGTGGTTTAATGGAGCGCAGTATTACGGAAATTGAATTTCCGCACGGAACGGGTAAAATCGGTAACTACGCTTTCGGTTACTGTACAAAGCTTACAAGCGTAACTATACCGGAAAGCGTAACCTACATAGGAAGTGGCGCATTCCGTGAATGCAAGACGCTTACAAGCGTTACAGTGCTTGGATGCTTAACGACCTTGGGCTCTCTTGCGTTTCGTGATTGCAGCAGCTGTCTTAAGTACGATTTTTTAAGGCATACCAAAATACCGACACTCCAAGAGAACGCTTTTTCCGGCATCAATACAAATGCAAAAATCCGCGTGCCAGACTATTTGTATGACGAGTGGATAGCCGCTACGAATTGGGTGAACTGGAGCAGCTACATTATACCCGTATCCACCGTTAACATAAACGGTAAGCAGTACGGGGTGGATTACGGAGAAGACGAGGGAACCACTTGGGAGCAGTGGATAAACTCGGAGTATAACGACGGCAATTTTTATATATTCGGCGAGGATTACGGTGTAATCAGAGATCACAGAAACGATGATTTTGAAGCCACCATGTACAACGTTTTGCTATATATATCTCCGGAATACGACTATATAACACAACGCCCTAACGACAAGATAATTAACTGTGCGGTTAACGGCGGAAGCTATGTGCTTTTGTAATTCGGAGGTGTAAAATGATAACAGAAACAATACTTGAAAACGGACTTGTCGAGCGAAAGAGCGACAGGGGAGTGCTTATTAAAAACGAGCAAACGGGACTTGAATATGCCGTTGCCGTTGACTTAACAAATGACGAGCGGATAAAGAGAGGACTTATGCCGTACTCGTACGTTGAAGCCGAGCAAACCGACGGGATTACGGAGCTGAGTTCGGAAAAATAAAAAAGCTGCCCTATGCAGCGGAAAGGAGAAACATGTTAAAAAGCGAGATTTTTAGTATTATATTCGGAGCTGTGTCGCTTCTATTAAGCTTTGTCGGATATTATTTCTACATAAAATCAGAGGTTTACAAAAAAACCGAGGACGCGGTAAATAATGCCGAGGCGGAGGGGACGGTTGGAAAAGAAAAGCTTAAAGCTGCAACCGAGCAGTTATACGCGACGGTTCCGGCGGTTTTAAAGCCTTTTTTCAGCAGAGAACAGATAGAGCTTGCCGTACAGACTGCGTTTGACAAGATAGAGGAGTACGCAAAAAGACAGAGAAAATAAAAGAGCTGCAAAATCGTTTGTTAAAGAATATTTATAAAAGCTAAACGAAAAAACGGACTTAATCATTTTTTAACGATTAAGTCCGTTTTATGTTAAAACCGTTTTGATACTTTTTCTATCGGAGCGCGTTTCCGGTTAATACTTTCTCCAAACCGTCTTGTTAACGATACCGGTATAGGACTGAATTATTTTAACAACCTTTGTTGAAACGTTTTCCTCTGCGTAGCAGGGTACGGGTATGCCGTTATCACCGTTTTCACACATATCAACCGCAGTGGTAACAGCCTGAATAAGACTGTTTTCATCAATTCCCGCAAGCACGAAGCACGCCTTGTCAAGCGCCTCGGGACGCTCGGTTGATGTGCGTATGCAGACTGCGGGGATGGGGTGCCCTATGCTTGTAAAGAAGGAGTTTTCCTCGGGAAGCGTTCCGCTGTCCGAAACGACGGCGTAGGCGTTCAACTGTAATTTGTTGTAGTCGTGGAAGCCGAGTGGCTCGTGGCATATTACTCTTGAGTCAAGCTTAAATCCGCTCTTTTCGAGACGACTGCGGCTTCTCGGATGGCAGGAATAGAGTATGGGCATACCGTATTTTTTGGCAAGCCTATTAATTGCCGTGAAAAGACTTAAGAAATTCTTTTCGGTGTCAATGTTTTCCTCTCTGTGCGCCGAAAGTAAAATATATTTCTTAGGTGAAAGTCCGAGACGGGTGAGAACGTCGCTTTCTTCTATTTCGGCAAGGTTTTCGCGGAGTACCTCCGCCATAGGAGAGCCCGTTACGTATGTGCGTTCCTTAGGAAAACCGCATTCGTGGAGATAGCTGCGCGCGTGCTCGCTGTAAGCAAGGTTGACGTCTGAGATTATATCGACTATACGGCGGTTGGTCTCCTCCGGTAGGCATTCGTCCTTACAGCGGTTACCTGCCTCCATATGGAAAATCGGAATATGAAGTCTTTTCGCCGCGATAGCGGAAAGACAGGAGTTGGTGTCTCCGAGAATAAGGAGTGCGTCCGGTTTTGTAGCGCTCATCAGCTTATACGAGCAGTTGATAATATTACCGACGGTTGCTCCGAGGTCGTCTCCGACCGCATCCATATAAACATCGGGAGCGGACAGCTTCAAATCCTTAAAAAATATACCGTTAAGGTTATAGTCGTAGTTCTGTCCCGTGTGCGCTAAGATACAGTCAAAATACCTACGGCATTTGTTGATAACCGCCGCAAGACGTATAATTTCGGGGCGTGTTCCGACTATGATAAGCAGCTTAAGCTTACCGCTATCCTTAAATTTCACGTCGCTGTAATCAAGCTTTATATTATTTTCCATCATTCCACCTTCTCGAAAAACGTATCCGGTCGTTCGGGGGAAAACTGCTCGTTTGCCCACATTACCGTTACGAGATTTTCCGTATCGCTAAGATTTATTATGTTGTGTGTGTAACCGGGGAGCATGTGGACGGCCTCGATTTTGTCTCCGCTAACCTCGTAGCTCAGAACCTCGTCGCTCCCTATTTTACGCTGTTGAATAAGTCCCTTTCCGCTGACGACGATAAAAAACTCCCACTTGGTGTGATGCCAATGCTGTCCTTTGGTAATTCCCGGCTTTGAGACGTTTACCGAAAACTGACCGCATTTATCTGTTTTTAAAAGCTCGGTAAAGCTACCTCTTTCGTCCTTGTTCATCTTTAAAGGGAAAGAAACCTTTTCCCTTGGAAGATAGGAAAGGTAGGTGCTGTACAGCTTCTTTGCAAAGCTGCCCGAAGGTATTTCGGGAATAATAAGAGTCTCACTTTGCGCCTTAAAGCTCTCAAGCAGATCAACTATCTCTCCGAGGGTTACCCTATGTGTAACAGGCGCGGCGCAGTATTTTCCGCTATCCGTTAAAACGGTTTCTATTCCTTCGAAGGCGCATCTATGCTCCTTGCCCTCAAGGGCATCTAACATTTCGGTAACGAGATCGTCTATGTAGAGAAGCTCAAGAGAAGTCGCTCTGTCGCTGACGGTTATAGGAAGGTCGTTTGCTATATTGTTGCAGAAGGTAGCGACTGCGCTATTGTAGTTAGGTCTGCACCATTTTCCGAAAAGGTTAGGGAAGCGGTAAACGAGAACTCTTGCTCCGGTTTCCTCTCCGTAAGCAAATACAAGCTCCTCACCCGCCTTTTTGCTTCTTCCGTAATCACTGTCGTAGCGTCCGATACAGGTTGCTTGAATTGACGAGGAAATCATTATGGGGCAGGTGTTTTTATGCTTTTTAAGAGTGTCGAGCAGAGCTTTTGCAAATCCGTAGTTACCCTGCATAAACTCATCGGGACTTTTCGGACGGTTTACACCGGCAAGATTAAATATGAAATCCGCCGTTTTACAGTACTCGTCAAGGAGAGACGGAGCTGTGTCAAGGTCATATTCGTAAATTTCCCCGATAGAGAGGGCGGGGCGGGTTCTGTCCTTACCGTCCTTTATACATTTAAGAGACTGTACTAAATTTTTCCCGACAAATCCTTTAGCTCCGGTTACAAGAATATTCATATTATCTATTTTCCTTTGCAAGCTCGTCCTGAATGTATTTAAGAGCGGCTATCTTTTCCTTCGTCTGCTTAACGGTTAAGAGCGTTGTGTTGTTAGAATTAAATTCGGTAAGCGTGTTACGCTTTGTATCGCCCTTGGTAAAATACTTGTCGTAGTTAAGACCTCGCTTGTCGCAGGGTACACGGTAGAAGTTACCCATATCGACGGCGTTGGCGCACTCCTCGTTGGTGAGAAGCGTCTCGTACATCTTTTCGCCGTGGCGGATACCGATAATTTTAATGTCGTCCTTCCTTCCGCCGAACAGCTCGCATCCCGCCTCGGCCTGAGTTTGTATGGTGCAGGCGGGAGCCTTTTGAACGAGGATATCACCCGCTTCTCCGTGTTCAAAGGCAAAGAGAACGAGGTCAACCGCTTCGTCAAGAGACATAATAAAGCGAGTCATCGTAGGCTCTGTCAAGGTAATCGGGGCTCCGCTGCGTATTTGATCTATCCAAAGCGGAATAACCGATCCGCGTGAGCACATAACGTTTCCGTAACGCGTGCAGCAGATTTTTGTTGTTTTTGTTGTACGCGCCTTTGCGACGATAACCTTTTCCATCATAGCCTTGGACGTTCCCATAGCGTTTACGGGATACGCCGCCTTGTCGGTTGAAAGACAAACGACGTTCTTTACGCCGGCCTCAATAGCGGCGGTAAGCACGTTTTCGGTACCGAGAACGTTGGTTTTAACCGCCTCGATAGGAAAGAACTCGCAGGAAGGAACCTGCTTTAATGCTGCGGCGTGGAAAATGTAATCAACTCCGTGCATAGCATTTTTCACAGAGGCGAGATCGCGGACGTCTCCTATGTAGAAGCTTATTTTTTCAGCAAGCTCGGGCATTTTTGCTTGAAACTCGTGGCGCATATCGTCCTGTTTTTTTTCATCGCGGGAAAAAATACGGATTTCCCCGATGTCAGTTTTTAAAAAACGGTTAAGGACTGCGTTACCGAAGCTTCCGGTTCCGCCCGTGATAAGCAAGGTTTTGTTTGTGAATAGAGACATTTATAATTCCTCCGAGCTGTATTTACGGTTTCATTAATATTTCTTAATACGGGTTATCACTGCTTATTGATAAAAATAACACTGTATATGATAAACCTTTATATAAAATTATATCATTTTTATTATGTAATGTCAAGGTGTTTTAAATTTAATTTCATTTTACAAACTCTAATAGATGTTTACAAAATTTAATTAAACACGGTTTGGGTAAAAATAAAAAGCCTGTCAACTGAAATTTTCTGAAGACAGGCTCCTTAAGTTTTAAATTTTCTCTTTTAGTGTTTTGCAACTTGAAATTAGCATTTGTCTAATACGGCCACAAAGGTTGCGATAATATTTGAAGGATTCTTCGTTTATGATATTGGTATTAAATAGTAGTTTAAGCCAACCTTCTGTTTCGGTACATTCCTTGAGAGCAATTTCAAATTTTGAAATCATATCAAGCTTGCTCTGTCCGTAATTCGCCTCACGAATATTGGCATATATGCTGCTTGAACTTTTACGTATTTGAAAAACTGTATTGGAAGACGCCTTTATCTTTTGGCACATTAGCTCTATATCGGTAGCTAATTGCTCGGAATAAGTTATTAAGTAATTCCTTGACATATAAATCTCCTGTTTGAAAACAGTTAAAATTACGGCGTAGCCGTGTATATCATCAATGCGCAGCATTGTATATCACCAAAACAAGGTTTTGTATATCATCATTGCGAAAGAAAATACAACATACGGTTGATGATATACGCCTGCGGCGATGATATGCACGCTGAAGCGTGGTGATATGCCAT
>JAZUBT010000035.1:0-75252 GCA_045638685.1 Eubacteriales bacterium | reverse complement strand
CTTTTCCATATTCTTTTTTCTGCGATTAGCTGCTCAAATTAAACCTCAAGCGCCATTTCAAAGTGATCGATGTTGTCCTCAAGATAAACGTCGGATACCTGCTTAAAGCCGTATTTTTTGTAGAATCCGCTCGCCTGAACCTGCGCGCTTATTCTGATTAGGTCCGCGCCAAACTTTTCCTTTGCAGTCTTTATTCCCGCAATGATTATCTTTTCACCAAGCCCGGCTCCGCGTCTCGTGGTTATTACACGACCGATAGACACGTCGGCGTACGAGGCTCCTCTGTCAAGAACTCTCAGGGCTGCGAGAACCTTACCGTTTTCCTCAATAAATACGTGGTAAGCGTTTTTATCCTTGCCGTCCGCGTCAAGATAAACGCAGTCCTGTTCAACGACAAACACCTCCTGGCGCGCTCTCATTATCTCATAAAGCTCGTCTAAGGTAAGCTCGCTGAAATGCTTTATTTTCATTTCCATATTTTCCGTTTCCTTTACTTTTAAATACAAGTCCGAACCGTCCTATCTCTGCCTAAACTACGCTCCGTCATTCTTTTATGTTATTCCCGATTATTTTCTCGTGCGCCTCGGCAACCTCGCAGTACATATAAAGCGATCCGAGACATACAAGCGGGATATTATTTTCCTTACTGTCAAGATACGCAGCGTAAAAGCCGTCATAAACGCTGTCAAAGCTCTCCGACGCAACTCCGAGACCGTTATAAAGCTCCGAAAGCTTTGACGAAGCAAGTGAACGCGGATTATCGGGGGGTACCGTAAACACCTTTCTCGCAAAGGGGGAAAGCGTTTCAGCCATCGCCGAGTAATCCTTATCCGCCATAACTCCCGTAAGGAGATTTACCTTTTCTTCTCCAAAATAATGCGAAAGAGCCGTTTTAGCCGCTTCGATTCCCTCGGGATTATGAGAGCCGTCATAAATAACAAGCGGTCTTTCCGAAAGCTTTTCAAAGCGAGCCGCCCATTTAGTGCTTTTAAGCCCTGCGTATATATCGTCGTCCGATATTTTAAGACCGCGCTCTCTTAAAATCTCCGCTATCTCTATTGCCTTTACAGCGTTTTCCGGCTGATAAAGTCCAAGAAGCGAAAGAGTAACGTTCTTATATTTTTTATAGTCGAAAACAGAGCCGTAAAGGTCTGTTTTTTTAATTTCAAGCTGACTGTAATCGCAGTATCTGAAGGGCGCGTTTTTCTCCTCTGCCGCATTAGTGATTACCGAGTACGCATCTCCGCCCTCATAGTCCCGTCCTCCGTAAAGAACGTGCGAGCCGTTTTTGATAATACCCGCCTTCTCCCCCGCAATTTCCGAAATACTGTTTCCAAGCACCGCGGTATGGTCAAGAGATACACCCGTTACCACCGAGACAAGCGAGGATTTTATAACGTTGGTTGAATCAAGTCTGCCGCCCATACCGACCTCGAAAACAACAACGTCGCATTTTTCAAGCTTAAAAATAACTAAAGCTATCGCCGTTATAAGCTCAAACTCCGTCGGGCTTTCCCTCATTTCGTCGGCGTGTTTTTTTACAGTTTCGGTAGCCTTACAAAGCAAATCGTTGCTTACCGGCTTTCCGTCAATAGCTATGCGCTCGTTAAAACATCTTACGTAAGGAGACGTGAAAAGTCCCGTCTTATATCCCGCATGACGGAGTATGCTTTCCGTCATAGCACAGGTAGAGCCCTTACCGTTTGTCCCCGTAACGTGAACAAACGATAGACCGTCCTGCGGATTTCCAAGTCTTTCGCACAGCTCGGTTATTCGGTTAAGCCCCGGTCTGGATCCGAGCCAACAAACGGAATGAATATATTTAAGCGCTTCACCGTAATTCAAAGACACGTCCCCCTTTTTACAACTTCCAAAGCCCTCTGAAATTTGAGTTTTTATACAGAATACATATTATTACTATTTCTATCGGAGCGATTACCATATACAGAGGCACACGCACCCACACGTACATACCGTAAAAGGTGTAAAGTCCTATCGGTTTAATTATCATAGAACCAATGATATGCGCAAACGCGCCAGATAGAATTATCTGCTTTTTTCCCGGAGTCTTTACCACGTATCTGCTTACTACACCCGATACAATTCCTACCGTCGCGCAGCCGAGAGTTACTATTAAGTTCGGCGGGTATATCTGTGATGACAGGAGGTAGCTGACAAGGTCGGTCGCCACGCCAACCATACCGCCCACTATCGGGCCGTACATAATTCCCGACAGAATTATCGGCAGATTTTCAAAGGTTACCCTGAAAAGTCCTCCGCCGAAGTTTAAAAAGTTTTTGCAGAATATTCCTATAACGATACTGATAGCGGTCAGCATCGCGGCTACGGTAACGGTTAGCGTATCAAAACGCCGAGAGTTATTTTTTTGCATAAAAAACCTCCTTTTCCCGTGTGTTTCACAGCAAGGAAAAGGAGAAATTTTCGATTTTCTCGTTTATTATCCGTGCAAATGAAGCGGGATGCAAAGCGCGAACCGCAGGATACCCCTTCGTCCGACAGACAACTCCCCGTTCCGCCGACACTTTACGCTCACGCCTTTACTCTTCTTTTTACTATGTACTATATTATATATAATATTACCCATTTTGTCAAGAGGGTACGAATAATTATTTTTTATGTCGCTTTGATTTCTCATTCCCATTACCCGCGGTTCAAAATCAACCCTTGGGTTGTTTTGAAAAACCGACCGTGATGCTTGGTCGGTTTAGCGGACGGCAAAGGCTAAAAATTTCACTCATACGCAAAACAAAGATTACGTTTTTCAAAATTCGCTTGACTTAATTTTGAAAAAAGTCTGCCGTGGGTTTCGGCAGACTTAGTACGTTACAAGGTGGAAAATTTACACCCACGCTCTTTTTTCTTTTGGTGCCTTTTCTTTTTTCTACGGAGAAACAAGAAAAGACACGAAAAAAGAATGGTTTAGATTAGAAATAATAAAGCCTCTGTAATCAAAACGTTGATGGTTTCGAGCCTATCATTTGTCCCGTCTCAGCGGAATATACCCGTGGCTTACTTAATTCTTTGAAAAAGAAATTACCCTCACTCGCGAAAACTTAAAAAACCTTGACCAAAACCTATTTATCGGTTTTCCTCGCTTAATATCTATATAAGCAATATTATTCCTTGCTCTCCTCTTTTTCCTTAGGCAAAAAGATGTCTTTTGTTCTTATTGCGTCAAAGAGCTTTTTAACACCTATAAGCTCTCCGCCGTCGCCGTCCTTCGGCACACTCCTTCCCGGAAGCATTATCCTGTTAAAGCCGAGGCGCCTTGCCTCGTTTATCCGCTGCTCGGTTATCGGAACGGAACGGCATTCTCCTGAAAGACCAACCTCGCCAAAGGCGATAAGGTCGTCGGGAATTACTCTGTCAAGTATCCCCGAAATCAGCGCAAGACAAACCGCAAGGTCAGCCGCAGGCTCACTAAGATAAAGTCCACCCGTTACGTTAAGATAGACGTCATACTGTGAAAAATGAAGCCCGAGACGTTTTTCCAGCACCGCCAAAAGCAGGCAGAAGCGATTGTGATCAAAACCGTTCGCCGTACGCTTCGGAGCGGGATAAACGGTAGGAGAAACAGGCGCCTGTATCTCGGTTATGATAGGACGCGTTCCTTCCATTATACAAACGGCGCAGCTTCCCGAGACGTTTTTCGGTCTCTCCTTTAGCATAGCCTCCGAGGGACTCGGAACCTCGCAAAGTCCTTTTCCCGTCATTTCGAAAACCCCTATTTCGTTTGTGGAGCCAAAACGGTTTTTAACCGCTCTTATTATACGGTAGGCGTGCTGCTTTTCACCCTCAAAGTACAGTACAGCGTCAACCATGTGCTCAAGCACCTTAGGTCCCGCTATACCGCCCTCCTTATTAACGTGTCCGACAAGTATAACCGAAAAGCCCTCCGTCTTTGCCTTGTTTATAAACAGCATGGACGCTTCCCTTACCTGCGTAACGCTTCCCGGTGAGGACTGCGATACGTCGCTGAAAACAGTCTGAATGGAGTCGATTATAACCACCGAGGGGTGTATATCGTCTATCTCAGCAAGTATGTTCGCGGCGTTGGTTTCGTTTAAGACGTACAGCTCGGTAGCGCTTACGCCGAGCCGCCTTGCGCGGAGCTTAAGCTGAGACGCCGATTCCTCACCCGATACGTACAGTATCGTTTCTTTATTACCGATAGTACCGCAAAGCTGCATAAGAAGAGTTGATTTTCCGATACCCGGCTCGCCCGAAAGCAGAACCGCCGACCCGCTGACTATACCGCCGCCGAGAACACGGTCAAACTCACTCATACCGCTTCCCATTCTTATATATTCCGGAATGGAAAGCCCGTCAAGTTTTGCCGATTTCTGACGGAAGGTATCGGGAGAAAACGCGCTCCTTTTCTGCGTTTCAGGTGCTACCGAAATCTCCTCAAAGGTATTAAAGGCGTTACAGGACGGACATTTCCCGTACCATTTCGCGTTTTTATATCCGCATTCAGCGCAGACGTACATTGTTTTTTCGCCTTTCATAGCGCTCCTTTCTTTTTTACGACCGTTTTATTTTTAAGCTTTTACATTATTTACAAAGCAGTTTCAGAAAAATGGCTTTTCTCGTAAATACCGTATTAAAAGACCGAAAAGCCGTCCCCCATCGGGCAACAAGCTAATACACCGCTGTAATTCCCTTAAGCATAGCAAGAGCAAGTGATTTTTGATATTCGGGATTTTTTAGCTTTTCACATTCTTCCACATTTGAAAGAAAACCGCATTCCACAAGCACAGACGGTGTTTTGGCTCTTGAAAGCAGATAAATCGACGAATCAGCCTTCTTTACCGCGCGGTGATTTTCCGGCTGAAGCAGTCCTTTAACGCTACCCTGTATGCTGTTGGCAAGTGTCTCCGCCTTCTCATCATCAGAAAAATACACCTGAAGTCCCTTGCAGCTTTCCGATGGAAATTTATTACAGTGTATGCTTACGGTAACCGAATCCGTGTATGACGAGGCTATCATAAGACGCTTTTTTAAATCCTGAAGCTTACTGCTGCCGATACCGTCCTCGGTTACCAGCATTTCGTCCTCCGTCCTTGTCATAACGACGTTATAACCCGAAACACGTAAAAGCTCGGCAAGAACGGTTGCTATCTCAAGATTAAGCTCCTTTTCAAGCGTTCCGTCGTACCCGACAGCGCCCCCGTCCCGTCCTCCGTGTCCCGCATCTATAACGATTATCGGCATAGGCTCGGCGCTTACTGCTCCCGCCCCCTCCTCTGCCGCTGAGAAACCGGTAAAAATAACGAAAACCGCAACGCTTACGGCAAGAGCGATAAGCAAAAATAACATTGCGGTTTTTAGTGCTTCTTTTTTCATGGTAGCGTTCCTTTCAGAAAGAATATTACAGTAAAGAATATTCCTTTAACGTCTGAAAAAGAACGGTTTTGTTTAACTGATTATGCTAATCTTCCCGACCGACTCGGTGCTTCTGGCTCCATCGACAAAAAGTCCGAAAAACGATTTAGTCTCTTTTAGGTCCTGATGACGGAAGTCCGAAAAACGATTTAGTCTCTTTTAGGCCCTGATGACGGAAGCCCGAAAAGCTCTCTTGTTCCGAGCCAATATCCGAGTCCGCAAACGATAAGCGAGGGCAGGGTGAGGATAAAAAGCCAATACGGCGCGGTAGCAACACCGAGACCGTCTGCAATTCCCGCGTACATCGAATTTAAATAAAATCCTACTGTTTGGGAGATAGCATATACGTTTATCGCCCACTCCGGAGTGGTGAAATTACCGCTCGCATCGACAACGCTTCTGTTTATAAAAAGGTATCCAAGCGTAGATACAGCGGCGAAGACGTAGTTCGGAATGTTTGCAAGCAGGGTAACCTTCAATCCTTTAAGAACGTCATTTTTCATTCTGCCGCCGTCAATACGTATTTTATCGGACGCTCCCGTTTCCCACATTAAAACATACAAAAGGAAAAGGTAGAAAAGCGATGAAAACACACTGAATGCGACAACGAGAGACTGATTTCCCGATACCTGTGCGGCGCTGTATAAAAGTACGCCGAAAACGGTAAGACCGAACTGATGTATAAAAAGCTTTGAGAGCAGAGACGAGGTTTTTCCGTAATAACCGTTCATTTAAAAAGTGTCCTTTCGTCAGCAGTTATACTTTAATTTTAAAGCATAAAAATTAACAAAACAAGCACAAAAATAAAAGTTTACACTTTATCCATTTAAACTATTATTTGTTTATGATACAGTATTAATATATAAGATAAAAATTTATAAAAAAGAGGTTTATTGTATGCAAATCAATAACGATTTCTTCAAAAACAACAAGGTGGCTCTTTCAAAGGCTGACACATACGACCGAGAGCAGCTATACGGAATAATTAAGGAGCAGTTTCAGCTTCTCGGCATAGACCTTGCGCAGTTTTCCGGCAAAAAGGTGGTGCTAAAGCCCAATCTACTTTTAAAATTTTCACCGGAAAGAGCCGCTACCGTTCACCCCGACGTCGTTTACGCGGCGGCAAAATTATTTGTCGAAGCCGGCGCAAACGTAATTCTTGCCGAAAGCCCCGGAGGCCCCTATACTCAGGGCGCGTTAAAAGGCATCTACAAGACCTCGGGCATGGAACAGGCGGCAAGCGATGCGGGATTTACCCTTAACTACGATACTGCCTACACCGAGGTTACCGCCGAGGGCGGAGAGCGTTCAAACCACTTCTGCATAATAAACCCTATTTTAGAGGCTGACTGCATAGTCAACCTTTGTAAGCTCAAATCTCACAGCATGGCGCTTATGACTGCCTCCGTAAAAAACCTTTTCGGAACGGTACCGGGTACGTTAAAGGTTGAATATCACTCCAGATTCCCAAAGCAGGAGGATTTTGCCGCGGCCATGGTGGATCTCACCTCTTATCTCTGCAAAACCAAAAGAGTTATATCGGTTTGCGACGCGATAGTAGGTATGGAGGGAAACGGCCCCTCTGCGGGAAATCCGAAAAAAATCGGCTGCATTCTCTCCTCGGAAAATCCGTTTGCGCTTGACCTTCTTGCCGCCCATATTATAGGAGCGGGAAATTCCGTCGCTATGATCGAAAACGGAAAGAAGCGCGGGTATATGCCTGAATCTGTCTCGAATCTTACAGTGCTTGGAGAAAAACCCGAAAGCTGTCTTATAAACGATTTCGTTTTCCCCGATACGCACAAAAAACACATTTTAAACAATCTTCCCGCATTTTTAGAGCCCCGTCCCGTAGTTGTTAAAAGCAAGTGCATAGGCTGCGGAGAGTGTGCTCGCTCCTGTCCGAAGAAGATAATAACAATTAAAAACCGCAAGGCTCATATAGATAAAAGCAAATGTATAAAATGCTACTGCTGTCAGGAGCTTTGCAAGCCCGCGGCTATCAAAATACACCGCAATATACTGTACAGAATTATTCGCTGACGCTGTGAATACACGGCACCTAATACAGCTATTTGAAAGGTACTTATTTCAATGAAATATCAGTTTGTGGCAACCTGTCTTTTCGGACTTGAAAAATTTGTCGGAGAGGAAATAGACGCCCTCGGCTACAAAAGACTTGAAACGATAGACGGACGGGTTACCTTTGAAGGAGACATCTCCGCTATTGCGAGGTGTAACTTGTGGCTTCGCTCGGCAGAGCGGCTTTTCATAAAACTCGGCAGCTTTCCCGCCGAGGACTTTACCTCTCTTTTTGACGGAACACGCGACCTGCCGTTTGAAAACTGGATAGGCAGAGACGACGCCTTTCCGGTAAAGGGACATTCCGTTCATTCAAAGCTTACCAGTATCCCCGACTGTCAGTCTATAGTCAAAAAAGCCGTTGCCGTCCGTCTCGCCGAGGAATACGGTGTTGAACGCTTAAGCGAAGAGGGTGTAAAATACCAGATTGAGTTTTTTATAATAAACGACGTTGCAACGCTTATGATAGATACCAGCGGGGTAGCGCTCCATAAAAGAGGGTACCGTCCCGCCGCAGGCGAGGCGCCGCTCCGTGAGACGCTTGCCGCCGCTATGGTTAAAATCGCCCGTCCGCGAGAGGACGTTGTGTTCTGGGATCCGTTCTGCGGCTCGGGAACCATTCCGATAGAAGCGGCGCTTATTATGACAAATACAGCTCCGGGGCTTCACCGCTCCTTTATTTCGGAGGAATTTTACGATATTCCGGAAAAGGTGTGGAAGGACGCGCGCGAGGAAGCGAGGTCTCTTATTAAGACCGACACCTCGTTTGTTTCCTACGCCTCGGATATAGATCCGAAAATGGTAAAAACAGCCACCGAAAATATAGCAAGGGCAGGTATGGAAAAATATATAAAATGCTTTTGCAAGGACGCCTTGCAGATAGGCAAGGGCGGTATGAAGGGGACGGTTGTATGTAATCCTCCGTACGGAGAGAGACTTTTAACGCCCTATCAGGCGCACAAGCTTTACTCGGATATGGGTAAGGCGTTTTCCTCTCTTGAGAGGTGGCAGATTTACGTTCTTACCTCCGACGAGAGCTTCGAAAGGCACTACGGAAAAAAGGCTGACAAAATACGCCGTCTTTATAACGGAATGATAAAATGTAATTATTATCAGTTTTTCAAATCACCTTTGGCTAAATAAAGCCTAATCAAAAGTTTTTACGGCTGATACGCGCTAACAAAAACAGGCTGAAAAGACATTCGTGTCTTTTCAGCCTTGTTTTATTTACATCTGCTTTATCGGGGGCTTTTCGGCAAGTCCAAGCTCTTCGGAGGTCTTAATAAGGAAGTCGGCAGAGCTTTGAAGCTTTTTCAGCTCATCGTCCGAAAGAGAAAGCACTATTCTTTCGCTGACTCCGTTTCTTCCGACAACACAGGGCACTCCGATACAAACGCCGTTTATACCGTATTCGCCGTTAAGGTATGACGAAACTGTAAGCACGCTGCGCTCGTCTCCGAGAATGGCCTTTGTTATTCTTACAAGCGCCATACCGATACCGTAGTAGGTCGCCTTCTTCGCTTCGATTATACGGTACGCGGCGTCCTTTACCCCTTCGCCTATCTTCATAATTTCATCGAAATTAAATCTTTCGGGATGCTGCTGACATACGGTGCGGATAGGCTTTGTGGTGATAAGCGCCTGAGACCACGGTACAAACTCGCTGTCTCCGTGCTCACCTATAACGTATGCGTGTACGTTTCTCGGATCTATTCCGAAGTAATCACCGAGAACGAAACGCAGTCTCGCCGTATCAAGCGTAGTTCCCGTTCCTATAACCTTATTTTTCGGAAAGCCCGAAAGCTTCATAACGATATTGGTCATAATATCAACAGGGTTTGTCGCAACGAGGAATATTCCGTTAAAGCCGGAGCGGAGCGTTTCATCAACGATGCTCTCAAATATTTTTGCGTTTCTTTCAAGCAGGGAAATTCTCGTTTCGCCGGGCTTTTGTCCAACTCCGGCGGCTATAACGACTATATCCGCGTCAAAGCAATCGCTATACTCTCCCGCCTTGATTTTCATATTGCTTGAGGCAAAGGCGAGACCGTGATTTAAGTCCATAGCCTCTCCTTCAGCTCGTTTTTTATCAATGTCTATCAGTACAAGCTCGTCGCAGGTGCCGCGGTTTACCATAGCGTAGGCATAGCTCATTCCTACGAATCCGCATCCGACCACGACAACCTTTCTTTTTTCGGTTATAACCATATCTTCTCCGTCAGTTTTATTTTTCTTTATTCTTTGCCTTATTAAAGCTTTTTATTCTTTAACTTATAATTTAGTCAAGCTTTAAGTCGTTTTCCTTTATCCAGCCTATTCTTCTCAGAACCTCACCGAGAATGGGAGTGAGAACCGCAGGGATAACAAAGCATACGAGAGCAACGCCAACCCAGTCAAGCGCGGTTACGGCATCGGGGTACTGTCCACCGAACCAGCCGAGGATAATACCGATAGGACCGAGAAGTCCGCAGGTACCCATACCGGAGTTTATCGCAACGTCGAACATTCTCATTTTGAAAACACAGGTAGCAAGCGGGCCGGTAATAGCAGAAACAATAATCGGGGGGATCCAAAGACGGGGATTTTTTACAAGGTTAGGCATCTGAAGCATGCTGGTTCCTATACCCTGAGAAACAAGTCCGCCAACACCGTTTTCCTTAAAGCTCATAACCGCAAAGCCAATCATATGCGCGCAGCATCCCGCAACCGCGGCGCCGCCAGCAAGGGCAAGTCCGTTATAATCGCGAGCTATAAGCTCACCCGCAGCGTTATATACCGCCATGCCGCTAAGACCAAGAGCCGCGCAGATGGCCGCGGAGCTTATCGGAAGAGTAAGCGCTATGCCTATAATAACAGAAACGATAACACCCATTATGAAGGGCTGCTGAGTGGTTGCCCAGCCGATGAAGTTACTGAGATAACCGACTATAACTCCAATGCCGGGAGCGATAAGCTTTGCAAGAAGTCCTCCGACAACAACCGTTACAAAGGGAGTTACGAGTATATCAACCTTTGTTTCCTTAGATACTATCTTACCGAACTCAACGGCAATTATCGTAATGAAAAGAACCGCAAGAGGTCCGCCCGCGCCACCGAGAGCGTTTGAAGCTTGTCCAACCATAAGAGCTGAATACATAACCAGCGGCGGAGCTTTAAGAGCGAACGCGATAGCCACCGCCATAGCCGGTCCGGCAACCGCCTGAGCGTAGCCGCCAAGCTCCTTGAAAACGTCAAGTCCCGGAATCATTCCGAGAGCTTTGAGAATGGTACCTATAAGAAGCGAGGCAAAGAGACCGAGCGCCATTGCTCCGAGCGCGTCTATGCCGTAGCGCTTCGCGGAAATTTCTACGTTCTTTCTTTTAAGAAATGCCAAAATCTTATTTTCCTGTTTTTCTACCTTTTCCTGATTATTATCCATTTTCATTCTTCCTTTCTTTTAACCGTTTTGCAACGTCTCATAATTCGGCAAAATTCGGTTTTTAATGATAATAACAAAATAATTATAGCATATTTTCCAAAATTTATCAATATTTTTACTTTATTATTTTATATGCAATTTTAACAAAGTTTTATAAATATTACTATTTCTGCCTTGACATAATATCTTTATTACAGTATAATAGCATTGTACAAATACCGAAAGGAATTTTTTAAAATTGGAACAGAAAAAGCTTGACAGACTTAATTTTCTCGCGAGAAAATCAAAAAAGGAGCCGCTTTCGGCAGAGGAGCTTGCCGAACAAAAGGCTCTTCGCGACGAATACAGAGAGGATTTTCGGCGTGGGCTAATCGGAATACTTGATAACACTTCTATTCAGCGCCCCGACGGAAAGTTAGAAAAAATAACGAAAAAAGAAATTTAACTCAGAAAGTGATTGCAAAGTGAACAGTTATTTTAACCATAACAGCTTCAATGACGATAAGAAAAGCACGGGCAAGCTCCCTCTGTGGATATGGATAATAGGCATAGTAGGTCTAATTATAGCTATACTGTCCGGATATATATACGGAGGACAGTCGGTAGCCATTTACGGCGAGCTGATGTCAAGCGTTATACTTAAGGATACCAACGGAGAGGACACGTCTCTGCAAACGCTTGGTTTTTCCGAATTTATCGGCGTTTTCGATAACGAGTACGGCTATAATTTCTTCGACTCGGACGCATCCTTCGCGCTAAGCTATAATACTACTGTAAAATATAACAACGCAAAGGGAATTTACCCTAACGATTTTTCGGGCAGCGAAACGGTAAATTACAGTGTTAATTTTAAAAGCTTCAACCACTATGACCTTACCTATGCTAAAAAAACCGACAGCACCCTTAACTTCATTTTCTCATCCGAGCTAACAAGCGGAAATCTTGAAGCGAGAATACTGCGAATAGACGAAAGTTACAGAGTAAAGCAAAACGAGCTCGGTATAAATATAATTGAAGACACGTACGTTCATGAGGTAGCCCGTTTTTCGGCAAATAAAACAGAGACGGTAACGCTTGACGGTGGGTATATATACGTTCTTGCCGTAGGCTGCGAAAGTGCAACCGGCAGTTATTCGCTTAAAACGGAAAAGGTGTCCATTCCCGTTCCGCAGTCCTGAAAACAAACGGCAGACGCTCTCTCTTGGCGCAGAAATTCCGGTATGCGACCTCGCACCGATGCGTCGCCCTTCTTACGTAACTTTTAAAACAATTGGAGAAAAACAATGGCGGAAAACAAATCCCATAAAAAAATAATTGCGCAAAACCGCAAGGCGTACCACGATTTTTTCGTAGATGAAACCTACGAGACGGGTATAGCTCTTTTCGGAACCGAGGTCAAAAGCCTTCGCGCAGGACAGGTTAATTTAAAGGATTCATACTGCGTTATAGATAACGGAGAGATTTTCGCAACGGGAATCCACATAAGTCCTTACGAAAAGGGCAATATCTTTAACAGAGATCCTCTGCGCGACCGAAAGCTGCTGATGCACAAAAGAGAGATTATGAAGCTTAAAGGGCTTATAGGTCAGCAAGGGTACACCTTAGTCCCTCTATCTCTTTATTTCAGCGGCTCTCACGTAAAGCTTGAGCTTGGGCTTTGCAAGGGAAAAAAATTATATGACAAACGCGAGGATGCCGCTAAAAAGCAGGCTGACCGCGACATTGAACGATACCAAAAAAGCCGCGGCAGAGAAATTTAAGCTTTCTCACCGTAGAGTAAAAACAAAAGAGCAAACAAACAAGAGCTTTTCGTCTTGTGTGTTTGCTCTTTCTGCTTGTGCAAAAAGCTGAGAACCAAAAGCGGAAAACGGAGCGGTTAATTTAAGGAATGGGAATCATCTCCGTCAAAAACGGTTTCCACCACTCGCTTACTTTCTTCGGGCGAATACACCCATCTATCGATATGCTCGCTATCGTTTATAAAATATTCAAAGCCCGGTAAGGTATCGTCGTTCTTGCCTACGTCTATTATAACAAGCTTAATCTTCATTCTCTCAGGTATAATGTTTTTTATGTAAACCGCCACCGTATCCCCGACGTTTATTCCCTCGGAAAGCTCGCCAAGCCCCGCGAGATTAGGCGTAAGCTCAATAAAAACACCGTAGTCCTCTATTGATCTCACTACCCCCGAAACCGTCTGTCCTATATGAAAGCGCTGCACGTTTTCCTTCCACGTACCGAGCAGCTCTTTATGAGTTACGTAAAGCCTACCCGTCTCTCGGTCAATACTTTTAACCACCGCTTTTATAGGCATTCCTACGCTAAATCTGTTTTTCGGGTGAGATATTCTTGATACCGAAATACAGTCTATACAAAGAAGCGAAACTATACCGCAGCCAACGTCAACAAAAGCTCCGAACTGTTCAAGATGCGTTACCTTCGCATTTATTATATCCCCCTCGTAAAGCTGCGTTACGTAGCGCTGCATACATTCAATCTGCGCCGCGCGTCTTGAAAGCACCGCTCTTATGCTACCGTCCTCCTCCTTCTCCATTCCTATAACCTTAAACGCCACCGCCTTACCTACTCTCGTTATAACGGCTATATCCTTAAAGCCCTCCTCGGAGTAGAGCGCCTCGTTTTTGGGAATAATTCCCTTTATTCCGTAAAGGTCAACGGTGATGTTAAGCTCTCTATCACAGCTTACCGCCATACCTTCAAGTATCTTTCCCTCTGCCATAGCTCTTTCAAGTCCGCTGACTGACGTTACGTATTCTCTGTTTTCGCGAGTACCGATAAGGCTTCCCTCGGGCAAATATCTGTTCATTTTTACTACTATCCTTTCTGTTTTTAAAATTATCTTTTTATTTTTCTGGCTATACCATTTTATGCCTTAAAAAGGTTTTTAGAACTTAAGAGCACACCGTAAAGCGCGGCATAATAAAATTTACAAATTTAGATAGAATTAATTTAAAAATTAATGTACAATAATAACAAGATATTTTTTAAGGCTGAGCTTCAGCTTCTACACACGAAAGGAAAACGGATATGGCAAACGGTAAAATAACAAACTACGTAGTTTACAAAGGACATCCCGTTGTTTTATGCGAAAACAACGCTCTTGCTTACGGAGATCTTAACAAAAAGGCTTTTGCCGAAATGATAATGCTTGCGGGAGACGCCGCGGGACCGATAATGGTTACAATAAAATCCACGGCAGCGGGAAATGAGGTTCTCAGAGCAAACGAATTTAAAAACGGAATGTTCGAGGCTCTCGAATACTCATACGAGCAGATAGAAAGATACAATAAAAAATAAACCGAAACAAGCGAGGCTGAAATTAAGCCTCGCTTGTTTTTTATCAAAAACAAAACAATAAGTAAGTTGTTGGCGAGTACCGACAAAGCAAGAATTTTCGGAATTTTCCTCATTTTTCTCCCCGTAAAGCATTACTAACAGTGCATTTGGAGAATTATCGGTTATTTTAAACTTTTAAATATATTTAAGCAAATAAATGTCGCTTTAAATTCACAGTTTAAAAAAAGTTAAATAAATATTAATTTAAGAAATTGAAGTAATTTATTTGCCGTTTAAAATAAAACTGTATAATATAATCAAATAGTAAAATACGGAGCTTTATGCATTTGACAGGAAACGTTAAATCGCACCTATGCTCACCGTTTTTAGCAGAAAAATATGATAGAAACAGAGGTTAAAAAATTGCTGATACTCAAAAATATTGTAAAGGATTACGTAAGCGGAGACACCGTGGTTCGAGCGCTTGACGACGTTACCGTCGCGTTCCGTAAAAATGAATTCGTTTCCATTCTCGGACATTCGGGCTGCGGAAAAACCACGCTTCTTAATATTGTTGGCGGTCTTGACAGATACACAAGCGGCGATATTACGATCAAAGGCGTTTCCACAAAAAACTATAAGGACGGCGACTGGGATACCTACCGTAACCACTCGATAGGATTTGTTTTCCAGAGCTATAACCTTATCCCGCACCAGACTGTAATAGCCAACGTTGAGCTTGCTCTTACCCTTTCGGGTGTTTCCAAGGCAGAGCGCAGAAAACGCGCCGAGGAGGTGCTCATAAAGGTAGGACTCGGAGACCAGATTTATAAAAAGCCGAGCCAGATGTCGGGCGGTCAGATGCAGAGAGTTGCCATAGCGAGAGCGCTTGTAAACGATCCGGAGATACTTCTCGCCGACGAGCCTACGGGCGCGCTTGATACCGACACGTCGGTACAGATAATGGATATACTGCGCGAAATTTCAAAGGATAAGCTTATCATAATGGTAACGCACAATCCCGAGCTGGCAGATCAGTATTCCGACAGAATAATAAGACTTAAGGACGGAAAAATTATCGGCGACTCCAACCCATACTCAGTCGAAGATGCAGAGGCAAACACAGAGGCTCTCATTAAGGCCGAGGCTGAAAAGGAAGCTCTCCTTAATGCCGAAGGCTCCGCTCTCACCGAGCCTGAAAACACCGCAACCACCGACGTTAGCTACGAGAACGACGAAAAAGCGGCAGTGGAAAGGAAGGAAAAAAAGACGCCGAAAAGCAAAAAGCTAAAACGTCCGTCAATGTCCTTTTTCACCGCGATAAGCCTTTCGTTTAACAACCTTTTAACCAAGAAAACCAGAACCTTTATGACCTCGTTTGCTGGCAGTATAGGTATAATCGGTATAGCGCTTATCCTCTCCCTTTCAAACGGAATTAACGCCTTTATCAGCAGAGTTCAGAAGGAAACTCTTTCCTCATACCCGATAACTCTTCAAAAAGAAGAAATGGACGTTTCCTCATTTATAACAAGCTTTATGGGCGAAAGCGGAAAGCCGGAAAACGCCGATCCAAATAAGATTTATTCCAACAACGTTTCTTATAATCTTCTTACCTCAATGATGAACCCGGCGACCAGCACGAATAACCTTGATAAGTTTAAGGTGTTCCTTGACAAGGAAGATAATAAAATAAAGGAGCACGCCTCCCTCATAAGATACGGCTACAACGCCGATATCAACGCCTACCTTAAAAATCCCGACGGAAGCTACTATAAAGCCGATATAAACGAGCTTTTCGTTGATATGGCCGTCGATATGGGACTTAGCCAGAACAACGCCTCCTCTATGATGAATACAAGCTTTTCTTCCTTTAACGTATGGCAGGAAATGCTCCCTCCGAAGGACGCCGTAGAAGGCGGTCCGCTGATGCACGATATGATAAAGGAGCAGTACGATATTGTTGCGGGAGATTGGCCTAAGAGCAAAAACGAGGTAGTACTCCTCGTTTCCTCGGATAATAGAATCACCGACCTCTCTCTTTACAGCCTCGGTCTTACCACAAAGGACGAGATGCTTTCGGCGGTTATGGGCGCGATTAACGGCACCCCCATCGAATCCGAAATTCAGGAATTCACCTACGATCAGCTTATCGGCATCACCTACAAAATTATACCGACGAGCGACTACTATTATAAGCACGCAATTACGGGCGAGTGGCTCGACTACCGCAGTGAAACCTCATCTGCCGAGCTTAACGGAATAATCGCAAACGGACTTGATTTAACTATTTCCGGAATTATCCGTCAGAACCCCGAAGCCACCGCAGGCTCGCTTTCGGGCACTCTTATTTACACCTACGCGCTTACGGAATACCTTATTGATGCGGTAGCGGGCAGCGATATAGTAAAGGCGCAGAACGCCAATACCGAAATTGACGTATTTACCGGACTCCCCTTCGTTGCTCCCAATGACTCCGTAATCCCCGACGCGGATAAGCCGGCTGCCTTCAAGTCATATATTGCCGAAGCAAACGAGATGAAAAAGGCAGAAATTTACAGACTTATGCTAACCACCCCGAACGAGGACGCCGTAAAGGCTGGCGCCGACGCCATGCTTCCCTCTCTCGGCGTAACCCCTACGTCCGGCAGAGATGAGCTTATGAGCATCATTTTAAAGTACGCGGGTGTCGGCAACGAGGAAATAATCAAAAAGTACTTTGAAACGTTTACCGACGAGCAGCTTTACAACTATATCTACACCTTTGCTCTCGATACGGTCAGAAAGAGCATGACTGACAGCGCGCAGAAATACGTTGACGAGATAGTTAACTCTCCGAACGCGGTTGAGCTTGACGCTGAAAAGACGAAGATAATCTTTGGAATTATTTATGCTAAAATGCCGCCGTTATACCTTAACTCTATCGCTCAAGGCATATTAGGTGCAGAAGGCTTTAACGATAAATACGGAGATATGAGTAACGAGGAAATCTACAAGCTACTTTTAAGCGTTGCAGACGCCTATTCGCTCGGTGAGACAAACAGCAGCTTCTATCAAGGAACCTCCATTGTTGTTTCGGAACAGATACGAAGAGCCTATATCGTAGAGCATTACAAGTCAATAACCGCACTTGAACAGAGCCAAATCGAAGCTCTGGTGGGAACTATGGATTCCACTGCTGTTAATACCGCCTTCGACGGCATAATCGACGAAAAAGCGAGAGAAACGTACAGAACGGAAAAGGCTCCGTCGCAGAGCGAAAACGGAAAGAACAAAAAGCTTGCCCTTGCGCTTGACACCGCGATTGCCAATAACGTTTACACCGACGCGCAGCTTGTTTCCTTCTTTGACGAGTACGTTCCGCACGAGGCTCCGACAACGCTTGAAGAAAACTACGAGCTTTTCGGCGCACACGACAAGTCCTCTCCCGACTATATTTCGATATACCCGATAAGCTTCGAGGATAAGGAATTTATCGCGGATATAATCGAGCAATACAACAGCGAGCAGACGGAAGAAAACGACAAGATAAGCTACACCGACTACGTCGGACTTATAATGTCATCTGTAACCTCTATAATTGACGCTATTTCTTACGTTCTTATATTCTTCGTCTCCATTTCGCTGATAGTTTCCTCTATTATGATAGGAATTATAACCTACATCTCTGTTCTTGAAAGAGCAAAGGAAATAGGTATTCTCCGCGCAATGGGTGCGTCCAAGAGAGATGTTGCCAACGTATTTAATGCCGAGACGCTTATAGTAGGCTTTGCCTCTGGCGCAATAGGAATTATAGTAACTGTTCTTCTTAACATTCCGATAGGTCTTATAATTAAGCATTTATCGGGAATTTCGGGAATTGCCGCGCTTCCTCCCGCAGGCGCTGTTATACTTGTCGCTATAAGCATGGCGCTGACCCTTATTTCGGGACTTATTCCGTCGAGAATAGCCGCAAAGAAGGACCCCGTTGAAGCACTCCGCTCAGAGTAAAAACAAAACTCGAAGTAAAAACAAAACTCGGAGTAAAAACAAAACTCGGAGTAAAAAGCTTGGGGTAAAAAATGAATAATAAAAAAAGCGCCGCAGATAAACCCGTTGCGGCGCTTTTTTAAAAATTCATTAAATTAAAGTAATTATTTTTTATTAAAAAATATAAAACGGTTGATTTTTAAGCTATGCTATGCTATAATATTTCTATACACTAGCATAGGTGTTTATCCGAAAGTACCGTAAAAAGGAGATAAAGCAACTTGGATAAATGGGTTTTATTTGACCTCGACGGAACACTTCTTCCGATGGATCAAGAGGTCTTTACAAAAGCATATTTCAAAGGACTTGCAGGAAAGCTTATGCCATACGGATATAATCCCGAAGCACTTGTAAAGGCTATCTGGGCAGGCACGGGAAATATGGTTAAAAATGACGGAAGCCGCACAAACGAGGCTGCTTTCTGGGATAAGTTTTACCAGATTTTCGGTGAAGGTGTAAAGGAGCATCTCCCCCTTTTCGATGAGTTCTACCAAAACGATTTTGATAAGGTAAAGGACGTTTGCGGATACAATGCCGAGGCTAAAAAAACGGTTAACGCGTTAAAGGAAAAGGGATTTCGCGTAGGACTTGCGACAAACCCTATCTTCCCTGCGGTAGCGACAAGAGCGAGAATTCGCTGGGCGGGTTTTTCCCCCGAGGATTTTGAATTTTACACCACATATGAAAACTCCTGCTTCTGCAAGCCAAATCCGGATTACTACAAAAGCATACTCGATACATACGGTATCAGCGCGGAAAGCTGCACCATGGTAGGAAACGACGCCACCGAGGACGTGGCAGCTGAAAAGCTCGGAATTAAGGTTTTCCTTCTTACCGACTGCCTTATTAATAAAAACGGCGAGGATATATCGAGCATTCCCTCGGGCGGCTTTTCAGAGCTTCGTAAGTTTTTCGGTATATAAGCCTTTCGTAACACGAAAAAAGCTTATGCGCTCTTTTTCCGGCTTTATCAATATCATAAACAGCCGGCTTTTACCTTCGACACGGAGCATATAAAAGAGCGCGTACGCATAAGCTTGTAAAAATATTTTTAAAGGAAACGGGTAATGGAAAATATAACTTTATTTGAACTGCTCAAAATAATTTTAATAGGCATTATCGAGGGTATAACCGAATGGCTCCCGGTCAGCAGTACGGGACATATGCTGCTTTTCGATGCGTTTTTACCGCTTTCCGCAACCGAAAGCTTTAAGGAAATGTTTTTCGTTGTAATTCAGCTCGGCGCAATACTCGCCGTCGTAGTGCTGTTCCGCAAAAAAATGATTCCCTTCGGAAAAAACGAAAAGCTATATGTAAAAAAGGACATCCTTTCAATGTGGCTTAAGGTCGCAGTTGCCTGTATTCCCTCTGCCGTGCTCGGTTTTATATTTGACGAAACGCTTGAAAAGTACTTCGGCGGCGCGATTTCCATATCAGTAATGCTGATTTTTTACGGCATTCTTTTCATTGTAATAGAACGCTTAAACAGGGACAAAGCTCCTAAAATTGACAGCCTTGAAAATATAGGATACAAAACGGCTGTTATAATCGGTCTTTTTCAGGTGCTTTCAATGATACCGGGAACCTCTCGCTCCGGAGCAACGATAATAGGCGCGCTTATAATCGGCGTCTCGCGTGTTGCCGCCGCGGAATTCACCTTCTTCCTTGCAGTTCCAACCATGCTCGGCGCAAGCGCGCTGAAGCTGATAAAATTCGGCTTTGATTTTTCGGGAGCGGAGCTTTTAACGCTTCTTCTCGGATCAGCGGTCGCTTTTACCGTTTCGGTACTTGCGATAAAGTTTTTAATGAGCTTTGTAAAACGCCACGACTTTAAGCTGTTCGGCTACTACCGAATAGTGCTCGGTATTGCCGTTATACTTGTATTTTCGCTGATTTAATTTACCCCCTTTACCTTTCGTATCAAAGAAACGGAGACTTAAAATGTCCGAAAACGTAAATAACAAAACCGAAAACCGCACCGAGCCCCAAAATAATGTATCCATCGAGGATACGGAAATAGGATTATCTTTGGAGGCAAGAAAGCTCGCGGCAAAAACAGGCATATCTCCCGAAAGTGATATAGCGCCTGCCGCATCACAAGGCGGCGCGGCGGTAAAACAAAGACTTTCTCCTTTAGACCTTTGGTTTTACTATAAGTGGTACATTCTTATCGCGCTTTTCTTTGTAACCGTATTCACCGTGCTTATAGTACAGTCCGTTACCAAAGAGAAGTACGACGTGCGCGTCCTTTACGCAGGACCTGCTGTTTTGTCGGAAACAGGGAGAGACGCGGTGCAGGACGCCTTTTCGCAGCAGATAGACGCTGACTATAACGGCGACGGTAAGACCTCTGCCGAGCTTTTTGACATTATTCTTATGAATACCGACGAACTTCAGGCTATGTACGACAAGGGTATAAGCGATTACTTTTTAAATCCGTCGATTATAAAGGACAACGAGGAAACGCTCTCGGTAAACGCTATTGCGGGCGACTACGTTATTTTCCTAATCGACGTGGATTATTACAAAAACCTCCACGATAACGGTGTTTTCATATCGCTTGACGAAATGGGCGTAACGTCAGGCGTTAGATACGATGAATGTTCTCTTTATTTAAATTCACTTGACGTTGCGAAATTTTATACGGCATTTAACGTTTTTCCGTCCGATACTCTCATATGCGTAAAGCGTCTTTCGGCAAACGTTAAGGAAAAAAACATCATAATTTGGGAGGAAAACAAGCGCT
Organism: Eubacteriales bacterium; assembly: GCA_045638685.1. Lineage (GTDB taxonomy): Bacteria > Bacillota > Clostridia > Oscillospirales > CAG-272 > SIG673. The sequence goes on along the minus strand of JAZUBT010000035.1, from coordinate 54,277 downwards.
ATTTTAAGAGGCTTACCGACTTTAAGCTTCCCGAAGGCTTTGTTCCGGCAAATTAATTTATATAACTAAAAAAGCCTCTGCGGACACAAACGCAGTGCTTATCAAGAAAAAAGGACGAGGAATTTTAACAATTCTTCGTCCTTTTCCTATCGGCAGGTAACGTATTCTATTTGATTTCAAAACCGTCCTTTGGAGCACACACCATAGTTCGCCATTTTGTTTTTTAATATCAGCTTGCGGTTTTAAGGTAAACGCGTCTTTTACGTATTACCGCGTATCCGATAAGTCCGAGCGGTATCACTCCGCAGAAAACCGAGGCAAAGGTGTATATAAACCATTTCGGTGCGTTAAGCGGCGCCAACGTAAGCATTACCGTAGGAATAGGCTCCTCGTAAACGTTCTCGGTAAGCGTATTTATATAATACGTCAGGGTAAGAAGATTGCCGCCGTTCGTATAGACCGTGTAATCCTCATAAAGCACACTCGGAGCGGAAATCCACACAAATCCGCCGCCGTTTTCGTTCATAGCGGAAACACCCGTATATCTCACCCTTCTCGTATCGGTAGCGTCGTTAAACTTATAATTTTCCATATCCTCCGTGGTATAGCTTTCGGGAGAGGTGGTAAGAAGCGGCTTAACGGTAATACCGGCGGGAATCGTCTCGGTAAACGTTATACCCGTCGTTCCGGCAAGAAGAAGCGTTCCCGCCTGCTCTTCAAGAATAGCTGCAAGTCCCTCGTCGGAAATATCGGGAACCGTGTATGCGGGAATTTTCTCGAAATTATAGTATTCGTTATCCTCGCAAAGATATTTACCGTCGCTTTCAACACCGTATTCCTTAAGCAAGGTATAAAGAGTATTGTAATCAATACCCTGAGTGGTAACAAGAAGGACCTTTCCGCCGTTTTTCATATATTCCGAAAGCTTATCCTTTTCCACGGCTGAAATATCCGTGTTCGGGAAAAGGAGTAACAAATCCGTGTCGGCGGGAATATCTATCTTTTCGGCGTTAATTCTTGTAAGCTCTATACCGAAATTGGTAATATGGTTATAGACGTCAAACGATGGGGAATCCTCCTCGTGTCCCGCAAGAAGGTATATCTTTTTAAGCGTATCCGAGGTAACGTATCTTATCGCCGAGTTTATGCTCTCCTCGTATTCGTATCCCGAATAGCAGCCGTCGTAAACCGCGTATTTTTTAAGATAGTCGTCAAAGCTCAGGCTTGAGTCTATATAACCTGCGTTTCGGTACTGCGCGTAAATCTGATACGCGTAATTATACGCATCCTCTCCGTAGTAGAACAGATCGTAGTAGGGAATAAGCTTATAGCGGGTATCCGTCTTGACCACTATACTGTTAGACGGGGGAGTCGAGCCTGAATACTTGTAAATTTCCTCCTCGTCGGCTACCGGATCAAGAGTTTTTAAGGTTATACGCTTACTTTTACCGGAATATCTTTCCAAAAAGGTTTTTATGCCGTCGTTTTCCTCTCCTAAGGGAGCGATAAGATAGATTGTAACGTCCTCGTCAACCGATGATATTAGCTTCTCGGTTTCGGGAGAAAGAGTGTACATAGAGTTTGCGGAAAGGTCGAGCCGTGTATAAACGGTCGGAATAAGTTTAACGCCGAGGAGTACAAGAGCGGCTATTAAAATAAGCGAAAAAATGATTATAAGCGCTGCGTGTTTTTCTCCCGTTTTTCGGGAAAGCTTATCAAAAAACATTTATTTATCCCCCTTTCCCTTACTCATACTTCCGTCTATGCAGCTGCATAAGCGAAAGAGAAACGAATATCGCGGCAAATAAAATGAGATGAACTATCGCAGTTATATCAAACGGCCCATATATAATCGCGTTAAGAGACGCGCAGGGCGAAAGAAGGTCTAAAAATACCGAAAGCGCTCCCGCAAATGCTTTGGGCGTTATAAAATAAAAGAAAATAAGAAGCGCCTCGACTATGCAGAAAAATCCGCCGAATATAAGTCCGGATTTTGTGAAAAGATATATGAGCACCGAGATGACTATCGCGATAACGGTTAAAAGAAGCAGACTGAAGTTACGTGTTACAGGTACAACCGATGCAAAAATACCAAAAAAGTAAATAAGTAGCATAGCGGCGTAAGATACAATATAAGAATGGAAGCGCTTTTTAACGGTCAGCGAAATAAAGAGACAGACCGATATAAGAGAAGCGCCCGACAAAAAATAAGCAAAAACCGATGCGGTCGCTGAAGTTAAATTTACAATTCCGAATATCTCAAAAACAAACGGAGTAATAATTAAAAGCGTGTGCGGAATGAGAAAAACGGTAAGAACAGCCAAAGCCTTACCCATATAAAGCGACGGCTTCGACACACCGAGGGCGAAAAGCGTTTTTTCAAATCCGTTTTCGCGTTCTGCGGAGAAAATCTCCGCAGTTATAAGCGGGAGCAGAAGCATTAGTACTATTTCGATAAATTCAAGCGAATATTCGACTACCGAATACCGGTTGTTAAAATTAATATAGGTAAGGAAAAAGCCCTCCGCCAGGATCATAACCGCCAAAAACACATACGTCTTTAAATTCCGCATAAGGGATTTAAGCGTAAGAGAATAAACAGGTTTCATTTATCAAAGCCCTTTCTTATATAACAAAATAACAATATAAGTCTTTTTCTATACTGTTTTAATCATCTTCCGAGAACATTGTATCTTCATAAGTTTCCTCAATGTCTTCAAGAACACCGTCCTCGCCGTCAATTTCATCGTCCTCGCTATCCTCGTCATGACTAAATGAAATAAGCGAGCGAGTTATTTTTGTAGCTTTTAAAGACGCGCTTTCCTCGTACTCGGCGCGTTTTTTTCTGTCGCACTCCGTAAGCTCTCCGATTATATTAAACAGCGCTTCCTTTTCCGATCTTATTTCAAGCAACGAAAGCCGAGCCTTTGAAAGCTGCTTTTTTATTCTGCTTCTTGTTTCCGCCGCGCGGAACATCGGAACATCTTTTACCGTAACCAAGTAAACTCCTTCCCTTACGGTTTCCTTGATTTCGGGACTGTATCGCTCTATTGTAGCAATTATCGCCTTTTCATCACCTTTAATAAGGCAACAAACGTCCGTTTTGTTTATATCGGTTTCAAAAAGCGCTTTGGTTTCTCCGAAATAAATTTGACTGCCCGTGGAAAGCACCAGAGCCTTGTCGCTTATCTCCTTGCACTCAAAAACAGAGGAGGATGAAAAAATAACCGGAGTTTTCTCCGAGACGGAAAAAATAAGCTGCTTAAAATCACCGTACTCGTCAAAGGTCAAATCGCGGTACGGCTCCTCTAAAGCGATAACACTCGGATTTCCTATAAGAGACGCTGCCACACCGAGTGAAAGTCTTTCAAGCGGCGAAAGCGTTTCTATTACTTTCTCATAGAAATCCTCTGTAATTTCAAGTACCTTTTCGGGAAGCTCGGTTTCATTTTTTATTTTCAAAACGAAGCAGAGGTATTCCTTTACGGTAAGATAGCTCGGCAAAGGCGCGCCCTTGGGTATATACGCCGCACCTTCATTACCGAATATTTCTCCGCCGTCCGCGGCTTTAACGCCGACAAGCGTATCGAGAAGCGCAGAGCTTCTTTCGGGCTTCTTTGAAAGAACGCAAAGAACGCCACTCTCAAGCGCAAACTCTATGTTTTTAAAGACGTCCGTTTTATACAGTCCGTTTACTTTAAAATTTGTAACCATTTTATCTGCCCCCATAGCTACGAGCGATTTTTCTGTGTTTTACCGTAATACGTAAATAAGTCTTAGATAAATGCAGTCGTTTCACTTAACCCTGCTCCTTACTTTAAAACGGTTAAACAATATATATTTTATAACTTTTATGTGAAAGCGATGTGATTAATATGGAAATCTTTAGTTAATTATATAAAATCTTGTTTTTCAAATATTAAATCTTATAAATTAAGAAAGTTTTTCCAGAAAATATTAAAAACCCCTTGATATTTTTCCGTTTTTATGATAATATTATAAATGAATAATTAATCGGCGCATGCTGTTAAAATAAGAAAGGAACAAAACTATGATGTACAACAAAAAAACAATTGAGGACATTGACGTTGCCGGCAAGAAGGTTCTTGTTCGCTGCGATTTCAACGTACCGCTTAAGGATGGAGTTATCACCTCCGACAAGAGAATCGTAGGCGCGCTCCCCACCATTAAGTATCTCCTTGACAAGGGCGCTAAGGTTATCCTCTGCTCTCATATGGGCAAGCCCCACAGCATCTTTAGCGAGGGCTTCGGTCTCACCAAGAAGGAAAAGCAGAAGGTTGAGGCTCTTCCCGAGGCTGAGCAGACAGCTGCTAAGGCAGATTTCCTCAAGAAGGCTCTTGACGACAAGAAGAAATTTACTCTTAAGCCCGTTGCTGACAGACTTAACGAGCTTCTCGGCGGAAAGGTTACCTTCGCTGAGGACATTATAGGCCCCGACGCAAAGGCTAAGATTGGAGCTCTTAAGGAAGGCGAGGCTGTTCTTATAGAGAACGTTCGCTTTGACGCAAGAGAGACTAAGAACGGCGCTGATTTCGCAAAAGAGCTTGCTGATTACGCTGACGTTTACGTAAACGATGCTTTCGGCTCCGCTCACAGAGCCCATGCTTCCACCGCGGGAGTTGCCGACTATCTCCCCGCAGTTTGCGGATACCTTATCGGAAAAGAGATTTCGATAATGGGTAAGGCTCTTGCAGATCCCGCACGTCCCTTCGTTGCAATTCTCGGCGGAGCAAAGGTTTCCGACAAGATAGGCGTTATCAATAACCTTCTCGAAAAGGTTGACACTCTCATAATCGGCGGCGGTATGGCGTACACCTTCTTTGCGGCACAGGGACACAGCGTAGGCACCTCGCTTTGCGAGACCGACAAGATAGACCTTGCAAACGAGATGATAGCTAAGGCTAAGGCCAAGGGCGTTAATTTCCTTCTCCCCGTTGACAACAGAGTCGGTAAGGCTTACGATGAGAACACCGAGTATATGGAGGTAAACTCCGACAACATTCCCGACGGCTGGATGGGACTTGACATAGGTCCCGAGACGCGTAAACTCTTTGCTAACGCTATCAAGGGCGCAGGCACTGTTGTATGGAACGGACCGATGGGTGTTTCCGAGTGGAAGAACTTTGCGGCCGGCACCGAGTCGGTTGCTTCCGCCGTTGCGGAAAGCGGCGCTATTTCTATCATAGGTGGTGGCGACAGTGCTGCTGCAGTTGAAAAGCTCGGATATGCTGACAAGATGACTCACATTTCCACCGGAGGCGGCGCATCGCTTGAATTCCTTGAAGGAATTGAGCTTCCCGGTATTGCTTGTCTTAATGACAAATAATTATTAAAACGAGAGGCGTGAAAGCTTTGAAAAAACTGTTTTCACGCCTTATCTTTTAAATGCCGAATACCTTTCGCGGCAAAACACATAGAAAAAAGCTGAAAATTTTAAGTTGCTGTCGTCACGGCAGCAGATTGGAGAACAAAATGAATAAAGCAAAAAGACCGGTTGTTATAGCCGGTAACTGGAAAATGAACAAAACTCCCGCTGAGGCTAAGGCGCTTATCGAGGAGCTCAAGCCCATGGTTGCCGGTAAAAACGGCTGCGATATCGTTATATGCGTTCCTTACGTTGACATTTCCGTAGCTGTTGAGGCTACAAAGGGCACCAACATCAAGGTTGGCGCAGAGAACGTACACTTTGCGGAAAGCGGCGCTTACACCGGAGAAATCTCCGCTAAAATGCTTACCGAATGCGGCGTTGAGTACGTAATAATCGGACACTCCGAGCGCCGTCAGTACTTTGCCGAAACCGACGAGACCGTTAACCTTCGCACGAAGGCTGCTCTTAACGCAGGGCTTAAGGTTATACTCTGCGTAGGTGAGGTTAAAGAGGAAAGACTTGCAGGAATTACCGACGAGGTCGTTTCCATGCAGACAAAGCTTGACCTTGCAGGCATCAGCGCCGAGGATATGAAAAACGTCATAATCGCTTACGAGCCTGTATGGGGTATTGGAACAGGTCTTACCGCAACTCCCGAGCAGGCAGACGAAACCTGCGGAACTATAAGAGCAACTCTTTCAAAGCTTTACGGAAATGACGTTGCAGAGGCAACCGTTATACAGTACGGAGGCTCGATGAATGCAAAGAATGCATCTGAGCTTCTCGGAAAGGTCAACGTTGACGGAGGACTTATCGGCGGCGCGTCTCTTAAAGCGCCCGATTTCACCGTTATCGTTGAGGCTGCTCAGTAAGCAGCAACGTAAAAATTAAATTTTACGCTACGGTTTTATTATAAAATTATTTATGTAAGGAGAAAACCAGATGAAAGTACGTATAGAGCTTAACACCATGACTGACGTAACGGATTTCGTTGCTATCGTATCCTCCCACCCCGGACAGGTATTTTTGAGCGATGACAAGCATCAGCAGATATGCGCAAAATCCCAGCTCGGAGCTATTCTTGCAAAAATGGAGTGGGAAAATATATACTGTGTTTCCGACGAGGACATCAGCGGAAGCATCGTTCGCTTTATAGTTTAATTTTAGACTTTAAGTTTTAAATATTCAAAACAAAAAAACAATTAAAGGGATATATTTTCGGTTAACGAAGGTATATCCTTTTTTGTGCGTATTTTTTCTTCGGCGGCGGGAAGTTCTGCGGAAGCTCCAAAGCTTACGGCTCCCTCGGACGCGGTTAACCAAACGTTAACCGCGTCCGCTTTTTAAAATACCGGTCTTGCCGCGAAAACATCCGTGTTTTCTGTAATTCCCGAGGAATTACTTTTTAAAAAAGCGGCATCATTTCCGTAACGGAAATGATGCCGAGGGAGCCGCAAGCTTAGGAGCACGGGAAAATTTCGTGCGCCGCCGTTCGTTATGCTACAAAACCTCGAACAAGAAAAGAGTATTAATTTTCTTTTTCGACATATTAAGTTTATTGACTTAAAGAAATCCAAGGCGTATAATAAAGGTATAAACCCGAATAATAAAGGAGGAAAGGAAAACAAAATGAGTAAAAGAAAAAATCCCTCTCCGATCAAATATTATACCTCTCTTATTGACCAGATAAAAACGAACAAGGTTGCTTTTGCCGTTTACGTCGTTTTAAGAATCGCCGTAATTCTGGTTATGATTCGCTGTATAGTAGATAAACGGTACGAAAGCCTTTTTACAGCGGGACTTTGCCTTATTCTCTTTCTTATACCGCCGTTTGTCGAAAAAAACTTTAAGCTCGAGCTACCGACGGTTTTGGAAACGCTTGCATTTATATTTATTTTCTGCGCCGAGATATTCGGAGAAATAGGTGGCTTCTATCAAAAATACGCGTTCTGGGATACAATGCTCCACACCACCAACGGCTTTATATTTGCCGCCTTCGGATTTTGTCTTATAGATATAATTAACCAAAATCCGAGGATAAAATTCACTATGTCCCCCATATACGTCGCAATTACCGCGTTCTGCTTTTCGATGACAATAGGAGTCCTTTGGGAGTTTTTTGAATTTTCTGCCGACCTGCTTCTTATGACCGATATGCAAAAGGATCGCGTAGTTACCTCCTTTATGTCTGTGGCATCGCCGATAAACAAAGAGCTTTTAACGGATATAAGCAAAACCACAATAGAATACGCCGGCGGTAAAATCGCCGTTATCGAAAACGGGTATCTTGATATAGGCCTCTCCGACACAATAAAAGATATGTTCGTTAATTTTGTCGGCGCCGTCGTTTTCAGCGTAATAGGATTTTTCTATATCAAAAGACGCGGTAAAGGCAGAATAGCAAGTCAGTTTATTCCGGTTCTCCTTGAGCAAAACGAAGGCCCCGTATTTTTAACCGAAAGCGAAAACACCTCGGAGGAAAATTCAGCTCCGTCAGACTTAGCCGCAAACGAAACCAATGACGAAACAAACAAAAACGAAAACTAAAATAACTTATAAATAAAAAAGGACTAAGCGTTTTACTGCTTAGTTCTTTTTTATATCTATCCGATTTTTTCTTCGCTGTCCTCTGACTCGCTTTCTGCCTTTAATACAAGCTTTGGCGCCTTTTTGTTCTTGACCGTCTCATCGGTTATAATAACCTTTTCAACGTCGGTTCTTGAGGGAATTTCATACATAATATCAAGCATGGTTTCCTCTAAAATAGCCCGAAGTCCTCTTGCGCCTGTGTTTCTGTCAATAGCCTTTTCGGAAATCGCGGCAAGCGCGCCGTCGGTAAACTCAAGCTCCGCGTTATCAAAGCTAAAGAGCTTTTTATACTGCTTTACAAGCGAGTTTTTAGGCTCGTTTAATATTCTTATGAGCGCCTCGTTATCAAGACTGTCAAGGCTGACGATTATCGGAAGACGTCCTACAAGCTCCGGAATAAGACCAAACTTTACAACGTCGTGCGGAGTTACGTCCTTATACGGAGAATTTGAAAGCTTTTCGGATTTTGTCATAATTGTACTGTTAAATCCAATAGCCGAGTTTCCCTTGCGGTTTTCTATTATATCTTGTATGGTATCAAATGCTCCGCCGCAGATAAACAGTATGTTTTCGGTGTTTATTCTTATAAACTCCTGATTCGGGTGCTTTCTTCCGCCCTGCGGTGGAACGTTTGCCACCGTTCCCTCAAGGATTTTAAGAAGCGCCTGCTGAACACCCTCGCGCGAAACGTCTCTCGTTATAGAACGGTTGTCCGAGCGTGTTGAAATCTTGTCTATTTGATCAATATATATAATTCCCATTTCAGCAAGCTCTACGTTGTAATCCGCAGCCTGAATAAGTCTTAAGAGAATGTTCTCGACGTCCTCTCCAACGTATCCTGCCTCGGTAAGCGTAGTAGCGTCCGCTATCGCAAAAGGAACCTTAAGGGTTTTTGCAAGAGTTTCCGCAAGATAGGTTTTTCCTACGCCGGTAGGTCCAAGCAAAAGAACGTTACTCTTTTGTATCTCCACCTCGTCGGAGCTCTTCTTTTGCGCTCCTCTTTTTCTGCTGCCAAGAGCCGTTCCCGGACTTTGCAAAATTCTCTTATAATGATTATATACGGCAACGGAAAGCGCCTTTTTAGCGTTGTCCTGTCCTATTACGTAATCATCAAGTATTTTTTTTATAGCTTGCGGCTTGGGAAGAGTCTCGTAGGTAAGACCGGAAATGTTTTCGCTTATCTCTACCTCTCCTATAATTTCATTGCAGGTCTCGATACAGTTATTACATATATAAAGCCCCGTGGGAGACGGTATAAGAAAGCCTACGTGAGCTTCGTTTTTTCCGCAAAAAATACAGTGTCTTGCGGAATGAGTAGGGGTACGGTTATTTGCCATCGGTCTCGGTGTTTCCTTTCTGATTACGGTCTTTAAGGTTAGCTGATAAAGGCTTAGTTCCTTATAAGTTTTTTAGTCTGTGGGCTTAAATTCTCTTATCAAGAACCTTATCGATAAGACCGTACTCCATAGCAGCCTCTGCTGTAAGGAAGTTATCTCTGTCAGTATCCTTCTCGATTACGGAAAGCGGCTTTCCGGTATTTGCCGCAAGAATTCTGTTAAGCTTATCCTTGGTACGGAGAATGTGGTCGGAATGTATTTTTATATCCGACGCCTGTCCCTGAAATCCCCCGAGAGGCTGATGAATCATTATCTCGCTGTTAGGAAGAGCAAAACGCTTGCCCTTAGCTCCCGCCGAAAGCAGGAATGCGCCCATGCTTGCCGCCATTCCGACGCATATCGTCGATACGTCGCATTTAATAAAGTTCATGGTGTCATAAATGGCAAGACCTGCGGAAACTGAACCGCCGGGGCTGTTTATATAGAAGGAAATATCCTTATCGGCATCCTGCGATTCAAGGAACAAGAGCTGCGCAACTACGAGAGATGCTGTTACGTCGTTTACCTCATCAGAGAGGAATATAATTCTGTCGGTGAGAAGACGCGAATATATATCATACGCGCGTTCACCGTGATTTGTCTGCTGTATTACGGTTGGTACAAGTGCCATCTGCTTTTACCGTTCCTTTCTTGTTTTTATGTTTTGTAGCTTTAACTTAGACTTCTGCCCTGAACAGCTACTGACTTTTGATATGCTTTTTCATTATAGGCTACTGAACGGCGGTAAAAAACTTCACCGCCGTCCCTAATTATAACTTTTAATTTAAAATTTTATTCAGCCTTTTCGGTTTTTTCCGCAGCCGCCTTCTTTGTTCTCGTGGTCTTCGGCTTAGCGGGCTTTTCCCCGTCTGCCTTTTCCGCCGCCTTTGCCTTGGTGGTTTTAGTTGCGGTCTTCGGCTTTTCTGCCTTCTTCTCGGTTACAACTGCGTTGTCCTTTACAAGCTTAAGTGCGTTCTGAACGTTAAGGTCTGCCGCGAGGTCCTCGCTTGCAACAGCCTCCTTAACCTTATCAACCTCCATAGAGTACATAGCCGCCATACGATCGTACTCGGCGTTTATCTCCTCCTCGGTTGCGCTGATGCCCTCTGCCTTAACAACAGCCTCAAGAGCAAGACGAACCTTTACGGAACGCTCTGCGCGGGGACGGAAGTTCTCGCGGAGCTGCTCAAGAGTCTGGCCGGTGTACTTAAAGTAGGTATTAAGATCAAGTCCGTTGGAACGAAGCTGCATATCGTACTCACGAAGCTGGTTTTCCACCTCGTTTACGTACATAGACTCCGGTATCTCAGCCTCCATGTTTTCAAGAAGCGCATCAAGAACTCTGTTCTCTATTACCTGCTCTGCCGTCTTTTCCAATCTCTCGGTTATCTTTGCGCGAACGTCTGCCTTGTAAGCGTCAAGGTTGTCAAAGGACATATCCTTTGCAAACTCGTCGTCAAGCTCGGGGAGTTCTTCCTTGGTTATACCGTGAAGCTTACACTTAAATACAGCTGCCTTGCCGGCAAGCTCGGATGCGCCGTATTCCTCGGGGAAGGTTACGTTTACGTCAAACTCTTCGCCTATGTTCTTACCCGCAACCTGCTCCTCGAAGCCGGGGATAAACTGACCGGAGCCAAGCTTAAGCTTGTGATGCTCGCCCTTTCCGCCTTCAAACGGAGTTCCATCTACAAAGCCCTCGAAATCTATATCGGCAGTGTCGCCCATTTCGGAAGCGCGATCGGTAACCTCAACCTCTCTTGCCGCTCTCTGCTGAGCAGCCTTTATGTCGGCGTCAACCATATCGTCGGTAACCTCGATAGCGTCGCGCTCTGCCTTAAGTCCCTTATACTCCTTAAGAGTTACCTCGGGCTTAACGTCAACAAGTGCCTTAAGTACTACGTCAGCACCATCTTCCATAGAAACGATGTCGAACTCGGGACGGGAAACAACGGCAAGACCTGCCTCCTTAACCGCCGCCTCATAAGCATCGGGAAGAAGATTGTTAAGCGCTTCATCTACGAAAATTCCCTTTCCGTAAAGCTTCTCTACTATTGCGAGCGGAGCTTTACCCTTACGGAAGCCGGGGATATTCATTTTTCCGATTTCCTTTTTGTAAACCTTTTTAACCTCTGCGTCAAGAGCTGCTCTGTCTATGCCGATCTGAAGCTCAACGCGGTTTTTTTCAAGCTTTTCTGTTTTGATAAGACTCATTTTTTTCCTCGCCGCCGAATGTTTTTCTTTAAACGGCGACGCTCCTTTCGTTTTTCAATTCCTTTATAATATATTTATTATATTCCTATATATTTTACACGCACTTAGCGAAAAAGTCAACCACCTTGTCGCAAAATTAATACTTCGTCAATAATTTTTTAAAGTTTTCCGCGTGTTTACAACTCAAAAACTAATTTTAAGTTTAATTAATTTTAAGTGGCTTAAAATCAAGATAGTCCGCCGAAACTATGGTAAAGCTTATCCCGTCAAATTCAAACGTAGGGGGAATATCGTATTTGCCGTGTATATGACCGAAATAACACTCGGTAACGTCATACTCCTTAAGCACGTCTATTATTTCTCTGCAAAGGAAATCTCCGAGAACAGGCGGGAAATGGAAAAAGACAAGCCGTCTTGCGTCCTCCGAAAGCTTTTTAGCCGCCGAAAGACTCATTTTCAGCCTACCCAACTCTCGCTTTACTATCTTTTCATAGTCAGCGTTATCCGGCGCGTTTTTCTCGTCGCTGTACCAACCGCGGCATCCCGCGATAACGGTGTTTTCCACCAAAAAAGCGTTGTTAAAAAGCACCTTTATACTTGTAATTTCGTTCTTATCAAAAAAATCCTCTATCTTTGAAACGGTCCCCCACCAATAATCGTGGTTTCCCTTGCCTATTATTTTCTTACCCGGAAGTCGCTCAAGAAGTAAAAGATCCTCTTTTGCTTCCTCCATACTCATTCCCCACGAGATGTCTCCGGGGATTATTACGGTATCGTTTTCGGTAACGGTATTTTTCCAGTTTTCGGAAAGCTTTTCCGTCCAGCTTTTCCACCGGAAGCCAAAAATATCCATAGGCTTTGACACGCTTTCGGACAGATGCGTATCGGATAATACAAAAATCGACATAGGCTTCCTTTCTTTTAATTTACGCGTTTATAAATTTTTTAATGCCCTCGGTATAAGCCGCTGCTCTTTTCAAAAAATCTCTCTGCTTCGGGATAAACCCTTCAGCGCACGGAAATAATAATCTTAAACTTAATTATTTTAAGGAGACAAATTAAAATGGATAACGGAAAAAAACAGCAAAAGCCCATTAAAAACGTTGTATGCGACGTCGTTTACTGTGAGTACCACGACGGAATAGGACACTGCACGGCAAAGCAAATTTCAATAGGTCCGATAGAAGCAAGCTGCTGCAGTGATACCGTGTGCGCAACATTTAAGCCTCGCGTTAAATTTAACTAACACATTCAGCGATTATATGCGGCCGTTGAATTCAGCTGTTCTGCTTCTCCGTTTTTTTGCCGCTTTTACAAAGCGTCGCACCGTCCAAAGGCTTAAAGAATTTCGATAGAAGCCTTCGGCATTTCATCGCTTTCGATAACTCTCGTAAAGCGAACAGCCTTTTTGTCAAGTCCCGCAAGAGGTGCGGTAATCGGCACATCGGTAAGAGCGGAAAGTGCGTCAAGCGCCGCCGTTCCTTCGGGAGCCGCCTTGCTTTCAAGAGCCTCGTAAACAGAGGACGCAAATTTGTACGGACTTGCAGTTGATGCGATGACGATACGCGCAGATGCGTTTTCGCCTGCCGCATCAAGGTACTGAGAGGCACAGCTTATTCCTACCGCGGAGTGAGTGTCGGAGAGATAGTTATATCCCTCATAAAGCTCCTTAATCGTCTTTGCCGTTCCTTCCTCGTCGCAGCAGTAGCCGGCAAATTCACTCTTAATCTTTGCTAAAATTTCGTCGCTTACCTTATATTTACCGGTAGTATTCAGCTCCTTCATATAGTTTGCCGTGGCCTCGCTGCCGGCAACAAGATAAAGCAAACGCTCAAGGTTAGAGGAAATAAGTATATCCATCGAAGGAGACATCGTCGTATGGAACGCGCGGTTTCTGTCGTAAACACCGGTGCTAAGGAAATCGGTGAGGATATTATTTTTGTTTGACGCGCAGACGAATTTACCGACCGGAAGGCCCATTTTCTTAGCTATATACGCTGCAAAAATGTTGCCGAAGTTACCCGTAGGAACGCAGACGTCGATTTTTTCACCGAGCTTAATATCTCCGCTCGCAACGAGGTCGCAGTACGCGGAAATGTAATAAACTATCTGCGGAACAAGTCTTCCCCAGTTTATGGAGTTGGCGGACGAGAAGAAATAACCCTTTTCATCAAGCGCCTTTTTCATTTCGACGTCAGAGAAGATCCTTTTAACGCCGTTCTGCGCATCGACAAAGTTACCCTTAACGGCAAAAACATCTACGTTTCCGCCCTCCTGCGTAGCCATCTGGAGCTTCTGCACGCGGCTTACTCCGTCAACCGGATAGAATACCGCTATCTTAACTCCGTCAACGTCCTTATACCCTTCGAGCGCCGCCTTTCCCGTATCTCCCGACGTCGCAACGAGAATAAGGGCGGTTCTCTTTTCTCCCGTCTTTTTTAACGATCTTACGAAAAGTCTCGCCATAATCTGTAGCCCCATATCCTTAAACGCCGCCGTAGGACCGTGCCAAAGCTCTAAAATTCTCATCTTGCTTCCGAGCGCAGAGACAGGTGCCGCTCCACCGGGGAAGCGAGTCTCACTGTACGCCTCGGAGCAGTCGGAAAGAAGCTCCTCGTAGGTATAGTCGGTTAAAAACCTTGAAAGAACGCTTGCCGCTCTCTCGGGATAGCTCATTTTTGCAAGTCTTGAAATCTCGCCCTCCTCAAGGCTCGGAATAGTCTCCGGCATAAAAAGTCCGCCATCGGGCGCAAGTCCCTGCTTTATCGCGCCCGCCGCGGTGGTAGGCTCTCCTTCTTTAACTCCGTATCCTCTTGTGCTTATGTAGTTCATTTTATCTTTAAACCTTTCTGTGTTTTTCTCCTTAATTCATTTAACCGGCGGTACGGGAGCGCTTAAAATCTACAGCGTCCGGTCTTTTCCCACCCGACCTTTTTGGTATTTTTAACATTTAACTCTCTCATTTAGGCAGATGCCTTAACGATTTTAAAAACGAAAGTGTGCGAAACTCCTTATCAATATGGTTGACAAGATATTTTTCGCAGTATTCCGAAAAAACGCGATACCTCTCCGGACTAAGGTCAAAGGAGAGATATTTTTTCGCGTTTGAATAGGAAACGTATCTCATAGCGTCAAGCAGCTCTCTGTCCAACAGCATCAGAAGCATGGTATGCCCCTCTCTGACCTCTGTCGCAGCATTATGCTTTCTATGACATTCGGCGCAGTGCATAACACCGTCCATAACGTCAAGATACATAAGCTCACTCTCGTCCCTTCCGCATTCCGAGCAGCTGACAAGGTCGGGAGTAAATCCGCAAACCGCCGCCGCGCGCAGCTCAAACGCCGCCTTTATGATTTCTCTCGGCTTTAACGCCCTATCAAGCGCGTAAAGAGTATTAAGAACGAGCTGAAGCATCTCGCTTTCGTCTCCGTTTTCAACGCAGACCTCGGCAGCCACCTCGCAGATATAAAGAGCCGTCGCCGTATCCTCAAGACTTCCTCTGATGCTCGTAAAGCCTTCAAGCTCTCTTGCC
Source organism: Eubacteriales bacterium (assembly GCA_045638685.1). Classification (GTDB taxonomy): domain Bacteria; phylum Bacillota; class Clostridia; order Oscillospirales; family CAG-272; genus SIG673. Next base: position 39,179 of record JAZUBT010000035.1, on the reverse strand, counting down.
TCGCGTATCCAAGGACGACCACCTCTGTCAGCAGTAATAAACTCGCTGTAGCAAAGCGGCATAGAGGCTCCCGCAGCCTTGTTCTTAAGGCTGTTTCCTCCCTTTAAAAGCACCGATATTTTTCCGTACTCCGCCGTAAGCACCGAGAGCATCTTATCGTTTTCGCCCCACGAAACGTCCGACAGAACAAGACCTTTAAAATTTGATAGCATAAATTTTCACCGGATTTTTATTAGTCCCCGTCCATACTGTTAAAGCCAAAGTTATTTAAAAGAACGTCGCTGTTACGCCAGTTCTCCTTAACCTTAACCCAAAGATCAAGAAAGACCTTTATTCCGAAGAAATTTTCTATATCCTCTCTCGCGCGGCTTCCTATCAGCTTCAAGGTGGCCCCGTTTTTACCGATTATTATACTCTTATGAGTCGCTTTTTCGCAGAATATCTCGGCGCGTATTCTGAGGAGTCGGCCATCTTCCTTAAATTCCTCTATAACGACCGCGGTACCGTGCGGCACCTCCTCCTCCAAGGTTCGGAGCAGCTTTTCTCTTATAGTTTCGGCAACTATAACGCGCTCCGGCTGATCGGTTATCGCGTCCTCGGGGAAGAACCACTCCCCCTCCGTTATAAACTTGTCCACCTCGGAAAGAAGAACGTCAACGCCCTTGCTTTTAATCGCTGAAATCGGAACGACGGCATCAAAATCGTGTATGTCGGCGTAAGCCTTTATCGTGTCGCCTATCGCTTCCGGATTCGTTCTGTCAATTTTATTAATAACGAGAATTGACGGAAGCCCGTTACCCTTTATCTTTTCGATAAGACCGCGCTCAATATCTCCGCAGCTTGCTATCGGCTCGACTATGAGTATAACGGCGTCAACTCCGGAAAAGACACTGTTTGTCTCCCATACCATTCTGTCTCCGAGCTTTGTTTTCGGCGTATGCATACCTGGAGTATCCATAAATACGTACTGTGTCTCGTCCTTAGTAAGTATTCCCGTTATCTTGTTTCTCGTGGTCTGCGGCTTTTTCGATACAATAGCCAGCTTTTCACCGACGAGAGCGTTTAGAAGCGTGGATTTGCCGACGTTCGGCCTACCCACTATCGCAATAAAACCGGTTTTTTTCATTTTCTGTCCTACTTCTTTTTTATTCCTGCCTGTCTTAACGGAGACCTACTCGTTTTCCGCTCTGCCAAGCTTCATTTTTTTAAGTATTTCTTCCTGCACAGAGAACATCTCCTCTTCGTCCTCTTGTCCCGTTTCGTGATCGTATCCGAGCAGATGAAGAACCGAATGCACGGTAAGGAATGCTACCTCTCTTTCGAGGGAATGTCCGTATTCCGCTGCCTGAGATACCGCCTTTTCAAGCGATATAACTATGTCTCCGAGCACCGCTCTTTTCCCGTCGTTCAAGGCTATCTCTCCCGACTCGTAAAGCGGGAAGGAAAGCACGTCGGTCTCTCTGTCGATGCTTCTGTACTCCGCGTTAAGCTTTTTAATATCGTCGTTATCAACGAAGGTAACCGAAAGCTCTGCCGAAAACGGCACTCTTTCATATTTAAGAGTCTGTCCGACCGCGCGGCGCACAAGCCCCGCAAGCGCTCTCGTTACCGCTACCTTTTCCTGACTGTCAGTAATATAAACTTTATTCATTTCCCTTTTCGTCCGCTCCTTTCTTTTTTTCTTCCTTTTTCTCGTAAGCTGCTATAATTTCCTTTACAAGCCTATGTCTTACAACGTCCTTTTCGGTAAATCTGTGAATGGCAATATCGTCTATATCCGAAAGTATTTCGGACGCCTCGATAAGACCGCTTCCCGCTCCGCGCGGAAGGTCTATCTGTGTTATATCTCCCGTTACCACTATCTTTGAATGTGTACCGAGTCTGGTAAGAAGCATTTTCATCTGCTCACGCGTAGTATTCTGTGCCTCGTCAACGATTATAAACGCGTCATCAAGCGTTCTTCCTCTCATATATGCGAGCGGCGCTATCTCTATCGTTCCGCGTTCAAGGTGTCTTGCGTACACCTCGGGACCAAGCATTTCAAAAAGCGCGTCGTAAAGCGGACGGAGATACGGATCGATTTTATTCTGAAGGTCTCCCGGCAGGTATCCGAGCTTTTCTCCCGCTTCAACCGCAGGACGGGTAAGTATTATTCTCGACACCTCCTTTGAACGGAGCGCGGTTACCGCCATAGCAACCGCAAGAAAGGTCTTTCCCGTTCCCGCAGGGCCTATTCCGAAAACTATTGTGTTTTTCTTTATGAGACGCACGTATTTCTGCTGACCGTGAGTTTTGGGTTTAATCGGTTTTCCCTTAACCGTTACGCATACGCAGTCCTCGTCGTATCCGAGCAGCTCCTCGTCCTTTCCCTCAAGGACGGTATCCGCTACGTACTCCACGGTTTGAAGTGAAAGGGAGCCTTGAAGCCTTGCGGTTTTCATTAAAATTTTAAGCGCCTTTGCCGCGCCGGAAGCGTTTTCTTCGGTATCAGCCGTTATAATTATGCTGTTACCGTATTCGCTTTCGCGGTTAACGCAGTCTGCCGAAAACTTCTTTTCAATCATTCTTACGTTTTCATCAAGAGGACCGAAAAGCGCGTTTATGTTTTCGGTGCTTTCCATTTGAATTTTTCTTTCCGCCATTTTCACTCGCATTCCGCTACCCAAGGGATAGCTAGATAAAATTTTAAACGAATTTTCTGTGTTTTGTTATGTCCGTCTTTGCTGTTCTGACTCCGGACTGCTTTTAAAGAAATGCTTTTTTCCGCCGACTTATTTCGATTTCAAAAGTCCCTCGTGCGGTACGGCTATTTCTATAACGCAGCCTATTTCCGCATATCCGATAATCCCGCTCTCCGTTTCGGCGTACTCGGTTTTCACGTAGGTAAGCTCGCCTTCTCCGAGCGCTTCCGCTATTTTTTTGTAGAGCTGCCTTTCTGCCTCAAGCCTTGCGGTCTCCCCGTCCCTTGAAACGGTATCCGTTACCGCCCTCTCCTGCGAAAAGGTTTTCACGGTAACAGGTATTTCGACAACCCCGAAAAAGGTAATATTTCTTTCGTCCTCCAAAACCGTTCCCTCGGTACTGCCGAAGGAAAAATCACGTCCGAAAACCGATATAACCCTAACCTTTTTTTCACTTTTTTCTGTTCGTGAAAGCTCCTCGGCAAAGGGAATACTTACCTCAACATTCTTTACCACCTCGGCTTTTACCGAGCCTACGGCGTTCGTTACCCTAAGCGGCGGGGTGTCTGTTATCTGTCCTCCGCTTCCCGAAATAAGACCGGAAATAAGAACGTCGCCTTTGCTTACCACCGTCCCGACTTTGACGGTAGCCACCCCCTCGTAAACCGTTACACTCCTTATAACACCGCTTTCGGAGGCAACCATAAGACGGCTTTTAGCGGGTTCAGTACCGTCGGGCTTTTCTTCCGTTTCTTTAAGAATAAGAACTGCTGTTGTTCCCTTAAAATTAAGCGCCGCCCACGAAAGCTCGGTGTGCTCTTTTAAAAAGGTATTTAAGACCTCCGAGCGATTAATTTTTGAAATTTTAGCTCCAACCTTAACGCCCATCTCGGAAAGCTCCGCGCGAACCTCAGCCTTTGACAAAAGCTCGGTTCCGCTAACGTCAACCCTCCATACGAAAAGTGTTGACACCCACAAAAGCGCGACAAAGAGAAGCGCCCCGAGCAAAAGGCCGTATCTTTTACCGTATCTTGAGCGTAGTCTATTAAAACCGTATATATTAATAATATATACCATAATATTTAATTTGTCAAGAGCGGGAGCAATTTTTTTTAATAAAGTGGGGGAAATTTCGGTATAAATCCCTCCTTTTTCATTATCCGCCGATACCGTGGCTCTTATTCCGTTATTAACAAAGAAGCTGATGAGCGCATCCTTATTTTTTTCATCTGCGTAGATTTTAACTCTTCCTTCAAAAAAACTTATCAACGAAGTTAAAAAGCTCATAACGCTAAACCTTTCCTAAATGACTTTGCTTTTAGTCTAATTACATACCGAAGCTGTCAGAAAATACAGCTTCACCTAATATTTACTCACATTCAATAAGCCTTACCAGGTCTATTTTCCCCGAAAGCTTTATCTCCCTACCAAAATATGTAGCGGCCGTTATACCCTCTCCGCTTATTTCCATTATGCCGTCAGAAAGCAAAAGCCTTACCGTGTCCGGAGCATAATGCAGTACCTTTTTACACCCACACACCGTAATCTCTCTTGAAAAGCGCAAAAACGCACTGCTTTCACTTCCTGTTATACCGTTTTTTACGCGGCTTAAATTTCTATGTTTTTTCATACCCTGCCCCTCCTTTTTCTCTTTATCTGCAAACCTATCTACCAAACGCTGATATAAGCATTCCTATTCAGACGCTTATTCTCCGCATACTGTTTTGCATTTTATGAAAACGGAAAACATAAAATTAAATACTGCTTTAAACTACTATATGCGGAGGAATGCCATTGAATACGTTGACAGAAAAAAAGACACCTGTCTTAGAAAAAACAAGCGCCTTTGAAAAAAACCTTCCCCTACAAATGAAAAGGACGCCCGTCGTACAAAAAAGCTCCCTGCCCCGAAAAGAGCCTTCCCTACAAACAAAAGGCTCACGTTTCTCGCACGGCTCAGGCCCTTTTGAAAGGAAATTCGGAAAAGAAGCTTTAACGTTTGACAAAAGAAAGGCGAGCGTGTTTAAGGTAGCGGTATGGAGCGGTGTTTTTATCTTCGTCTCCTACCTTTTAACGCACCCCCGTGTCTCTTTTGCCGCAGTTGAAAGCGCTCTTACTCTCTGTCTTAAAACACTTATCCCGTCGCTTTTTCCATTTATGATTGCGGGTGAGCTTTTAATTAATTCCGGCTTTCCGGACGCTATGCAAAAGCTAACCGGTAAAATTTTTCACAGAGTATTCGGACTTAACGGAAAAGGGGCGTCGGCGTTTGTCTTAGGAGCATTCTGCGGCTTCCCCGTCGGCGCGAAAACCGCTGTTTCGCTTTACGCTTCCGGGGATATAAGCAAAGAGGACGCCGAGCAGCTTTCGGGTATAAGCAATAACGCGGGGCTTGGATTTCTGATTTCGGGCGTCGGCGCGGGAATATGGGGAAGCGTTACGTTTGGCGCGTCGCTTTACATATCACAGCTGCTCTCCGCGGTTATAACGGGAGCGGTGCTTTTCGGTTTTAGAGGAAGGACAGGGGGATATGTGCCGGAAATCCGTACAAACATGCGCGCTCAAAAGGATTTTTCACTTTCGGGCGCACTTTCCGACGCAGTTTCCGCGGCGGCCTTCTCAATGCTTAAGGTCATAGCTTTTGTGGTCTTTTTCGAGGTAATGCTGTCAGCGCTCTCCGAGGCGCTTGTTTCGGTTGGCGCAAACGCTCTTACGGTAAGTTTCATCTGCGCGTTTGCAGAGATAAGCTCCGGCGTGGGGGCGCTGCATTCTCTTACGCTTTTTCCGTCTCCGTTATGGAGCGTGGCGGCTAAAATACTAACCTTTACCTTTTCCGCGTTTGGCGGACTTTCGGTTTATATGCAGTACTGCGCCTTTGCCTGCCCTATGGGACTTAGCACCAAGGCTTATTTAAAAGCCAAGCTTACGCAGGCGGCGGTATGTACCATGATAGGCGCAGCGCTTGTTCTTTTCGGAATAATTTAAACCCCGTCCCCCGCTTTTTAAAAAAACAAAACGCAAATTACCCGTAGTCGAACTGCAAAAATGTACGTTTAACGGTTTTTATCATATAATGTATTAGAGAATTTAAGTTTTCTCTATTAACCACAAGGAAGGAAACAGCAAAAATGAATACCGAAATCACTATCGTACTACGCTCGGTTACTCATGCAATGAAGGGTAAAAAGCTGCTTTACGAAAACGGGATACGTTCAGTCGTAGTTAAGCCGTCTCACCTTGAGGAGGGGTGTGGGTACGGACTTTCCGTCTCCGCCTCCTATGCCGACGTTGCGGCGGAAATACTTGATAAAAATAAAATCCGCATTGTGAAAATAATCCGATTTTGAGCATTTCTGCTGAAAAACTATTATGCAGCGCATAATTTATCTCGACAATGCGGCTACAAGCTTTCCAAAGCCTCCGTCGGTTACCGCAGAGGTTACAAGCGTACTGCGCTCGGGATGCGGAAACCCGGGGCGTTCCTCTCACCGTCTTTCGCTTGCCGCGGCGAATACAGTTTACGGATGTCGTGAAAAGATAGCCGAGCTTTTCGGCGGTGAGGCAGAGCGTGTCGTTTTCACACTGAATGCCACGGCGGCTTTAAATCTTGCAATAAAATCTACCCTACGGAGAGGGGATCACGTCCTTATCTCCGATATAGAGCACAACTCGGTTCTGCGTCCCGTGGCCACTCTTACGGAAAAGGGACTTATAAGTTTTGATATTTACGAAAGCTTTGAGGACGGAGACGAGCAGATACGGGAGCTAAGGAAACGGATAAAACCATCTACAAGAATGATTTGCGCCTGTCATCACTCCAACGTCTGTAATTTCACTCTCCCGATAGAAAAAATAGGACGCTTCTGCCGTGAAAACGGACTTATTTTTCTCGTAGATGCATCACAGAGCGCGGGGATTTTGCCGATAAACACAGAGGACGCTTTTATTGATCTTCTGTGCGCTCCGGGGCATAAGGGACTTTACGGCCCGCCGGGGTCGGGGTTTGTTATTTACGGTAAACGCTTTGAAACCGACCTGCCTGACACCTTTACCGAGGGTGGAAACGGAGTGCGCTCCCTATCCCCCTATATGCCGGATTTCCTACCCGACCGCCTTGAAGCGGGAACGCTTCCTCTCGTCTCGATAGCGGGACTTTCAAAGGGCATAGATTTTATAAACAGCTTTCCTCGCGGAGAGCTTCTGAAAAAAGAAAAACGGCTTTGCTCTTTAATGCAAAACCGACTTTCGGATATTAAGGGGATAAAGCTTTACGGTAATAAACCGGGTACGCTTCTGCTCTTTTCCGCAAAGGGCATTACCTCGGAAAAGTTTGCCGCGCGCTTAGACGAGTACGGAATATGCGTAAGAGCCGGGCTTCACTGCTCTCCTCTTGCGCACAAAAAATTTGCAACTCCCGAGGGCGACGGCGCGGTAAGAGTAAGTCTCGGCGCGTTTAACACCGAAAATGATGCGCTTTCACTCTGCTATCACGTGGAAAAAATCTTAAGGTCGGAAAGATAACGAGGCTTTTTAATAACAAGGCAATATAATCCGCAGACAAAACGGCTCGCGGTCGCATTGAATACGCCGACGCTTTCCGCATATTAAGAAGCGCTGTCTTATTTTTCACACTATGGATAACGAAAGCAGGGCTTAAACACTTTCGATACGCCGCGCTTTAATATCAAGCTAAAAAATAAATGCCGCCCATAACGGACGGCATTTATTTTTGAAAAGTTATATAAGTTCTTTAACCTTAGAGCTCTTACCGACTCTGTTACGCAAATAGTTAAGCTTTGCGCGTCTGACCTTACCTTTTCTTACTACCTCAACCTTTGCGATGTTGGGGGAGTGTACGGGGAATATCTTTTCAACGCCTACGCCGTAAGAAATCTTTCTTACGGTAAAGGTCTCGGAAACTCCGCCGCCCTTTTTACCGATTACAGTGCCTTCGAAAATCTGTATTCTTTCGTTGGCTCCGTCCTTAATCTTGCAGTGAACCTTAACGGTTTCACCGATATTAACGACGGGTGCGTTCTCGTTTATCTGCTCGTTTGCAAAAGCCTGAATTAAATCCATTTTGGCTTCCTCCTTATACCTTAGACGTTCATGCAGAGCTTCGCAGCGGACCGTCCGTAATTTAACAGAGATATTATATCATAATGAAATCCGTTTTTCAAGTGTTTCACAAAAAGTTTACAATTTTATTTTCCACATCTTTCAGCTTTCTTTTTTCCATACATAAAAATATTCCCGTAATATTGTTAATATTTTAAAAAATCACTTGATAAATAATTATAAATGTGATATAATAACTGTAATTTTAAACATATATTTTACTGCAAAGGATGACTGCAAAAATGAAATACTTTGTTTTACTCTGCGATGGCGCAGCCGATTACCCGATAGAAGCTTTAGGCGGCGGGACTCCGCTTTCAAAAGCAAAAAAGCCGACGATGGATAGCCTTGCAAAGGCTTCCGTAGCGGGAACGGTATCAAACGTACCTAACGGAATGGTGCCCGAGTCGGATACCGCCAACCTTGCCGTTCTTTCCTACAATCCCGAAATATTCTCAAAGGGGCGCTCCCCTCTTGAGGCTATGTCTCTCGGTCTTGATATGAAGCCCGACGACACCGCTTACCGCTGCAACGTTGTTACCCTCGGTAATCCTGAGGGCTGCGAGGTTCCGTATGAGGAAAAGATAATGGTAGATCACGGCGCCGACGAAATAACCACTCCCGAAGCCGACAAGCTTATAAAGTCCTTGCAGGCGGAAATGGGAGATGAGCTTAAGCATTTCTACACCGGCGTAAGCTACCGCCACTGTCTTATCTGGAATAACGCGCCGAGCTTTACCGCATTTATGCGCCCCCACGACATTCTCGGTCAGTCTGTTTCGGAATATCTCCCCGAGGAGCCATTCCTTTCAATTCAGAAAAGAAGCTACGAAATACTTAAAGACCACCCCGTAAACCTTGACAGAATAAAAAGAGGCCTTCGTCCCGCAAACTCCGCGTGGTTCTGGTCCCCCGGCAAAAAGCCCGCGCTTCCCTCGTTCAAGAAAAAATGGGATCTTGATGCCTCGGTTATTTCCGCGGTTGACCTTATAAAGGGAATTGCTATCTGCGCGGGTATGAAATCGGTTGACGTCCCGGGCGCAACCGGAAACATAAGCACCAATTTTAAGGGCAAGGGACAGGCGGCAATAGAGGAATTTAAAAACGGAGCCGATCTTGTTTATCTCCACGTAGAGGCGCCCGACGAGTGCGGACACCGCGCCGAGCTTGAAAACAAGATTCTTTCAATAGAAAAAATAGACTCGGAAATTTTAAAACCTGTTTACGAGTATTTAAAGGATAGCGGAGAAGGCTTTAAGATAATGATTCTTCCCGACCATCCGACGCCTATCTGCAAACGCACCCACACGATGGACGCCGTTCCGTTTATGATATACGACAGCGGCAGCAGCTCCGACGGAATAGAGTCATTCAATGAAGAAAACGCGGGAAGCACGGGACTTTACCTCTCGCGCGGCGAAAAGCTTATGGAGCTTCTTGTCGGCGGAAAGGCCTCTGAGTAATTTTCTTAAAACCTCTAAAACGCCGTAAAAGGCAGAATGGATAGAAATGGATAATAATTTAAATAACGGCTCGTTCTCGGAAAACACGGAAAACGAAATAAAAAGACCTGACCGTTTCAGCCGCCTTTTTGAATGGGTAGAGATGTTTTCCCTCTGCTTTGCGGCGGGAATTTTACTGCTTACTATATTTTTTAAGCATAGCCCCGTTATCGGAAGCTCTATGTATCCGACGTTAAAGGATGGCGACGTTCTGATAGTATCGACGTTTAATTATACACCAAAAGCAAACGATATTATTGTTTGTCAGTCCGAAAGCTACGGTCTTGACACACCGCTTGTAAAAAGGATAATAGCCACCGAGGGACAGACTGTTACCATAGACTACGAAAGCTGGACAGTTACCGTTGACGGGGTGAAAATAAACGAGAGCTACGTGAATAAATCCTCCGCACCTATGAATCCGTCGAACCACCTCCCCGAAACGTTCACGGTTCCCGAAAACCACGTTTTCGTAATGGGAGATAACAGAAACGGCTCAACGGACAGCCGAGACGAGAGAATAGGCTTTATCGACGAAAGATATATTCTCGGAAAGGTCAGCGTAAGATTCTCCCCTATCTCTGAATTTAAAATATTTTAGTACGCTGAATTTAAGGTATTTTAATTCGCGGCACCTTTTGGCGGTTTTACGGTATTTATTCGGAACGATAGAACGCAGCCTTTTACAATGAAACAGTTATAAAGCACAGGAGAAAAAATATGCAATCAAGGCAGATACAGTGGTTTCCCGGCCACATGGCTAAAACAAAAAGACTGATAAAGGAAAGCCTTACTCTTGTCGATTTTGTAATAGAAATACTTGACGCAAGAATCCCCTATTCCTCACATAACCCTGATATAGAAAAGCTTGCCGAAAATAAGCCGAGAATTATTCTGCTTAACAAGGCTTCTCTTGCAAACCCGTCGGTAAGTCAAAGGTGGAAGGCTTATTTCAAAAAAACAAACACCGACTGCATTTTCACCGACTGCAATACGGGCGAGGGATTTAGTGAAATAATGCCCGCAATAAGAACCCTTCTTGCCGAAAAGCTCGCAAGGTACAGCGAAAAGGGTATGTCGGGCAGAACTCTTAAGGCGCTCGTCGTAGGCATACCGAACTCGGGAAAAAGCACCTTTATCAACCGCATAGCGGGTTCGGCTAAGGCAAAGGCGGAAAACCGCCCCGGCGTAACGAGGGACAAGCAGTGGGTTCCGACGAAAAACGGACTCGACCTTCTTGATACCCCCGGTGTTCTCTGGCCGAAATTTGAGGACGATACGGTTGGCGAAAATCTCGCGATAACAGGAGCGATAAAGGACGACGTTTTAGATACCGAAACCATAGCCTGTCTTCTCGTTTCAAGGCTTCGCGCCCTCGCTCCAGACGTCTTTTGTCAGCGTTACAAAATGAATGCGGAGGATTTATCCGAGGAATACTCCGACTACGACGTTTTAACAACCGTCGGAAGAAAAAGAGGTTTTCTTGTCAGCGGCGGCGAAATTAACACCGAGCGCGCGGCTATAATGCTTCTTGAGGAATACCGTAGCGGTAAGATAGGCAGAATTTCCCTTGAAACGCCGTAAGGTACAGCTGTAAAACACATAAAAAATAAATATAAAACTCCGTAAAAAGGTGGTTAAAGTTATGGCTACAAAAACCGTAAACCCTTTAACGTGGGAGCTTGAGGAAGAATATTTTGCGAGTGGATTCAAGGTAATCTGCGGAACCGATGAGGCGGGCAGAGGTCCTCTTTGCGGCCCCGTTGCCGCGGCGGCCTGTATTCTTCCGAGAGGATTTGTTCTCCCCGGACTTAACGACTCCAAAAAGCTTTCCGAAAAAAAACGCGAGGAGCTTTTTGAAATTATAAAAGAAAACGCCCTGGCCTACGCTATCGAGCTTGTCGGTAGCGAGGTAATAGACGAAATCAACATTCTTAACGCCTCGCAGCTCGCCATGCGAAGATCAATAGAAAGACTTACCCCGACTCCCGACCTTGCGCTCGTGGACGGAAACGTGGCGAGAGACTTTCCCTGCAAGGCGGTAACCGTAATAAAGGGCGACGGAAAATCCCCGAATATCGCGGCGGCGTCAATTCTCGCAAAGGTTACCAGAGACCGTCTTTGCGAGGAGCTGCACGAGATGTACCCCGAATACAACATAGCAAAGCACAAGGGCTACCCGACGAAGGAACACATGGACGCTGTGCGTAAGTACGGCCCCTCTCCGATACACAGACTTTCCTTCCTTGGGTTTTTAAACAAGAATGAGTAGTAACGCACAGGTAGGAGCGAGCGGCGAAAGCGCCGCCGCAGAGTACCTTGTTTCGCTTTCATATACCGTAATGGAGCGTAATTTCCGTGCCGCCTCGGGAGAGATAGATATTATCGCTCTTGACGGAGACAGAACTGTTTTCGTTGAGGTAAAAGCGCGCACCGCAGACAGCGGCTCAAAATACGGTAGGCCGTCATCTGCGGTAACTTATCAAAAACGAAAAAACTTTGTCTCCGCGGTAAAGGCGTACCAAAAGCTTCACCATGAGGCGGAAAAGTGCAGAATTGACGTTATCGAGGTTTATTTTCTTAGCGGAAAAACGGAAATAAAACATATAAAAAGCGCTTTTGGAGACGTGAAATAACGTATTATGTGCCCCTTACACCGATTAGTCGTAAATTACCGAATACATCAAAGAAATTATTTTTAATTAAACTACTATGTCAGATTTTAAAAAAGCAGTTAAAACACTTGAATACAATAAAATAAGAGAGCTTCTCGCGGAGTGCGCCGCAACGGAGGGAGCAAAGGAGACCGCTCTGCGTCTTACCCCCGAAAGCGACGCGGTAAGGATAAAGCGTATGCAGGCTGAGACTTCAGCCGCAAGGTATCTTATATCGAAAAAATCGCTTCCATCCTTTTCTGCGGTAAAGGACGTCGGCGACTCTATTGAAAAGGCGAGGAAAAAATCCACCCTCTCCCCGTCCGAGCTTCTTGACGTGGCAAACGTTCTTCGTACGTCAAGATCGCTTATAGACTATATCGAAAACGGCTCGGCAGACGAAACGGTTATTGACGTAATCTTCAGACGTCTTACCCCTAACCGTTTTTTAGAGGAAAAGATATACCGCGCGCTGCCCTCCGAGGACTACGTTGCAGACGAGGCAAGTCCCGCGCTCGCAGACCTGCGCAGAAAGATACGGCACAGTCAGGGCTCGGTAAGAGAAACTCTGCAAAGGTACGTTTCGGGCGCTTACGGAAAATATCTTCAGGAAAACATTGTTACCGTAAGAAACGACCGTTTTGTCGTTCCCGTAAAAGCGGAATATAAAAATGAAATAAAAGGCCTCGTTCACGATACCTCCGCGACGGGAGCGACGGTTTTTATTGAGCCTTACGCGGTTGTCGAGGCAAACAACGAGCTTCGTGAGCTTCAGACAAAGGAAGCAAGAGAAATTGAACGTATATTATTCTCTCTTTCCTCCGACTGCGCGCTTTACGGAGAAACGATACTTCTAAACTATATGAATATAACGCAGCTCGCCTTTATTTTCGCAAAGGCGCAGTTTGCCGATAAATATGAAGCGGTAGAGCCGATAATCACCGAAAAAAGAGTTTTAAAGCTTGTAAAGGCAAGACATCCTCTGCTTGATGCAAAAACGGTGGTTCCGATATCCGTTTCCCTCGGCGAAGGCTTTGACACCCTCGTTATAACCGGCCCCAACACGGGAGGAAAAACGGTAACCCTTAAAACCCTCGGTCTTTTCGCTCTTATGGCTCAGTCAGGACTTCATCTTCCAGCCGAAAGCGCGGAGTGTGGAGTTTTCGAGGAGATACTTGCCGATATAGGCGACGAGCAAAGCATTGAGCAGTCGCTCTCAACCTTCTCCTCGCACATGGTCAATATAATAAAGATACTGAAAAAGGTAAGCCGTGAAAGTCTCGTTCTTTTTGACGAGCTTGGAGCGGGAACGGATCCGATAGAGGGGGCAGCGATAGCTATTTCGGTGCTTGAGGAGATACGCTCCTACAAGGGCTCGCTCTGCGCCGCGACTACTCACTACTCCGAGCTTAAGGAATACGCCGCCAACAACGACGGAGTAACCAACGCAGGCTGCGAGTTTGATATAGAAACCTTGAAGCCTACCTACCGACTGATAATAGGCGCTCCGGGTCGCTCAAATGCATTTGCGATCTCGGAAAAGCTCGGACTTTCGAAAAACGTCATAAGCCGAGCGGAGCGTTTTATAAGCACCGAAAACAGGCGGCTTGAGGACGTTATTTCTTCTCTTGACAAGCAAAGAATAGAGCTTGAAAAGGCAAGAGCCGAGCTTGAAAGCTCCAAGGCTGAATTTGAAAGGTACGAAAAGGAAAAAAGAAGGTATATAACCGAGCTTTCCGATAAGACCTACCGCGACACTCAAAATCTTCGCGAGCAGGCTACAAGAATGATGGAAAGCGCGAAGGCTTCCTCTGTCTTTATTTTCGATAAGCTTGAAAGACTGCAAAAGCAGGAGGACGGAAAGCGAACAAAAGCCTCTCTTGAAGAAGCGAGGGAAGAAATAAGACAAAAGCTGCGGGGAGCCGAGGACAGTCTTATTTCCGGCAGAAAAGAGGAATCCGAGGCCGTTGCGCCGACGCGTCCTCTTAAGGTCGGAGACGAGGTAATTATCCTGTCTGTCGGCAGAACTGGTACAGTAATAAAACCGCCGGACAAGGACGGAAACGTTACCGTAAGAGCAGGAATTGTAACCACCAAAACGACGCTTGACAACCTGCGTCTTACCGAAGCAAAAAAGACGTCCGAAAAGAAAAAGAGCGGAGCGATAAGCAAAACTCTTGCCCCTAACACATTTAAGGCGGAAATAGATCTTCGCGGCATGACGGGAGACGAGGCGTGGTTCGCCGTTGACAAATATATTGACGACGCAGTTCTTGCGGGGGTAAACACAGTAACGCTTCTGCACGGCAAAGGAACGGGTGCGCTGCGCACGGCTCTTTGGAATATGTTAAAAAAGGAAAAGAGGGTAGCCTCCTTCAGAGCGGGTAACTACGGCGAGGGCGACTACGGCGTTACCGTAATCGAAATAAAGAGGTAAGCATTCACCGTACAGCAAGGACAGGCAAAGCGCTTTAACGGGAAACCGAAAGCATCTCTTTTTTACAAAGAAAATATTAAAATTCATATATTTTTTTATTCCTCTTGACAAAAAAGGAAAATGTTGTTATAATATAATAAATTTAAAAAAAAATAATATTAAAACCTTCAAATAAGAAAGGAAAAAACATCATGGCAAAATTTGAATTAAGCGCGTTTACCGACGAATACTCTAAGGACTTTTCAAAGCAGATAGAGGGCATGCTTAAAAACGGAGTTAAATACACCGAAATCAGAGGTGTTAACGGCAAGAACATTTCCACTCTTACCGTTGACGAGGCAAAAGAGGTTAAAAAGCAGCTTGACGCAAACGGACTTGGCGTTTGGTCGATAGGCTCCCCTCTCGGAAAAATAAAGCTTACCGACGATATAAACGCTCATATCGAGCTTACCAAGCACGTATGCGAGCTTGCAAACGTACTCGGCACCCCGAGAATCAGAGTTTTCTCCTTCTTCGTACCGGACACCACCAACATCGCTCCTTACAGAACTCAGGTTCTTGACTACATGAGCAGAATGCTTGACGCCGCAAACGCGAGCGGAGCAATCCTTTGCCACGAGAACGAAAAGGGCATTTACGGAGAAAAGACCGAGGGCTGCCTTGACATAATGAAATACTTTAACGGCGGCTACAAGTGCATCTTCGACCCCGCTAACTTCGTTCAGTCCGACGTTGTAACCTACCCCGACGCATTTAACCAGCTTAAGGACTACATATACTACATGCACATTAAGGACTGCCGCGCGGACAAAACCGTTTGCCCTGCGGGAAAGGGTGTCGGACACCTTCCGGAAATTATTGACGAGCTTAAGAAGCGCCCCGGCACAATGACTCTCTCCGTTGAGCCTCATCTTCGCGTCTTTGCAGGACTTGCGGAGCTTGAAAACAAGGACAACAAGACCGAGATAGTCGATAGCTATCCTACCAGCGAGGCAGCATTCGCCGCGGCTGTTGATGCAATCAAGGCTTTAATATAATAAAATCCGAGCCTTAAAGACTTTAATTTAATAAAATCAAAAAGCGTTAATAAAGCGGAGCCTATTTTCCGCCTTATTAACGCTTAAATTTTAACCCGGATAAAAAACCAACTGCCACTAAGACGGCTTATTTCTGTTTATGCCGCAATATTTTTGTCTATATGAAAAATACACAAAAACAAAGCCTTTTTTTTGATAAAATTTTTATCTAAAAAATTTGTAAAAGTGTTGAAAAATACTGTTTTTTTTGTTATAATAAAATATATAAATATTTTCTGCTATCTTTTGGAGGACATAAAACAATGGAAATGGAACAAATTTGCGGTAAGCTCAGTATTATAGGCACAAGAGGCTGCGACGAATTTCTTAACAAGGTAGATACGTGGCTTAAAACTTGGGCTGAAAGCGACGAAACCTCTTTGATTCGTCCACAGTATATCCGTTTCGGAACCGGTGAGGCAAAGGTTGTTATAAACGACACCATGCGCAACCACGACATTTTCGTATATGCAGACGTATTTAATCACGGCGAAAAATTCAAAATGTACGAAAAGGAATACCCGATGAGTCCCGACGATCACTTTCAGGATTTAAAGAGAGTTATCTGCTCGGTTGCGGGAAAGGGACGCAGAGTTAACGTCATTATGCCTATGATTTACGAGGGCAGACAGGATAAGCGTACCCTCCGTGAATCTCTTGACGCGGCAATCTCCCTTCAGGAGCTTTCGGGAATGGGTGTTGAAAACATAATTTCCTTTGATATACATAATATAGGTATTCAGAACGCGATACCGATGTGCAGCTTTGATAACGTTCATCCTACCTATCAGATGATAAAGGCTCTCCTTAAGAAGTATCCTGATATAGCGATAAACAAAGAAAAGCTTATGATGATTTCCCCCGACGAGGGCGGAATGAACCGCTGTATGTACTACTCCTCCGTATTAAAGCTTGAGCTTGGTACCTTCTACAAGCGACGCGACTACACGGTTGTTAAGGACGGTAAAAACCCGATAAAGGCTCACCAGTACCTCGGAAAGAGCGTAAAGGACAAGGACGTTATAATCGTTGACGATATAATCTCCTCCGGAGAGTCTGTTCTTGACGTTGCAAGACAGCTTAAATCCAGAGGCGCAAAACGCGTATTCGTATTTGCCTCCTTCGGACTTTTCTGCAACGGACTTAAAAAGATTGACAAGGCGTTCAGAGACGGAGCAATCGACCAGATATTCACCACCAACCTTATATACAGAACCCCCGAGCTCAAAGCGAGAGACTGGTACACCGACGTTGATATGTCCAAATACGTCGCGCTTCTCATTGCTTCTCTCCATACCAATAAAAGCATAGGGCCCCTTCTTAACCAGGTTGATAAAATCCATACGCTTATTGAAAAGCTTGACGAAAACGGAGTTTTAAAGCCCGAATTTGTAGGAACGCTTTAATAAAACAAAATTAAAATAAAAGGCGGGTATGAGCTTGTTTTTCAAGAGCATATCCGCTTTACTGTATTTATAATTTTATAAAAAGGAATAAAGTCTATGTACGAAAAGGAAAAAGAACTACTAAAGGCCAAAGACCGCTTTACAACGGAGGACCTACTCCTTATTATTAAAATACTCAGGGGAAAGGACGGCTGCCCGTGGGATGCCGAGCAAACACACGAAAGCATTATACCGGGACTTATTGAGGAAACCTACGAAACGGTAGAGGCTATTGAAATGAAAAGCCCCGAAATGCTCTGCGAGGAGCTTGGGGACGTTCTGCTTCAGATTGTTTTCCACTCCGACATTTCGTCAGACGCGGGTGAATTTAACTACGGCGACGTTGTTACCGGCGTATGCCAAAAAATGATAGTTCGCCACCCTCACGTTTTCGGAAACCTTAATGTTAAAAATTCGGCAGAGGTTTTAAAGAATTGGGATAAGATAAAGGCGGAGACTAAGTCGCAGAGCGGACTTTCCGAAAAGCTCAGCTCCGTGGCAAAGCCTCTCCCCGCTCTTATGAGAGCGCAGAAGCTTATCCACAAGGCAGCAAAGGAAAACGTAAGGCCGAGAGAAAACCTCTTAAGCGGCGCCGAGGGAGAGGCGGCAAACGCGCTCCTTAACGCCATATACAAGTGCGAGGAGCTTGACGTTAACGCAGAGACTGTACTGCGTCATCTTTCCGATGCGTTTATAGAGCAAACTCGCGGGTAGCGTCCGTGCGCTTGTAATATAAACGCAAAGCTTACGGTAAAACTGACAGATAAATAAGAAGCTATTGAAGTGTTGAAGTTATTTTATAAAGTTTTGGTAACACGATAAGGGAGAGCAGCTTCCAGCTTATCACGAAGGATAAATTGATCCCCGACAGAGCATAAGAAAATCTGTCGGGGTGTTTTCATTATTATAAAAAGGCGACCGAGGTCGCCTTTTTTCTATTTGTACTGCGAGTAATAAAGCTCGGCGTAAACGCCGTTTCTTTTCAAGAGCTCCTCGTGTCTTCCGCTTTCCGCGACCTGCCCGTCCTTCATTACGAGTATCACGTCAGCGTTCTGTATAGTAGAAAGCCTGTGAGCGATAACGAAGCAGGTCTTACCCTCCATAAGCCTACACATCGCCTCGCTTATCTTAGCCTCCGTTCTCGTATCAACGTTAGAGGTCGCTTCGTCAAGTATAAGTATTACGCTTTCGGGAAGCATTGCTCTGGCTATGGTAAGCAGCTGCTTTTGTCCCTTTGAAATATTGGTTCCGTTGTCCGTTATCTCGGTACGGTAACCGCTCGGCAGAGCTTCTATAAAGCCGTTTATCTTCGCTCTTTCCGCAACCGCCCTTACCGCCTCCTCGGATACGTCTTCGCTACCGTAGGCTATGTTGTCATATACGCTTCCGTTAAAGAGCCACGTGTCCTGCAAAACCATGGTAAACGCTTTTCGCATCTCGTCTCTTTTTCTGTCGCGCACATCTATTCCGTCGATAAGTATTCTACCCTCATTAACGTCGTAAAAGCGCATAAGCAGGTTGACTATCGTGGTTTTACCCGCACCCGTATGCCCTACTATCGCTATAACGCTTCCGGGACTTACCTTCAAGTTGAAATTTTTGATAATAATCTTATCCTCGGTATATCCGAAATTAACGTTCTGAAATTCAATCTCGCCGCGAGTTATAGGCTCGCCCGTCGCGTCCGCCTTATCAGGAGTATCCTCCTTTTCATCCATAAGACGGAAAACGCGTTCTCCCGCCGCAAGCGCAGACTGGATTTCGCTATATATATTTGTAATTTCGTTTATCGGACCGGAAAACTTCCTTGAATAAAGAACGAAGGAGGATATTGCTCCGAGCGTCAGCGTTTCGGGATAGTAAAGATAAAGAAGCGCTCCGAAAAAGGAGATAAGAGCAAGAGAAATATTATTTATAAAGTTTACCGAGGGCCCTGCTATGCAGGAATGTCTGTCTGAGCGGTGGTACGCATCGCTCGCCGCGTTGTTTTTAACGTCAAAGCGCTCGGTAAACTCCGCTTCCTTATTGTACGCCTTTATTGTTCTGAAGCCGCCTATGGATTCCTCGGCAAATCCGTTCATAGCTCCGAGCTTACCAGAGCGCTCTCTGAACAGCGGTCTGCCCTTTTTAGCTCTGTAACGCGAGAAAATTATCGACATCGGTATCGTTACAACAAAAACCAAAACGAGAATTCTCGAAATGGTTAGCATCATAATAAACGATCCCGTAACCGTTATAAGCGCCGTACATATCTGTATAAGGTCTGCCGAAAGCGAGGCGCTTACGGTATCAACGTCATAGGACATTGTGCTTATAATCTCACCGGACTGATGCGTGTCAAAGAATTTTACGGGTAGGCGCGAGAGCTTTTCAAACAGATCGCGGCGTATGTTAAAGGTAATTCTTTTACTTACCGTTGTCATAAGGAAGGACTGCAAAAACGAAAGGAGCGCAGAGGCAACGTAAAAGATAACCATAAGGCTTACGTAGTAGAAAACGGTATCAAAATCAACCGCTCCGGGCTTTATGGCGTTTATCGCAGGCTCGGAAAGCTTCGGCCCGATAAGAGCGAAAAGGTTACTCGCGACAACCACTATACCTATTATGATTAAAGGAAAGCGCATTTGGCTAAGATATTTCCATAGACGGAAAACAACGGCCTTTTTTCTTTCGGAGCTGAGCTTTTCTGCCGACGCACCTCTGCCGCCTTTTTCGGGAAGCATATGCCCTCTGTTCATTTCAAGTCCCCCTTTCTTACTTATTCTTTCGCAGCCGCCATCTGCGCTATCGCAGTCTCGCGGTAAAGCTCACATTTCTCCATAAGCTCGTCGTGTCTGCCTATACCGACGACCTCACCGTCGTCCATTACAATTATAAGGTCGGCGTTCATTACGGTGCTCGCTCTTTGAGCAACAATAACCTTCGTGCATTCGGCGTAGCCGCTACCGAGATTCTGACGTAAAAGAGAGTCGGTCTTATAGTCAAGTCCGCTGCACGAGTCGTCAAGTATCAGTATATCCGGCTTTCCAGCAATGGCTCTTGCGATAAGAAGTCGCTGCTTTTGTCCACCGCTGAGGTTTGCCGCTTTTACGTCAAGAAGATGCTCGTATCCTCCGCTCTTATCCTTTATAAAGCCGTCGGCAAGAGCGTTTACTGCGGCGTAGGTTATCTCCTCGTCGGAAATGTCTCTTTCAAAGCGTATATTTTCTTTTATGGTATCCGACATAAGAAAATCGGTTTGCAGCGCCGAGCCGAACATTTTATAAAGCTTCCCTCTCGGTATCTCGTTAATATTTTTTCCGTTTATTTTTACCTCACCGCTATCGGCTTTATAAAATCTGAGAAGCAGATTAATTATAGTGGTTTTACCCGAGCCGGTTGAACCGATAATTCCAAGCGTCTCTCCCCTTTTAAGATTAAAGGAAAGGTTTTCAAGGTTATTTCTTTTCTTTAAATAGGAAAAGGTAACGTTTTCAAAGGAAACGTGATACGGATAATGGCTCTCCTGACTTTTCTCGGCTTCGAAGTGCTCTTGCGAGCCGTAACCGGCATTCGCTTCTACGCAATCACTCGTAGCAGAAACAGGGGTAAAATCGTCGTCTGACGGGGCTTTAAGCACCTCGTTAAGTCTTTTTCCCGAGGCTACCCCCTTACTTATAAGCATAAAAATTCTGTTTATCATCATCATAGCCATAAGTATAAGGGTAAAATAGCTTAAAAACGCGATAATAACACCCGGCTCTGTGTGTCTGGCGTTAACTCTGTACGCACCGGCAAGTATAACCGCGCAAAAGCCGAGATTTAAAAAGACGTTCATAACAGGGCCCGAAAGACCTGTGGTTATTCCCGCTTTTCTGTCGTACCTATATATCCTTTCGTTTATACCCGAAAAACGCTCTCTTTCGTATTCGGTTTTGGAGAGCGCCTTTATTACACGTACCCCCTCCATATTTTCACGAAGCACGGAAACCATTTCGTCCGAGGTTTTCTGGACGTCTCCGTATATTCTTACACCCTTTCTTGATATAAAGAATATTATGGTGAAAACGACAGGCAGAAGCGCGACGAGTATAAGCGTTAAAGCCTTATCGAGAAACGAGGTGATAATTATGCCGCCTATTACGATTATAGGACCTCTTATACCGCCCTGCTGTACCATTCTGAGCATATTATGTAGGTTATAGGTATCGCTTGTGAGCCTTGAAATAAGCGTCGGAACGGTAAACTCATCGGTCTTTTGGCAGGAAAGCGACAGCGTTTTTACATATACGTCGTGTCTTAGCTTCTCCGTTATCTTACTCGCCGTTTTCGCCGCCATTCTGTTCGCCGTTATATTTCCTATAAGCGCGACGAGTGAGCACAGCACCATTATAAGACCGAAAATAACCATTTTCTTAACGTCCTTTGCGGGTGCAAGCGTATCGACCATATACGAAAGGGTGGACGGCAGGAAAAGCTCGGCAAAGGTAGCGATAAATTTAACCGTTACGGTGAGTACCACGTAAAGCTTGAACGGTCGTAGGTAATCTGTAACGGTCTTGTATTCAGTATTCTTATCTGTATTTTTATTCTTTTTCATTTTACTCTGTTTCCAAAAGCATAGATTTTCTTCTGCATTCCTCTATAACCTCAAAGGTTACAATGCAGTCATCGACGGCATTATGTGATTTTCTTTTAATACCGAGAAAATTTTTTAAGGTTTCAAGCTTATGATTTTCCGCATTTATGTATTTTCTTGCTAAGGCAAGGCTGTCTCTTACTTCGTTTTTCGGATCGTAACCGAGAATAAGACAGGCAGTACCGATAAAGCGACAATCAAAGGAGGAGTTGTGCGCGAATAAAATATCGTCCTTTATAAACGAGATAAACATCGGAAGAGCGTCCTCTATCCGAGGCGCGTTTACCGTCATTTCCTCGGTTATCCCCGTAAGCTGTGTTATCATAGGCGGGATACGCCCATACGGCTTTACGTAGGTTTGAAATTTCTCCGTTATTTTTCCGTTTTTTACTCTTACGGCGCCTATCTCTATTATTTCCGCCTTTTTCGGGGAAAGCCCCGTTGTTTCAAGGTCAAAAACAACGTAGGTATCGGGCATAGCAAGTGAACAGTCGTTTCTTGTCATACGTTTTTCTTTCTTTTTTGTAATACGAAAAGCCTTATCAAACCCTTGTAATACAGTATTTTATTTTATTATAAAACAAACCGAAAAAATTGTCAATACGTTTTTACGCAAATGACTAAAAATCTCAAAAAATACAAAAAACTAAAAAAGCGAGAAAAAATGAGAAAAAACGAGATATAACCGCGTTTTATTTCTCAAACAAGCAACAACAAAACACATTTGACTTTCTTTGACTTTGACTTTCTTTGACTTTTGTGCTACAATTAAACCGTAAAAAGAAGAATGCGACAAAAAAGACGACTTACACTATGGGATTTCCCGAGAGATGCGCGGCGTGTTTTTTCACTCAAAGCACAGCTGCATAAAACGGTTAAAGTCAAGGAAAGGAACGGTAGAAAAATGCTTAGTGATATAATTGAAAAAATGCTGACCGAGATGCTTGAGGAGGAGGGCGGAAGCCTTGAGCTTAAACGAAATGAGCTTGCCGAGCAAATAGGCTGCGTTCCAAGTCAGATAAACTACGTCATAACCTCACGCTTTACACCCGAAAGGGGTTATATTATAGAAAGCAGGCGCGGTGGTGGCGGTTACGTTCGAATAACCAAGAAGCTTATGCATAAGGACGAATATCTTATGCACCTTTTTTACACCATAGGTGATACTCTTGACGAAAAAAGCGGAAGCATATTTATAATTGACCTCGCAGAGCGCGGCATCATAACTCCGCGCGAAGCAAATATAATTAATATTGCAAACGCCTACGCGGTAAGCGACACGGTACGGGCATCGCTTATCAAGAAAATAATTTTATCAATAATATAGGAGGAAGAAAATATGCTGTGTCAGAAATGCCATAAAAACAGCGCGACGGTTCATATAAAGCAGGTAATTAACGGAGAAGTAAGCGAGCGTATGCTCTGCTCGGAATGCGCAGAAAAGGAAAACCTCGGCACGTTTTTCAGCGGTGGCGCCGACAGTCTCTTCTCGGGATTTTTCAGCGACAGCATACTTGGCGGCACGGGAATAGCGGAGAAAAAGATTTGTCCTCTCTGTAAGTCAACAAAACGTGAGCTTGCCAAAACGGGACGTGCGGGCTGCGCGGAATGTTATAACGTTTTCTCCGAGGAGCTTTCAAAAATCATTTACGGAATTCACGGTCATACCACGCATTCAGGCTCCGCACCCGGAAAGCACGTTGAGGAGCTTACCAAACGAGACGAAATAGAGGCTCTTAAAAAAGAGCAGGAGGAAGCTGTGCTTTCCGAAAATTATGAAAAAGCAGCCGAAATCAGGGACAAAATAAAGGCTATTGAGAAGAAGGAGGATAAGTGATATGGCTTGGTACACGGAAACCGGAGATATGCAGGACGTCGTTATATCAACGAGAGTTCGTTTTGCAAGAAACCTCTCGGACTATCCCTTCCCCGCAAGACTTGACGAAAAGGGCAGAGCCGATGTAATAGACGCCGTATCGGGAACACTTAGCGACTACGGCTGCGAGCGCTTCACCTCATCGGAAAAGGATAGACTCCGCTCTTATATGGAGATGCATTTCGTAAGCCCCGAATTTGCCTCCTCCGACAAGACAAGAGCGCTTCTCAGCGGCGGAAACGACAAGGTTAAAATTATGGTCTGCGAGGAGGACCATTTAAGAATACAGAGCATAGTCGCGGGCTTTGCTCCCAAAAAAGCCTATGAAAACGCGAGTAAGGCTGACGACCGTATATGCGGAGAGCTCAAAATTGCTTACAGCGATAAATACGGGTACCTTACCGCCTGTCCGACAAATCTCGGCGGCGCTATGAGGGTTTCCGCTATGCTTTGCCTGCCCGCGCTTACGCTGAAAAACTTAATTTCCTCTTATGAGCAAGCTTTAAGCAAAATGGGAATTACCATTCGTGGGCTTTACGGGGAAGGAAGCTCGGCGGCGGGGTGCATATATCAAATTTCAAACCGCACCTCTCTCGGTATAGACGAGACGGAGATTTTAAAGCTTATAACCGACGTCGTTAAAAAGCTTGTCGAGGCAGAGCGGGGGGCGAGAAACGGTATTTTCGAGCTTAAAAGAACCGCGCTTACCGATAAAATTGCAAGAAGCGTCGGTCTGTTAAAAAGCGCTCACGTTCTCTCCTCCTCAGAGTTTAACAGCGGCTTTGCTGATATAAAGCTCGGTCTTTGCATCGGACTGCTTTCGGGTATAACCGATGAAAAAATGAGCGAGCTGCTTGTTGCGGTACAGCCTGCTACTATCTCTATGACCAAGGAAGGGCTTGACGACGATACAGCAAGAGACGTGGCAAGAGCAAGACTTGTACGGGATACTCTTTCTACCGTAAAAGTAAATCACGGATAAAACATTATCTTTTCTGCCTGTTTATTAACGAACGGGTGTGGCGTGGAGGCTCGGCAAGTGCTAACAAAAAGCTTTTCACGTCTGAGTTTTCCTAAAAGGCTAAGCAGCGTTTTGTTTCGCGATGCAAAAAACGGAAAACTCGCTTAAATATGCTATCAGCTATCCTTTGGATAGCGGAATGGAGATTAAAATGTCAAACAGTAAATTTACAAAATACGCGGAAGCGGCTCTTAACGCCTCTCTCGGCGAAGCCGGAAAGCTCGGTCATACCGACGTCGGCTCAGAGCATCTTTTGCTCGGTATATTAAGCGTTCAGGAGTGCGCGGCAACGGAGCTTCTCGACAAACACGGAATAGACTACGAGGCCATGTACGAATCGGTTAAAAATCACATGGGCTCCGGCACGCCAACCTCTCCCACGCCGAGAAACATAACCGAAAAAATGAATAAAATCATACAAGCCTCAGCTTACGAGGCAACAAAACGCGGAAGCGAGGCTATCGGAACGGAGCATCTTCTTATATCGCTCCTCTCTCTTTCCGACTGCGTTGCGGTAAAGCTGCTCTCTGCGGAGGGAGTTGATATTTCCGAGCTTGGAAAGGATCTTCTTGCCTTAATGAGTGCCGACAGCGAGGATAGCGGAGAAACAGACGACGTCCGCGAGGAAAATCTCGGCTCTCAATCTTTCAGAGGAATGGCAAATCTTAAAAAATACGGCAAGGATCTTACCAGAATGGCAAAGGAAGGAAAGCTTGATCCCGTTATAGGACGCGACAGCGAAAGCGAACGCCTTATACAGATTCTGTCAAGACGTACAAAGAACAATCCTTGTCTTATAGGCGAGGCGGGTGTCGGTAAAACAGCCGTTGTGGAAGGACTTGCGCAGAAAATAGTCAATGGAGACGTGCCCGAAAATCTTAAGGGGAAAATAATAGTAAGCCTTGACGTTTCGGGTATGCTTGCGGGAACAAAGTACAGGGGTGAGTTCGAGGAGCGCCTGAAAGGGGTTATGAACGAGGTTAAAGGTAACCGCGGAGTAATTCTTTTCATAGACGAAATTCACACCATAGTCGGCGCGGGGGCAACCTCGGAGGGCAGCATGGATGCCGCCAACATTATAAAGCCCGCGCTTTCAAGGGGTGAATTTCAGGTAATAGGCGCCACCACGGTATCGGAATACCGTAAATATATTGAAAAGGACGCCGCGCTCGAGCGACGCTTCCAGTCGGTCAGCGTTGGAGAACCCTCCCCCGAGGACGCGGTAAAGATTTTAATGGGACTGCGCCCAAGATACGAGGAGCATCATAAGCTTAAAATCTCCGACGGAGCCGTTACGGCGGCAGTAAATCTTTCAAGACGTTATATAGGCGACCGCTATCTGCCCGATAAAGCGATAGACCTTATCGACGAGGCGGCTTCGAGAAAGCGTATAGGCACTCTTTCGGTTCCCGAAGACGTCAAAGCTCTTGAAGCGCAGCTTAAAAAGCTTGCCGACGAAAAGCGCGACGCGATAGTTGACCAGGATTTCGAAAAGGCCGCAAGGATACGCGACGAGGAAACGAAGCTTAATGACGAGTACAACGCCAAGAAAACGGAATGGGAGAAAAACAAAACTCCGGAAAGCGATGCGGTTACCGCATCAGACATAGAGGAAATAGTTACTCAGTGGACGGGCATACCGGTCAAAAAGCTTGCCGAGGAGGAGGAAAGCAGGCTCCTTAGCCTTGAAAAGCTGCTTCACGAAAGAGTTATCGGTCAGGACGAGGCGGTAGTATCCGTCGCAAACGCGATAAGACGTTCAAGAATAGGACTTAAGGACCCGAGCCGTCCGACAGGCTCGTTTATATTCCTCGGGCCGACGGGTGTCGGTAAAACCGAGCTTTCGAAGGCTCTTGCCGAAATCCTTTTCGGAGACGAAAACGCAATGATAAGGGTAGATATGTCGGAGTATATGGAAAAGGCGAGCGTATCCAAAATGATAGGCTCCCCTCCCGGTTATATCGGATACGATGAGGGCGGTCAGCTTACCGAGAAGATACGCCGTAAGCCTTATTCGGTAGTTCTTTTCGACGAAATCGAAAAAGCGCACCCCGACGTCTTTAATCTTATGCTCCAGATACTTGACGACGGTATTTTAACCGACTCTCAGGGTAGGCGTGTTGACTTTAAAAACGCGGTTATCATTATGACCTCGAACCTTGGCGCAAGAGAAATAACTACCTCGGGAAAAACGCTCGGCTTTACCGTTTCAAACGCGCCCGCAGACGAGAAGGCGGCTACAAGAGAACGCGTAATGTCCGCTCTTAAAGAAGCGTTCCGTCCCGAATTCCTTAACCGAATTGACGAGATTATAGTCTTTGATAAGCTTTCCGACGCGGATATACGCCGTATTGCCGATAATATGATTAAATCTGTTGTAAAGCGTATAGCGGCGATAGGGGTTAACATACGCTTTGACGAAAAGGCTATGGACTACCTCGCAAGGGAAGGAACCGACAGGGTTTACGGAGCAAGGCCTCTCCGCCGTACAATAGTTCATAAGGTAGAGGACGGCTTTGCCACGGCGATGCTTGAGGGAAAATTTGCAAAGGGCGATACGGTAACCGTTTCCGCAGATGAAAACGGTCTTGTATGGAATAAAGAAAAAAGCGAATAAAAAGCAAAAAACCTTCCCCGTGGGAAGGTTTTTTACTTAATCAAATACGTCATTATCAGCTCTGAAATAAACACAACCGAGCAAGAGGCAACCGCAACCTTGAAAAGACTTGCGCCGAACCACGCGAGAGCTATTCCGACCGCAAGAGCTATCGCTCCCGAAATCGGAGACTGTGTAACGTTCAGTATCGCGGGGAACGTCATAACGGCAAGGGTTACGTACGGAACGTAATAAAGGAAGGATTTTACAAAACGGTTTTTAATCTGCTTTCGTATAAGGGTGATAGGCAGTACTCTTACAAGGTATGTAACTCCCGCCATAATCAGGATATAGACAAATATATTGTTTTTCATTTAGCCTCTCCCCCTTTCTCCTCAGATACCATCTCTCGTTCGGAACACACTTCCTCTTCGTCGTCCTTTCGGGGAAAAAGCACCGCCGCCACGGCGGAAATGAAAACGGTAAGTATTATGGTAACCGTACCCTCGGAAAGCTTCCACGCGGCAGGGATAAATTTCGTTAAATAGCTAAGAACAAAGCAAACGGTGATTATACCTGCTATAATCTTATTTTTTCTCGCCGGCGGAATTATTATCGCAATAAACATTCCGTAAAGCGCAACGCTGAGCGCACTTACGATGCTCACGGGAAGCCACGCTCCCGCAATAGCGCCTATCGCAGTTCCGATCGACCAGAGCGGTACCGCGGTAAACGCCGCCCCGTAAACGTAATACGGGTTCAAAAAGCCCTCTCTTGCCATGGTTATACCGAAAATTTCGTCCGTTACGAAATATCCGCTGAAAAACCTATGTGAAAGCTTTTCGCTCGGCGAGAATTTTTGACTGAGAGCGCAGCTCATAAGCATATATCTCGCGTTTACGACAAGCGTCATAACGGCAACCTCAATGTATGCCGCCTTCGCCGCTATCAGCACAAAGCCCGCATACTCACCCGCAGAGGCGATACAGAGGAGACTCGCGATAAAGGACTGCAAAGCGGAAAGTCCCGAATTTTTTGCCATAATACCGAGAGAAAAGGATACGGCAAGGTATCCGAGTCCTATCGGAATGGCATCTCTCATGCCCTCGGCAAAAACCTTTCTTTGGCTTCCCCTTATTTCCAAAGAATTCATTTTACTGCTCCGTTTTTTGTTTTACCCACTTTCGGGGTTAGTTTATTTTCACCGTTAAAGAACACGATCGTGCCATAACGGTTTTGTTTTTGTACCTTAAGTTTTGTTTCCGTGCCCTAAGTTTTTGTTTCCGTACCTTAAGTTTTTGTTTCCGTACCAACGCCCTTGGGCTTACTGTCCAAGGGCGTTTTTATTTAATTTTCTCCTATACCGAAAACCTTTGCCGCGTTTTTTCCGAGAAGAAGCGAATACTCCTCATCGGTAAATCCGAGGGAGGCAAGGCGCTTCAGCTCCTCGCCTGCATCCCACATAGGATAATCGGTCGCAAACAGCACCCTATCCACGCCGTAAGCGAGGATAAGCTCCTTCATTTTCTCATCGGTCAGAAAATTAAACGAGGAAGAAGAATCAACGTAAAAATTTTCAAATCCGCAAAGCTTCTTCGCCGCCTCGTCCCATACCGACCAGCCGCCGAGATGCGCACCGACCGTAATAAGCTTCGGAAATGCCTTCAAAACAGGAATTAGCCTATCGGGGTTAGAATTATCGTAGCGATAGTCTCCCGTATGCATAAGTATCGGAAGCCCGTGGCTTTCACACAGCTCATATATTTTCATACACCTTTTATCGTCTATACGAAACCCTTGAATGTCGGGGTGAAGCTTTACTCCGTGGAGCGAAAGCTCGCAAAGATGCTCGAAATCACCCTCTATATCCTCGCTGTCGGGGTGAAGTGTTCCAAGCCCTGTAAGCCTTCCTTTATATTCGGCTTCCTCTCTCGCGATAAACTCGTTTATGCTTTTGACCTGTCTTGGCGTTGAAGCAACCGACTGAACGACGTAGTGATCTATTCCGAGGGCCGTTCCCTCTTTTATCATGTCAGCCGCAATACCGTTTTTTACCGAATGAAGTCCGTAAAAGGTATCCGTTCCGTTAATTGCTCTTGCAGCTATTTTTTCGGGATAGATATGACAGTGAGCATCTACCGTCCAAAACTTACCCGCATACATTACGCCGTTACCACCTTTGCCGCCTTTTGCAGACCAAGCTTTTCGATGGCGTCCTCGCGCATTTTGTACTTAAGTATCTTACCCGCAACGTTCATCGGGAACTCTTTTACAAAGTCAATATATTTCGGAACCTTATGACGCGCCATGTGAGAATTAATGTAGTCCTTCATCTCGGAAACGGTCATTTCCTCGCCGTCCTTCAAAATGATACACGCCATTATCTCCTCGCCGTACTGCTCGTCGGGAACACCTATAACCTGAACGTCCTTAACCTTCGGGTGGGTATAGATAAACTCCTCTATCTCCTTTGGATAGATGTTCTCTCCGCCTCTGATAATCATATCCTTAAGGCGTCCCGTAATACGGAAATTACCCTCCGCCGTTCGGCAGGCAAGGTCTCCCGTATGGAGCCAGCCGTCCTTATCTATCGCCGCTGCGGTAGCCTTGGGCATCTTGTAGTAGCCCTTCATAATGTTGTAGCCTCTCGCCACAAACTCTCCCGTTACGTCATCGGGACATTCCTCTCCCGTTTCGGGATTAACTATCTTGCATTCTATTTCGGGAAGCGCACGTCCTACCGTTCCTACTCTTACCTCAATAGGGTCGTCGGTTGAGCTCATAGTACAGCCGGGAGACGCCTCGGTCTGTCCGTAAACTATGGTTATCTCGTCCATGTGCATCTTCTTTATAACGTCCTGCATAACGGAGATAGGACAGGGGCTTCCCGCCATAATACCGGTACGCATATACGAAAAATCGGTCTTTTCAAAGTCCTCGTGCTCAAGGAGCGATATAAACATGGTAGGAACACCGTGGAAGGCGGTTATTCTTTCAGAATTTATACACGCAAGCGCGGGCTTCGGCGCGTAATACGGAAGCGGAAGCAGGGTAACGCCGTGCGTCATACTTGCAGTCATAGCAAGAACCATTCCGAAGCAGTGGAACATCGGGACCTGTATCATCATTCTGTCGGCGGTGGAGAGATCCATTCTGTCTCCGATGCATTTTCCGTTATTTACAACGTTATAGTGGGTAAGCATAACGCCCTTGGGGAAGCCGGTGGTTCCCGAGGTGTACTGCATATTACATACGTCGTCCTTATCAACGGCGGCGGCGCGGCGGTAAACCTCGTCAACCGGTACCATATCCGCTCTCGCTACCGTCTCCTCCCAAGTAAGGCAGCCCTTCTGCTTAAAGCCTACCGTAATTACGTTACGGAGGAAGGGCAGACGGCGGCTGTGAAGCGGCGTGCCGGGCTTTGTGTTTTCAAGCTCGGGGCAAAGCTCGGCTATCGTCTCGGAGTAATTTGAGTCGCGGTAGCCGTCAATCATAATAAGCGTATGCGTATCCGACTGCTTTAAAAGATACTCCGCCTCGTGAATTTTGTATGCCGTGTTCATTGAAACGAGAACCGCGCCTATCTTGGTTACTGCCCAGAAGGCTATATACCACTGCGGAATATTGGTCGCCCATACCGCAACGTGGTCGCCCGGCTTAACGTTAAGCGAGATAAGGCTACGGGCAAAGGTGTCAACGTCCTTTCTGAACTCGTAGTAGGTTCGTGTATAGTCAAGCGTTGTATATTTAAACGCAAGCTTGTCGGGGAACTCCTCAACCATACGGTCGAGAACCTTCGGAAAGGTGAGGTCTATAAGAAGCTCCTTTTTCCAGACGTATCTACCCGTATGGGATTTGTTATAATAAAGTGAGTTATCAGCTCTTGCGGTATCGCTGAACTGACTCATAAAGTTTTCAAACTGAGAAAGGATAATTTCAAGGTCATCTATCTCCTCGCACCATTTCGGGTGCCATTCAAGCGAGATAAAGCCGTTATAGTTAACGGAACGCAGCGCACCTATAAGCTCGCTGATAGGCAGCTGTCCCTCGCCCATAAGAGAGTAACGTATGCCGTCCTCCGTCTTTTCGGCGTCCTTTATGTGAATATGCTTTACGTAAGCGCCGAGAGTTTCTATCGTGGCTTCGGGAGACTGTCCGGCTATAAAATAAGAGGAATAAACATCCCAAAGCGCCGAAAGGCTATCACTCGCAAAGCTATCAAGCATATCGCGGAGAGTTTTTGCATCGCTGAAAAGTCCGCTCGTTTCAAGCAGAATATGAACACCCGCGGATTCCGCTATCGGAAGAATCTCGGAGATAAAAGCTCTTACAGTTTCAAAATCCTTTTCCCCGTGAGCGGATGCGTGTACTCTTATATAAGGAATATGAAGATTTTTCGCTATACGGATGCACTCCTTAAGCTCTCTCATAGCCTCGTCTGCCTTTTCCGTATCAGCCGGATCGCATATACTGTCTATACAGGGAATGCTTATCTTCATCTCGTACAGTCTGCGGAGAGTAGCGGCGGTTGCATAGTCATTAAACGCGCTGTCGCTATCTGTAAACAGCTTGTTTTTTATATTATGAAGCTCTATTCCGGAAAAGCGAAGCTCCTTTGCTATCTCACAAAGCTCTTCAAAGGTTTTACCGTGCCA
This sequence comes from Eubacteriales bacterium, assembly GCA_045638685.1. Classification (GTDB taxonomy): domain Bacteria; phylum Bacillota; class Clostridia; order Oscillospirales; family CAG-272; genus SIG673. Next base: position 7,500 of record JAZUBT010000035.1, on the reverse strand, counting down.
GCCCTTTGTTGAAAATGAAAGCTTCATTTTGTTTCCTCCTCGTAAACCGTTTTGTTAACTGCGTTTATATATGCCTTGATTGATGCCTCCATAATATCGGTGGAAATACCGTTTCCGGAGTAAAGCTTGCCCTCGTTACGAAGCTTTACGAGAGCGTATCCCATAGCCTCCTGTCCCTCGGTTACCGACTGAATCTGGAAATCGTCAAGCTCAAAATGACGTCCTATTATCTGCTCAAGGGTTTTGAAGGCGGCGTCAATAGGACCGTCTCCCATAGAGATTCCGCTTATAAATTCACCCTTTTTATCAAGCTTTATCTGAGCAGACGAAGTAATAATGTTTCCGCTATTTATAGCGTAGCTTACAAGCTTATACGTGGGGGGAACCTGAAGCGCAACGCTCGATACGATCGCGTCGAGGTCCTTTGCCGTAATATTTTTCTTGGCGGCAACACGCTTAAACTCCTCGTAAACCCTTACAAAATCATCGTCCGAAAGCTCATAACCGAGCTTTTTAACGGCTACGGCTACGTTTTCCTCGCTATCGTGAATATCAAATACGTCAGCATTGTTATCGGAAAGCTCTACGGTAGTCGAGACACCCGATTTTTTATCGCCCTCTATCCACTTTATCTGATTTACTGTACGGCTGAGAACGTTGTAGTTGATGCTCGAATAAACACCGCATCTGTCTCCGCTGTCGGAAAGAATTTTCGCGAAATCGGAAAGTCCGGTGATTTCGTTTTTACCTACGCAGCACTTTATTTCACTTACTCCCGCCTTTACCGCCATTACGGCAGAGGCGCTTGACATTCCGTTCGTGTTTTTGCATACCGCTCCAATAGACACACCGTCAAGCTCGGGAATATCCTTACGGAGCCCCTCGATAAACGCGGAAAACTCGTCTGGAAGCATAGAACCCTCGTCGTCGCAGAAGGTAACCGTCTTTATTCCGGCGTCTATCGCTGCCGTTACCATCTCGCGTAAGAACGCACCGTCAGCGCGGGTTGCGTCCTCCGCGTAAAACTCAACGTTCTCGCATTTTGCCGTTGCTGCGGCAAAAAGCTCCTTCGCAAGCTCCGCCATTTTAGCAGGCTTTTTGTGATAGGTATATTCCATCTGAACGGGAGATACGGGAAGCCTTACCGACATACGGGCGCTTTTAGCTCCCGATATAGCCATAGCCGCCGCTTCTATACTTTCGGCCGTATTACCCGCCTCGACACATAACGTGCTGTTCTTTACAAACGCCGAAACGGTACGGATAAGCAGGCTGTCGGCCTTTACGTTTTCTATTCTCGGCATATATATAACGTCAACGTTTAGGTTATCAAGACTTCTTACAACCTCAATCTTTTCTTTAAACGATAACGTCTGGGAATATTCCGTAAGAGTCATATCGGCTATTGTAATCTTTTTCACTTTTAAGTTCTCTCTTTCTGCTGATTTTATAAAAAAAGTCCCCGAAGCCATAAGGCTTCAGGGACGAATTTATCCGTGTTACCACCCTGATTACCGCAAAAGCGGTCTCTCTGTAAGACTCTGTCAAGCCTTTTGCCTTGATAACGGGGCATTCCGGAGCCTCTTACTGAAAAACTTTCGGAGGTTCTGCTCGGGAACGAGACTTTTCCGTTTTCTGCATATCGACTTGCACCGTAGCGCCGACTCTCTGTGATGCTTTCAGCGGAAAATAATTCCTTCTTTGCATTTGTCATAACAAAGTAATTGTATCACAGCGAGCTGCTTTTGTCAATGAATAAATTGTGAATTTTTCGTCTTAAACAAGGGGCTTTGTCCAGCCGTACTTGTCCTCAAGCCTACCCCACTGAATACCGGTAATGGTATCGTAAAGGTGAGCCGTAACCTCTCCGATTTTTCCGTCGTTAATTACGTACTTAACGTCCTTGTAGCAAAGCTCTCCGATAGGCGAGATAACAGCCGCAGTTCCGCAGCCCCATGCCTCCTCAAGCTTGCCGTTTTCAAGAGCCTGACCAAGCTCGTCAACGCTTATAAGTCTCTCGCTTACCTTGTAGCCCTCAGCCTTAAGCATTTCGATACAGGACTTACGGGTAATTCCGGGGAGAATGGAGCCGGTGAGCATAGGAGTAACTATCTCTCCGTCTATCTTGAACATTACGTTCATAGCTCCAACCTCTTCGATGTACTTACGCTCAACACCGTCAAGCCAGAGAACCTGAGAATATCCCTTCTTCTCCGCTTTCTCGCCCGCACGGTTACTTGCAGCGTAGTTACCGCCGCATTTAGCCTCACCCGTGCCGCCTCTTACAGCTCTTACGTCGTCAGCTTCTATCATAATTTTAACGGGGTTAATACCCTCCTTGTAGTAGCTTCCTACGGGAGAGGTGATTATCATAAAGGTAGCGTGCTTTACCGAATGAACTCCGAGAGTCTCGTCGTTTCCGTACATAAAAGGACGGATATAAAGCGAGGTGCCGGGAGCGGAGGGTACCCACTCCTGCTCGAATTTTACAAACTCGGTAAGAACCTGCATAGCGATATCCTCCGGTATTTCGGGGAGACAAAGACGCTCTGCGGAGCGGTTCATTCTGCGAATGTTTTCGATAGGTCTGAAAAGCTGTACGCTTCCGTCAGCCTTGCGGTACGCCTTAAGTCCCTCGAAAACCTCGGAGCCGTAATGAAGCGCGGTACACGCGGGGTGAAGCTCGATCTTTCCAAAGGGAACAATTCTTGCGTCATGCCAACCCTTATCCGCGGTGTACTCCATAATGAACATGTGGTCGGTGAAAACCTTACCGAATCCAAGCGTGGACGGATCGGGCTTTGCCGCCGGAGTAGTTGTTTTTGTTATTTTGATTTCCATAATATTTCTCCAAATTAATTAAATTTTATCGTTCCCCAAAATCAACCAAAAAAACACAAAGTCTTTCTGTTTTGAGCACCGTATCCCATTTTACGGCTACTTCACCGTTTCTAGGTACTGCGAAAATTACAGAGCCGCGTAATCTCTACCGAGAACCATAGCTCCGAGGTTGGTTTCAAGCATATCCATACGCTTTGCGGAAATAACCTTTTTAAGGGCTGCGTCAACCGATGTTTTATCGTCGAACTCTCCGTTTTCCTTAAGAACCTTACCCATTATAATCATATTAGCAAGGGTAGGAGTCTTGTTATCCGAAGCTATCTGAGTTGCGGGTATGTAGAATACGTTTACGTCGGTTCTCTTTACCTTGCGCTCGATAAGGGTGGAATCAACGTATATCGTTCCGCCGGGAACAACGCTGTCCTCATACTTATCAAGAGACGGAAGGTTCATAGCAATAAGAACGTCGGGATTTGATACAATAGGAGAGCCTACCGGGGTGTCGCTGATTATAACGCTGCAGCTTGCGGTACCGCCTCTCATTTCGGGGCCGTACGAGGGAAGCCAGCTTACGTTTGCGCCGTCGGTAAGACCTTTATATGCAAGAAATTTTCCGGCAAACAGAATTCCCTGTCCACCGAATCCTGCGATAAGATACTGTGTTGTTTTCATTTTCACTCACTCCTACCTTTCTTATTTCTCTGCCGATCTGTCCTTATATACACCGAGCGGGTAATAAGGAAGCATCTTTTCGTCGATCCACTCAAGAGCCTTTTCGGGAGTAAGTCCCCAGTTGGTAGGACAGCTGGAAACAACCTCAACAAGAGAAAAGCCCTTGCCGTTAACCTGATTTTCAAACGCTTTCTTAATAGCCTTCTTAGCGTTCTTTATGTTTTTGACGTTATTTACCGCTACGCGCTCAAGGTACTCGGCGCCGTCAAGCTGAGAAAGCATCTCGCAAACCTTTATCGGGAATCCGCAGTGGTTTACGTCTCTTCCGTAAGGAGAGGTCTGGGTAATCTGTCCCGGAAGTGAGGTAGGTGCCATCTGTCCTCCGGTCATACCGTAGATTGCGTTATTTATGAATATAATTGTGATGTTTTCGTTTCTTGCCGCCGCATGTACGGTTTCTGCCATACCTATCGAGGCAAGGTCTCCGTCTCCCTGATATGTAAATACAATGTTTTCGGGATCGGAACGCTTAACACCTGTTGCGACAGCGGGCGCGCGTCCGTGAGCCGCCTCTATCATATCGCAGTTGAAATAATCGTACGCCATAACGGAGCAGCCAACAGGCGCTACTCCTACCGTTCTTCCTTCGATCTGAAGCTCATCAATAACCTCGGCAACCAGACGGTGAACTATACCGTGGGTACATCCGGGGCAGTAGTGAAGCGGTACATCCGCAAGTGCATGGGGCTTATCAAATACTACCATTACTTATTACCTCCTTTTTCCGCCGCAGCCTCTATCGCTGCAAGAACCTGCTCGGGAGACGGTATCATACCGCCGGAGCGGTTACAAAGCGTAACCTCCGCCTTTCCGTTTACGGCAAGCTTAATATCCTCTATCATCTGTCCCATCGAAAGCTCAACGGAGATAAATGACTTAACCCTTTCCGCGGCAGCGGCAAACTGCTTTTCCGGGAACGGCCAGAGTGTTATAGGTCTTATCATACCGACCTTTATACCCTTTTTACGGGCTTCGTTTATAGCATTTTTGGAAACACGCGCGGCAATACCGAACGCCGCTATGCAGATTTCCGCATCGTCCATAAGGTACTGCTCGTACATTACCTCGTTCTGCTTTATTACCTCATAGCGCTCGTAACGCTCAAAGTTGGTTTTCTCAAGCATTTCGGGCTTAAGATAAAGAGAGTTTACAACGTTATGCTCTCTCTGCATCTTAGTTCCGGTAACCGCCCACGGCTTTTCTACCGTCTCGCCTACGGGAATATCAAGAGAAACAGGCTCCATCATCTGTCCCATAGTACCGTCTGCAAGAATCATAGAGGTCATACGGTATTTATCCGCAAGGTCAAATCCCTTAACGGTAAGCTCTGCCATCTCCTGAACCGAAGCGGGAGCTAAAACTATCATATGGAAGTCTCCGTGAGCGCCGCCCTTGGTCGCCTGGAAATAGTCGGACTGCGAGGGCTGAATACCGCCGAGTCCGGGGCCGCCTCTCTGAACGTTTATAATAAGTGAAGGAAGATCCGCACCCGCGAGATAGGACAAGCCCTCTCCTTTAAGAGAAATCCCGGGGCTTGACGAGGAGGTCATTACGCGTTTTCCCGTTGCGGCAACTCCATATACCATATTTATAGCGGCAATTTCGCTCTCCGCCTGAAGAAATACTCCGCCTATTTTCGGCATTCTCTTTGCCATATATGCGGCAATTTCAGTCTGAGGAGTTATCGGATAACCGAAGTAATGTCTGCAGCCCGCGATTATAGCGGCCTCTGCGATAGCTTCGTTACCCTTCATTAAAACCTTATCTGCCATTTTTAAAGTCCTACCTTTCTACCTTGATTATACAGTCGGGACACATAGTGGCGCAGAATGCGCAGCCGATACACGCCGCTTCGTTTACAGCCTCTACCGGATGGTGTCCTTTTTGATTGATTTTATCAGCGGCAAGTGCGAGTACACCCTTAGGACAGGCGCTTACACAAAGACCGCAACCCTTACATTTATCGGTTTTGAACGTCAGTTTTGCCATTGTAAATTCTCCTTTACATACGTTTTTGCAGGTTTATTTTATAGAGATTTTTAATTTTACCTTCAAGCGGCAAGTACATATTCTCGCTTACCGTGGTATAAAGAACGGGAAGTCCGGTTTTCTCCGAAATTTCCTCGGCATATCCTACGGAGGATAGCACCGCTGCCTCGTCTGTTTCGCTGCCAAGATTTGAGTTATTTATGATACAGGTAAACTTTAATTTACACGCCGCTTCAATTTCGCGCATAACCTCTATGGCGCTCTCCGCGTCGCTTGTCAGCGGTCTGTACTTGTTTACCACGTATATCATTTCAAAGTTGTTTTCCTCCCGTATTTTGGGAGCTATTCTGCCGAGCGCAAGCGCGCCGCGCTCGTCTCCGCCGACGTCAAGAATACTGTAAAGCGTCTTGTCGTCCGTAACTGCGTACATATCCTGCGGAAGCGCGGGAATGTCAACGTTACTGTTTGCATATTCGGAGCAGATAAGCCTTATGCCGTTTTCGGCAAGCAGCCGCTCGCTGTCCTTCGTTCTGAAATACGGGTTTACTATGTCAATATCCGCAATAGCGGTATTTTCCTGCTGCTTCTTTAAATCGAGAGCAAGTGAAACGGCGATATTCGTTTTCCCGCTTCCGTAATGCCCCGATATTATTGTGATACGCTTAAATTTCATTCTCTACCTCGGAAGCTTACAGCTTGTTTCTCTGAATTTTTCCGCTGGTGGTTTTAGGCAGAGAATCGCGGAAGACGACTATTCTCGGGTATTTATAAGGAGCCGTATGCTTCTTTACGTATTCCTGAATTTCCTTCTTAAGCTCCTCGGTCGGCTCCTTGCCCTTCACGAGAACTATGCTCGCCTTGACTATCTGACCGCGAACCTCGTCGGGAACCGCCGATACTCCGCATTCAAGAACATATGGAAGCTCCATAATAACGCTTTCTATTTCAAACGGGCCTATGCGGTATCCGGACGACTTAATAACGTCGTCAACCCGTCCGACGTACCAATAAAATCCGTCCTCATCGCGCCAAGCAACGTCTCCGGTGTGGTAATATCCGTCGCGCCACGTCTCTTTGGTTTTTTCGGGATCGCCGTAGTACTCCGTCGCAAGTCCGCAGGGGTATCCGTTTTTGAGGCTTATACAAACCTCGCCCTCTTCACTGGTTTTAACGGGATTTCCGTCGGCATCGAGCAGACATACGTCATATACCGGAACCGACTTACCCATTGAGCCGATTTTATGCGGAGCACCGACAAGATTTCCGATAACCATTGTTGTTTCCGACTGACCGAAGCCATCCATTATCTGAAGTCCCGTCGCCTTTTCAAACTGACGGTAAACCTCAGGGTTAAGAGCCTCACCCGCAGTTGTCATGTGTTTAACAGAGGAAAGGTCGTATTTAGAAATATCCTCTTTAATCATCATACGGAGCATTGTAGGCGGCGCGCAGAAGGTGGTAATTCCGTATTTTGCGAACATCGGAAGAATATCTGCTGCGTTAAAGCGGTCAAAGTCATATACGAAGGTTGCCGCCTCACAGAGCCACTGTCCGTAGAACTTACCCCACATAGCCTTTGCCCAGCCGGTATCGGATATGGTAAGGTGAAGTCCGTCCGGAGAAACGTTATGCCAATATTTCGCGGTATGGAAATGACCGAGAACGTACTTGTAATTATGTACCGCTATCTTCGGGTAACCGGTAGTTCCCGAGGTAAAGAACATAAGCATGGTATCATCTCCGCCGGGAGCGTCTTCACCGCGCACGAAATGAGTGCTGAACAGCGCGCATTCCTCATCGAAGCTACGCCAGCCCTCACGCTCTCCGCCGACAATCATTTTATGTACAAGCGTCGGACATTTATCAGCCGCAAGGTCAACCTGCTCTGCCGCAATTCCCTTTGCCGCGCAGATTATCGCCTTAACTCCGGCTGCCTTA
>JAZUBT010000034.1:0-19266 GCA_045638685.1 Eubacteriales bacterium | reverse complement strand
AGGGGAGAAAAATAAAGATGAAGAAGAGTACCGTGTACCCTATGTTGAAACCCTGACGGCGGGGGAGAGGTATTACATAGTAGGATATACGTTTTCGGTAACCGAGGACGATAGCGTCATTCAGTTCTGGGACAACTGCGGATTTACCTTGACCGCTAACGTGCCGATAAGCGAGGCTATCGACGTTGTGGATACCGGATACGATATTTGTGCAGGCGGCTCAGGCGTTTTTATAAACCGTGATGCCGAACAGGAGTACAACGAAAAAATGATGTTCTATAACGTTGTTCCTACGGCAAGCAGCGGACAGATGGAGTTTATTTCTTATATCGTAATAGAGCCTAAAGCAGAGGTAACGCTTGATATAAGATACCAGATAGTCGGTTCAAGATATATGGGGAACTACGGGCCTTTTTATGACAGAGCAAACACGGTTACAGAGGATAGGGGTACGGTTTATTTTTCCAAAAAGATTAATATCTCCAACGTAACGGTGCAGTACATTGAGGATAAGGATTACGTAAACGGAAGCTACGATTCCTCCGCTATCATGGATACGGTTAATATGAAGGCCGGCAAGATTTATTATATGGTTATAATAGCTAACCTTACCTCGCAAATTGAGGAAAGCGACGGAGAGACCTTTACGCTTGACGTAAAGCTACCGCGCGCTCTCGTTGACGGAACGCTTGAGGTGGCGGAAAGCGGTAATTTTAGTGAAATTAAAACGGACACCGAAAAAACTATCAGCGTAAGCTTTAAAATACCCGAGACCTCCGAGGGCGAAAAAAAGATAACAAGCATGGTAAAGCTTATTCCCGTATCCACGGGGACGCCTACGGTAAAAGTAGGATTTTCGGCGTATAAGATAACCATACTCGGACAGGGCAGAAATGAGATAACGTGCGAGCTGCCGATTGACGGGGTAGAAAGGACGAGCGAGGGCTTTGAATATACGCTCTCGGCAGACAGAAGCTACTACACGCTTACAGATCTTGGAGAGGCGAAGGGGAGTGTGCTCTTAATTCCCTCCACTTACAACGAAAAGCCCGTTAAGGAGATTGCCGACAGAGCTTTTAAGGATTTAAAGAACATAGTATCCGTTGAAATCTCCGAGGGCATCGAAAGAATAGGCAGCGGCGCCTTCCAAAACTGTACGAGCCTTGTCTCGGTAACGCTTCCCGAAACGCTCAAAATAATAGATTCCGAGGCGTTTGCAGGTAGCGGACTAACCTCGGTTAACATTCCTGTGTCTGTTACAACCCTTGCCACGACAGCGTTTAAGGCCTGCTCAGAGCTTAAGTCAATTACGGTGGACGAGGATAACGCCACGTTCTGTTCAAAGGACGGCGTGGTGTACTATAAAGAGGATAACAGCGTATGGATAACGCCGGCGGGAAAGAGCGATAAATAATAAAGGAGAAGTTCGGTTACTCTTTTTTAGTTAATAAAAATTGCCTATAATCATAAATATATCAACACCCCCTACCGGGTAAACCAAGGCTGATTTTAAAATTTGCCTCCGCTTTCCGAGGGGGTGTTTTTGCGTTTCTGTAAAATTATTTAGCGGTATTTGTAATATTATGTTGACAAACACTCTATTAAATGATATAATATAATACAATATATTTGTTTTACGCGTAAATACGCGCGTGAGTAAGTTTGGATTTATGCTTAGCTGACTTTGGGCAGCAGAAGGGGGAACAAGGTGAAAAGAAAACTAAGGGCGGCGCTTCTTGTTTTAACGTTTACCGTTTTTGCGGCGGTAGTGTTTGTCGGTTGCTCGTTTGGTGGCGGTGGCGGCTCGAAGGGCGCAATCTCTAACAGATGCTACATATTAAAGGGAGCCGACCTTGACGGATTTCTGTCAAATATGCTTCCAATTGATGACGGCGAAGGGAAAGAGAAGAGCAAGGAAGAATACGAGGTTCCCGCAGTCAATGAAATGTCGATAGGAGATACATACTATATCGTTTGTTACACGAAGGCATCGACAAAGGACGATTCAAAGCTCGCGTTTAATAGCGGAGAGCTTGTGCTTCGTACCGGGGACGCAAGCGTTTCTATTGAGGACGCCGTTGAAGTTTTGGATTACGGCAATTTCTCCTTAGCTGGCTCGGGTGCGGACGTAGCGCTCGACGAGATAGACGGAAGCGTGGCCACGTATAAGGTTACTCCTTATGCCGACGGCTCGGAGGCGCAGTTCGTCGTTTTCCTTGAAATAAAGATAAAGACAGAGGTTAAGCTCAGTGCCGAATATTCCGTTAACGGAACAATAAAGAAAAACACGTACGGTGTCGCAAGCAAATCGACAGCCAAGGCGAACGCCTACTACCCCGAAAAGGTTAATTTAAGCGAATTAAACATATCGTATCTCACCTCCGAAAGCTATGGCGACGGAAGATACGATACGGCAAGTCTTGTAAGCTCGGTCGATATGAAGGTCGGCAAAGAGTACTTTATGGTTATTACCGCCAAGATAAAATCCTTAATTGAAAAAAGCGTTGATGAAACGATTTTACTTAACGTTAACGTCTCGCCCCTTTCGGTAGTTGACGGAACGCTTGAGGAGGCGGGAAGCGGAACGTTTGACGAGGCTACGAACCCGGATATGACCGAAAAGAATATCAGCGTAAGCTTTAAGATTCCCGAACCTGAGGAGGGGGATAAGACTATAACCTTTATCGTTAAGCTTACTCCCATTTCGCTCGGAAGTCCAACCGTTAAAATAAGCTTCTCCGCGACGGAAATAAGTATTATCGGAAATCAGAACAAAACCGAAAAGACGCTTCTTATAAACGGCGAGGAAAAAACGAGTGAAGGCTTTGAATACACCCTTTCCTCGGATAAATCATACTACATACTTACAGACCTCGGAGAGGCGAAGGGAAGCATATTCTTAATTCCCGCCACTTACAATGAAAAGCCGGTCAAGGAGATAGCAGACAGAGCATTCAACGGATTAAAGAACATAAAATCCATTGAAATCTCCGAAGGCATCGAAAGAATAGGAAGCTACGCCTTCCAGAACTGCACGAGCCTTCTTACCGTTAAATTCCCAAGCACGGCGACGCTCGGAAGCAGTGTGCTTTCGGGCTGTAACGCAGTTACAACGCTTACGGCAAGACTTGGCGGCGTACAGCTTAAAACTCTTTTCGGTTCGGCAGTTCCTACCGCGCTTAAAACGGTAACGCTCGTAGGCGACACCGCGCTCTGCTCATCCGCTTTCGCGGGCGGCAGCAAGATAGAGAGGATTTTGCTCCCGTCAACCCTTGCCTCGGTAGGCTCGTCGGCGTTTTCGGGCTGCTCCTCGCTTGCATCGATTACCGTTGATTCTCAAAACCAGAGCATTTTTGTTCAGTGCGGCATACTTTATGAAAGAGCGTCGAATAAGGTGCTCGGATACGTTTCGAAATTCAGCGGCGAAATGACCTACCCTGTGGGAGTTACAAGCGTTCCCGGAGGAAATATGAGCGGCGTTACAAGTATAAGGCTTCCGGCTTCGGTTGTTTCGTTCAGCTCGTCGGTAACGGGACTTGCTCCACAGGTTGCAGAGGTTCCCGGCTCCTTGCTTTCTTACGTTGGAAAAACAAATCTTACGAGAATTGTAATTACAAGCGGCTCCGGCTATTACTCGTTCTCCGGAGCGACAAAGCTTGTCAGCGTTTCTCTGCCGGATACGGCAAATCTTGCGGCGAGCGCCTTCAAGAACTGCACAAGCCTTAAAACCGTTACCCTGCCGAGCGGAATTACCGAGATTCCTATTGACGCGTTTAACGGCTGCACCGCGCTTACCAATATTATTATTCCGAGCGGAGTAACCTCGATAAAAGAGCGTGCGTTCAGGGGCTGCGAGTCCTTGACGTCGATATCCATACCGAGCGGAGTAACGCTTATTGAAACGAGCGTATTTGAAAACTGCAAAAAGCTTACCGCGATAGCGCTTCCCAACATCGGAAGCTCGATTCCGGCGTCGCTGTTCAACGGTTGCACCTCTCTTACCTCGGTATCTCTCTCGGGAACGGTTAAGTATATAGGCAAAAGCGCATTTTACGGTTGCAGCAGTCTTGCGAGCTTTACTATTCCTGATACGGTGATAAATATAAATAACAGCGCGTTTTGCGAAAGCGGACTTAAAACCATATATATACCGAGCGGAGTCAGCTTTATTGGTTCCTTTGCGTTTGCGGAATGTGAAAGCCTCACCGCAATTACGGTGGACGAAGCGAACACAAGCTACTTCTCGGAGTGTGGAATTCTTTACGATAGCAATAAGGCAACGAAAATAATGCAGGTACCGAAAGGAATAAGCGGAAAGGTAACGCTGTCGAAGACAATTACGGGGATAAACACCGCCGACTTCAACGGTTGCACCAAGATTACCGAGCTTATAATCCCGAACAACGTTAACTGTGTTGCTCCCGGAGCCTTTACCAGCTGCACAAATCTGAATTCTATCAAATGGGTTGGTACGTTTGGAGAGCGCGACGGCAGCTCAATCTATAACAGTTCAAAGATTCAGGAGCGGGATGTCGGTTGGAAAAATTCGTACGAGCTTGCGACGCTTATGAAGAGAACCTATTCCGACAAATACTTTGGAAACCCTAAGTATTTAAAATAAACCGATTTTACCGACTTACGGCGGTAAAACCGATACGATATAAAGATGCGCTTTTTCTCCCGAGCCGCGTTATTCGGGAGAGGAAAAGCACTTGGCGAAAGAAAGGAACAACGGAAAATGATTACTGTAAACTGTCCAAAATGCGGAGCGGCGGCAGACATTGACGAAAAGCGCGAGGAAAGCGTCGTCTGTAAGCACTGTAAAACCGTTATAACGCTCGAAAAGGCGGCTCCCGAAAAGTATAAGGAGCTTATAGATGCCAGAGAAAAGACGGAGCAGCGCTATAAAAACATACTGAAAGACTACGAGGGCGGAAACGACGCGCCGCTGAAAAACGCGATGCACAAGATAATAAGCAGCACCGATACGGAGGATTTCAACATAAACCGTTGGTTTGACTTTATCTTTGACGCGGTTAACATAGGAATAAAGAAAAAGGACGTAACCAACCTTGAAATACTCAAGGCTCACGCCCGTAAGTTTGACGATGCGTTCAGCGACTATAACGCGTCCGACAGACGTCTTTATGACTCTCTCGTATTCCTTCACCCTGAGATACTGAACGATTCGGAATGGAAGGTTGAATTTGAAAAGGCGAGCGCTGACAAGGCTGACGTACAGCTGCTGAAAAACAACATTTTAAAGTGCGTCAAGGAAAAGAAGGAGCCGAAGCTGCTTATAAGTGTGCTTAACGTTCTTTCAGCATCGCAGGCGGAGTTTAAGGATATAGGTGAGGAATTCCTTAACAGTATTCTTGACGACGAGGAAATCGCTAACATACTGAGCGTATCCTTCTTTAAGAAGGCGAGAGGCGGAAACTTTGCCAAAAAGCTTAAAAAGTACGTTTCCTCTACCTTTAAGGAAGCAGAGGTTATCTTAAAGGACACCCTTGTTTGGAACAACGCCGAAAAGGTTCAGAAGCAGAGAAAAAATCAGAAAATCATAATCGCTTCCTCGGTTTTGGGAATAGCGGCTGTGGCAGTATTAGTATTTATGATAATCAAAAACAGTATTGTTATGAGCTCCGTTGAGCTTCAAAAGCCGTCCGGAAACAGCGCGACAATCAAGATAGTTTACGGAGAAACCCCCGACCTTTCGGGATATGCCATAACGTACAGGGAAATGGACGGAGATGAAAAGAAGGTTCAGGTTACGTCCGAAATGCTTTCCGGATACGACAAGGAAAAGGTAGGAACTCAGGCGGCGAAGATTACGTTCAAGAAAAGAACCTTTGACGTTAATATAGAGATTGTTCCGCGTCAGCTTGAAAAGACAACCGTATATGTTTCGGATAACAAGCTCACTTGGGACAGAGTGGCAAACGCAGAAGGATATTACATATATTTTTCCAAAAACAGTCCGGCTCCGGGCGACCCGAAGCACGCCACGATAGAGGATAAGTCGGCAAATACCCCTCTCGTGTTCGACCTTACCTCGGTTGATATGGACAACGAGTTTTATGCAACGGTGGTTGCGTATAACGACACGAATAAATATAACGATTCCGTCAAAGCGGACGCTATAAAGGTAACCAAGCTTTCGGCGCCGAGCGGCGTTATTTACGATAAAGAAACGGGCACTCTTAAATGGAACGCGGTTGGCGGAGCGGACCATTACACCGTAGAGATAAACGGTGAAACGATACCCAACGTAAGCGGAAACGAGCTTGCGCTTACGCTTAGACCCGGTGATAACGATATTTCGATTACGGCGCACCCCACCGAGCAGAACGTAATAATGAGCGTAAGCAAGGTGAATATACATAAGCTTTTGCCAGTAGAGAGTATGGCGTACGCGGGCAACACTATAACGTGGGTTGCAAATAGCCAGTCAAGTCTTTACAATATCTACGTCTATAACGGTAGCGGAGTGCTGGAAGCAGAGGCGCAAAGCGGCACAAAGGCTTGCGACGTTTCCTCGCTGGTGTCGGCACCGGGACTTTACACCGTAAAAATCGAGGTTGATTCCAACTCTCTTGAAAAGGTAACCTCGGATATTGCCGAGTTTAAAATATACATCGGAACGAAAATCGAGATTAACGAAGGCAAGATCAAGTGGTCGGCTTTCGGTGGAGTCAGCTACGACATATACGTAAACGGCGAAAAATTCGACTCTCTGTCCACAACGGAGATAAATATTTCCGAAATCGCTACGGCGGCGGGAGAGTATAAAATCTATCTCGTTGTTAACAACGCCGGTATAAGCGAGACGGTTACAGTTAAAAAGCTCGCAGCCCCCACGCTTTCCGTTCAAAACCAGATGCTTAAGGTCAGCGGACTTACCGCAAGCTATGAGTTCAGGGTTGACGGAATTCTCTTCCGCGGAGAATATAGCGATATATTCAACGGACTTACCGCGGCAAAGGATTACGTTATAACCGTTGTAAACAAAGCGACAGAGGATAACGAGATAGATTCCGATACGGCTTCTATTACCGTAACGAGACTTGAGACACCTATGATAGAGGTTTTTGACGGTGAGCTTTACGTAAACGGCGCACTTTATGAAAACGGAAACTCGGCGTTTACGTGGTACATTGACGGTGTAATCAAGGCACCCTCACTTATCACCCCCGGAACGCATACCATTTACGCGGTAGCAACGGGAAGCGAAGAAAATCAGCTCAGCTCGGCAAACTCAAACGAGCTTACCGTTACAAAGCTTTCGGCACCTGTTCTTGCCTACGAGAAAACACCGGTAAGAAAGCTTACCTGCACTCCCGAAACGGTTACAGGCGGTACTGTTAAGTACTATATCAACGGCAAGGAAGGCGTGCTTGACCTTAACAATCTTTCAGGCCCTAATGAAATAACCGCAAGATTTGTAGCAACGGCAAAAAACGTACTTAACTCCGAGCTTTCAAACATGGTTGCGGTAGTTACGACTAACGTAAAGCATGAGGTAACAAAGTCGGGCTCGAACAAGATAAAGGTTTTGCTCACAGAGGCAGATCCCAGCCTTTCTTACAGAATTGTCTTTAAGTGGTACACCGGTGGAACCGAACCCGCGGGAACCAAGGATTGGGGTAAGAAAGCGTTTACCGGAACCGCGGCATACCAGGACCAGACGATATACAGCGGCGTAACCAAAATTGAAGTAACGATAGAGATTTACGCCTCCGACGGAAGCATAAACGACGTTCTGACCGCTACCTGGAAGGTAGTTGACGAACCTTAACAGGACTTAACGGTGATAATTAAGCCACCGCTTAAATATAATAAATTAACAAAAGAGGATTACAGAAATGATTACCGAAAAACTTAAAAAAACACTTATAAGAGCGGTTACGCTTATAGCAGTTATATCTATGGTATTTACTGCGGTGTCATGTGATAAGGACGAAGACGAGAAGCCCGACCGTTACGGAGAGGGATCGAGCGACATTGAAATAGCAAACTTTGATTACGGCTTTATTGAAGAAGAAAACTATAAGGACAGAGAAACCACGATAGCCGATACCAAGCGCAGCACCGAACTTAAGGTTGATACCGTTTACTACTGCCTTATGGAGTTCGACGTTGTCGCGAGAAAGCTTAACGACGGAACCAGCCTTATGAATGTTCTCGTTAAATTTGACAACCTCGGAGTTGCCAACGGCACTACTGAGGAGGCGGGAACCGGTAATATGACCGAAATGACCTTTACCGATGCGGGAACGGGAACCGACAGCAAGGTTTCTACCCTTGCGTATAAGATTCCCTCTGATCCCGATAAGTCAAAGAAGATAAAAATTCTTGTACGTATGCTTCCCGTTTCGATAGGTGAGTCTCACATTTCCGTTTCTTTCGAGCCGAATGAGTATGGCGAGTTTAAGATTCTCGGCGACGACGGAGTTACTAAGAACCTCTCGGTTGTACGCGTACAGATCGATGCTCCGGTTATAGAGGTTAACAGAGAAAGCTTAAAGGTTAAATGGAGCCACGTAAAGCACGCGGACTACTACATTATCTTCTTTGGAGATAAGAGTATTAATTTTACAGGTGTTGACCAGTATACCCCCGTCGGAGCAGAGCTTGAATTTGATTTATCACAGTTTGCAAGTATAGTTGATTACTACGTCGGAACAGTAAAGGTTCAGGCGTGCAGTAACAGCAGTAACTTTATGAAATCTTCATATTCAAATTCCGAGGCTGACGTAAATATCTAATCTGAAAAAATGTGGTGAAAAACAGAGCGGCTGAGATTTTTCGGTGCAGACTTCTGTTTTTTACCGCAGAAAACAAAAATAAAGAGAAAGGCAGTAACGTTATATGGACGATAAGAATTTTGAAAAAGAAAATTCCATGGAAGTTATGATTAGACGCGAGGAAGCTCCCGCCACTTTCAGAAAGTATCTGAAAACGGTAATTACCGCTATCCTTATGGCGGCGGTTCTTATTACTGCGGGTGTGTTCGTTATAAACAAAAAGGCGGGTGTTGAGGCAAAGCAGAGCAGCTTTAAGCTCACCACCTTCGATTACGTTATAACCTCTCCGACAAAGGAGCAGATTACCGAATTTTCGGTAAATGCTTCTGTTGAAAAAATATTCCCCTGCTATAACTTTGAGATTACGGCAAATGGAGGATTTCGTTTCCCTGTTCTTATGTGCGACAGCCTTGACGGCTACGAGGTAAGCCTCTTTAACGGGGATACCTGTATTTCGGGTAAAGCTGACGCTACGGGTATAATGCTTGACGAGACCGCCGCCAAGAGACTTCAGGTTAAGGTTGGAGACAAGGTAAGCTTTTCTATGAAAGGCAAAACGGTTTCGCTTAAGGTAGCCGGTATATATATGGCATCCACCTATAACGGACTTAATAAAGGTCTCGGTCTTGCCGTATTTACCGACGAAATGAAAGCCTTGTACGAAAAAGAGATAACCTATAAGCTTGCGTTTATTGATGCAAAGGACACGGCTGCGTGCAGGACTATGCTTGACGGCTATATCCCGCTTGGTGAGCTTATATCCGAAGCGACATTTATAGCAGACCGCAAGACGCAGGATAACCCGACGACCGACGCGTACGATGCTTGGGAAGCAGCCGTTAAGGCTGATTACCTTGCTTATAAAACCAGCTTTATGAGCGGAGATTACTCGTCAGCGGTTCAGGAAAAGGCTCTCTTTATGCAGGACGTACAGGACCAGATAGAAACCAGAGACAGCGACGTAACCTACATCTCGGTTATACTCGGTGTTGCTTCGTTTATCGCTTACGCGGCACTTGGTATTCTCTTTATCTATATGAATAAGAGAGACGACGAGATAAGCCTTATGGAGGGTGTTCCGCACTCTAAGATGCTTAAGGAATATATGTGCGCAAACGTGTTCGGCGCGCTGCTTGTCTCGGTTGTTACCGGACTTTCGCTTACTGTCGTTGCGGCTATGAAGCATCACCTTGCCGCGTGCCTGCCGATAGTACTGCTTTCGGCGCTTCCGATTCTTCCCGCAGCGCTCGTCGTTGCATTCTTTGCAAATAACTACCTTAACAAAATGTACTCGGTTCATATAGACAGAGCGGAAAAGGGTTAAAGCGTGCAGGGACGTGTTAATCGGTTAGCACGGAAAAAACATAGGATTAAAACAAAAGGAATTATTACAATGACGGATAATGCTCGCCTTTCGAGCGTATTTATAAGAAAATATATATTCCAGCTTGCCGTATTTCTTCTTACCCTCGTTTTCCTTACGGTGCTTTCCTTTTCGGTGTGCGAAAAGACAACCGAAAGCTACGCGGAGAGGGAGAGATACAAGGCGGCGACGCTGAATGAGATAGTTTTTTCTCACGTTGCGGGCTACGAGGAATCGTTTTATAGCTTCGGAGGAAGCGCGTATGCTTATTCCGAGGACGAGCATAGACTGAATGCCGATGTTCTTATGACGGTAAGCGGAACGGAATATAAGGGTAATCCACTTTATTTAAGACGCTCGCTTTCAGACGGAACGTGCGCCGTTAGTGAAAACCTCGCCGTTAAATATAGCCTTAATGTAGGCGAAAAGGTAAGCGTTCACGTGGGAAAAGACGAAAAGCTTTACGACTACGTTATAAGCGAGATACTGCCCGCAGAGAGCGGAATTGACGGCAAATATATGCACGAGGGAATTATAATTCTCTCGGAAAACCAAGCGTTTATTAATGAGGGAAAGCATATTTTTATTTCCTTTACCAAGGATAACGACGGAGAATACTTAGGGCTCGTCGATGATCCGGCGCGCGGCGCGGCGGTAGTCTTTACCAAGGATATTATAAAAAGCGCCGAGGGGAAGCTTATTACCTATGCTGTTTTATCGACGCTTGCGCTGTGGGTGTTTATCGCGGTGTGTGAAATATTTATCTTTGGAAAAATGGGAAGAAAGTACAGAGATTATTCTATACTAAGTACCTACGGAATAAGTAGGCGCCGACTTTTCGGTACAGTTCTTTTTGACCACTGCATTAAATATATGCTCGCGTTTGCCGTAAGCTTTTTAATATGGTTTGTTAAGCTTGGATATTACCGTGCGGCATATATAATGCCCGCGCTCGCGTTCATTGGAATAGGCGCGATCACAGTTGTTGCATTAACAATTATAACCGTTATGAGGGAAAACAGATGTCCACGGATAAGAAGATAATTTTTAAAATAAGGGATTTAACGCTGAATATATTTGACTACTACGGAAATAAGTCTCAGAAAATCAGTTACGGTAGCTTTGATATACGCGGCGGCGATTTCGCTATAATAAAGGGGAGAAACGGTAGCGGAAAATCAACGCTTTTCCATCTCCTTGCTTTAACCGAGACGGGGTATTTTAATATAGAAAGCGGAAGCGTCGTATATAAAGCGGAGGGCTTCCCCGATATAAGCATTGATAAGTACGGAGACACTCTTGCCTCGGCGCTCCGCCGTGATATAGTATATATAGGTCAAGAGGAGAGATTTCTCTCATGGCACTCGGCGTATGACGCGCTTTACTCTCAGGCAGAGATTGCAGTAAACGAAAAATATTTGGGGCAGACGAGAGCGCATAAGCTTTTTGAGATACATAAGCTTATTGAGGGCTACTTTAACGACTATATCCGTGAAATCTTTAAATGCAAGGATTTTAAGGAGTTCAGAAAGAGGAAGGTAACCTCGTTCAGCGGCGGCCAGATGAAGATGCTTTCCGTCCTTTCGGGAATAATAAAGGCAAAGGTTTGCGAAAGCTCACTTATCATAATGGACGAGCCGCTTAATAATCTTGACGGTAAGAACAAATATTACTTAAATAAGATTTTCTCCGAGTTCAGAAATGAAAGTGTGGCTATGCTTATAATCACCCACTGTCAGATTTTTGACGGTATAAACAGGGTTATAAATATAACCGACCAAAGGGCGGGCGAGGTAAAGGCGGAGGTTATCGACGTCTCTGTTCCCCCGCACAGCGACTGCCTTGAAGCGTTTGTTATAGACTGACGGAGAATTTAACGGTAAAATAAAAAGGGCTATCTGAGTAAGATAGCCCTTTTACCATTTTAAAGCCTTTCGTGTGTCGGTAAGTTTAAATTTTTATCCCTCTATAAATTCTAAAATGTCCTTTTTGACCTCGTCCTCGGACACGTCGTTCAATATCTCGTGGCGCGCCCCCTTGTAGAGAATACATTTTGAGTTATGCCCCGTTTTTTGCAGATTTTTCTGTACGGTATTTACACCCTTTCCGTAGTTACCGACGGGGTCGTCCTCTCCGGAAACCAGTAGCACAGGCAGCTCCTTGTTGAGTTCTTTGTACCACCTTTTGTCGTTGCAGTATTTTGTTAAACGAATAAGATCTCCCATAGCGCTTACCGTGAACTGATACGTACAGAGCTTATTACTGTAGTATTTCTTTCTTATATCCTCGCGGGTGGTAAGCCACTTTCCGGGATCCTCTTTGTCGTATCCACCGAAGGTACTATTGTAGCTTCCAAAGGCAAGCGCACGTAAAAGCTTAGAGTAACCTCTTTCACCGCGAATTATTTTCAGCATGCTGATAAGCGCAAGGCCTGCGGGCGCGGCGGGGTTAGGCCCACCCGTTCCCATAATGATAAGCTTATCGGGAGTAACGTATTTAGCGGCGGCAAGACGTACGATAAAGGAGCCCATGCTGTGTCCCATCAGATAGTATGGGAGCGTTTCCCCGTATTCCTTTTTCACAGCGTCGGAAAAGGTCTTTATGTCCTTGACAAGAAGCTCCCAGCCGTTCTTGTGCGCGATAAAACCAAGCTCGCTGTCATCGCGCACGGTGTATCCGTGTCCGAGATGGTCGTAGCCTACGGTAATGTATCCGTTTTCCGCCATAAAGCTCATAAAACGCTCGTATCTCGCCATATATTCCGTCATTCCGTGAGCAACGTGGAAAATGCCCTTAGCCTCTCCGCTTGGAACATAGGCGACAGCCGAAAGCTCGTGTACACCGTCGCATGACGGTACCTTAAAATTTTTGACGGTATATTCCATTTGTTAGTCTCCTTTTGGATTAAAAAGTAACGTTTGGTGCTAAAAATTTCTGTTTAGGTGAGAAATATTTAGCGATTAGGCGTTAAGCTTAGCGTTATTCGGTAAAAGCTCTGCAAGCCTTAACCGCGCGGCGCCACTCCGACAGTAGCTTTTCCTTTGTATGTTTTTCCATTTTAGGTAAAAAATATTCGCTTTTCCCCTGTTTCTTAAGAATTTCCTCTCGGCTTTTAAATATTCCGACGGCAAGTCCGGCGAGAATTGCCGCGCCCGCGGCGGTAGCCTCTACGTTATCGGGGCGCACAACGTTTATCCCAGAAAGGTCGCTCTGTATCTGCATAAGCAGAGAGTTTTTA
This sequence comes from Eubacteriales bacterium, assembly GCA_045638685.1. Lineage (GTDB taxonomy): Bacteria > Bacillota > Clostridia > Oscillospirales > CAG-272 > SIG673. The sequence continues at coordinate 5,858 of JAZUBT010000034.1, read as the reverse complement.
GCGGCTCCGCCGTCAACCTTAAGGCTTGTAATGTGGAGGGAGCCTTCCATTTCATTCATATCCGCGTTCATGGCCGAAATCATATCCTCCGTCTGAAACGCTATTGATTCAAGCGCCGCGCGGATAATGTGGTTTTTTCCCACTCCGCGTGTGAGTCCGAAAATTGACCCCTTGGCGCGCATATCCCAGTGCGGAGCGCCAAGTCCGACGAAGGCGGGTACAAGATAAACGCCGCCGTTGTCCGTCGTCTTTTCAGCAAAATACTCGCTGTCCTTTGCGTCATATAATAGTTTCATTTCGTCGCGTAGCCATTGAATAACCGCTCCGCCCACGAAAACACTTCCCTCAAGAGCGTATTCGAGAGGCTTTCCTTTTTCGGTGGCGGCAAGGGTGGTGAGAAGACCGTGGTTGCTGCTTACCGCATGAACTCCCGTATGAGCAAGTAAAAAGCAGCCTGTTCCGTAGGTGTTTTTTGCTTCTCCCTCTTTAAAACAGCATTGACCGAAAAGAGCCGCCTGCTGGTCGCCGGCAATTCCCGCGATAGGAAGACTGACGCCAAACGCGTTAAAATATCCGTAAATTTCACTGCTGCTTTTTATCTCGGGAAGCACGGAGCGGGGAATATCCAGAATTTTAAGCATTCCGTCGTCCCACGTTCCGGTATGAATGTTACATAGCATTGTTCTCGATGCGTTTGTAACGTCGGTAACGAAAACCCTACCCTCGGTAAGCTTCCAGACAAGCCAGGTGTCAACGGTACCGAAAAGAAGCTCTCCCTTTTCGGCAAGCTCTCTTGCGCCCTCCACGTTGTCAAGAATCCACTTAAGCTTAGTTCCGCTGAAATACGGGTCTATTTTAAGCCCTGTGGTTTTGCGTATATACTCGCTATGACCGCTACGCGTAAGCTCGCTGCAGATTTCCGCTGTTCTGCGGCATTGCCAGACTATCGCGTTATATATTGGCTTTCCCGTCGATTTGTTCCATACGATAACCGTTTCGCGTTGATTTGTGATACCCACCGCCGAGATTTCAGATGGAGAAACACCGCTTTTCGCGACACACTCGGTAAGCGCGGCGTACTGACTTGCGTATATTTCTATCGGATCCTGCTCAACGTAACCCGCCTTCGGATAAATCTGCGGAAATTCGTGCTGAGCAACCGCTTTTACTTTAAGAGAGGAGTCGAAAAGTATTGCTCTCGCGCTTGTCGTTCCCTCGTCAAGTGTAAGAATGTATTTCTTCATGTGTCCGTTCCTTTCCTTAGCGTTACGCTGCCCTATAAACGTATTTAATCGTATTAAGTAAATTTATGCTTTATCGGGCAGTAGCGTATGTGTTTTTGAAGCCTTTAATTTATTAAGAAACAGCTTGGTGAAAACAAGGCATATCATAAAGGCTATTACGTAGGAGAGCGGCTGTGCCTCCTGAACACCGGCAAGTCCTCTGTATTTTGCAAGAATTAAAAGCGTGGGTATAAGAACCACTCCGCTTCTCATGCTTGAGCAGATGGCGGCGTAAAGCTTTGAGCCGATGCTCTGGTATCCCATTTCGGTCATCATACCTACGGGCAGGAAAAGTGATGCCACACAGGTAAGCTGTAATACACGTACTCCGATTTCAATAACCGCAGGGTCATTACGCATAAGCATAATAAGCTCGGGAGCGAAAATAAACATAGGGATAGACAAAACGAGAAGCACGACCTCTTCTGCAAGTATCGCGGTAAAGAAAGCCTTTTTAACGCGCTCCGTCTTTTTTGCTCCGTAGTTAAAGCTGCATATCGGCTGAAATCCCTGACCTATACCGATAGCTATTGCCATAGAGAAAAAGCTTATTTTAGATACGCAGCTGAACGCGGAAACCGCCGCATCGCCGTAAACTCTTGCGCACTGATTTAAAAGCATAGACGCAACGCTTGTAAGAGCCTGTCGCAGGCAGCTCGGAAATCCGGTTGCAAGAACGTTAAACGGAACTTCTTTAGTTTTAGAGAGAAGCCTTACCGAAATTCTTGTTTGAGTTCTGCCGGAAAGAAACATATAAAGGAGAATAACGAAGCTTATAAACTGTGAAATAGCCGTTGCGAGAGCCGCGCCGCCGATTCCCATTTTAAAAGGGAATATAAATAGCGCGTCAAGACCTATGTTGAGTACAGCGCCTACCGACATTCCGACAGTGCCGAGCTTTGCCTTTCCCTCGTAGCGGAGAATGTTGTTAAGGGTAAGGCTTGACGTAAAGAACGGAGCCGCTATCGCGATATATGTAATGTATATTTTTGCGTAAGGGTAAATAGTATCGGTGCTTCCGAGAACCCAGAGAAGCGGCTTCATAAATATGAAGGTTAAGGTTGTTATAATAAGTCCGAGAATAAACGAGAGGAAGAAGCCGGTTGACGCAACCTCTGTTGCCTCTTTCACCTCTTTTTTACCGAGCCTGCGCGCGAGAATACTGCCCGCACCCTGACCGCACATAAATGCTACCGCCTGCAAAATCGACATAAAGCTGAATACGACGCCGGTAGCTCCGCTCTCGCTTGTGCCGAGCTGTCCTACGAAGGCAGTATCGACTAAGTTGTAAATATTGGTTATCATCATGCTGATAATGGCGGGAACAGAAAGCCTTAAAAGGAGCTTTGCTATCGGCTCACCCGTCATTTTTTCATACTGCGCTCCTGCAGTCTTTTGAACGTTATCCATTTTTATTATCCTTTTTAAAATTCTTTTAAGTTAGACTTTTTTCATCTCTTTAATAGTAAATATACTATATTTAAAGATTTTTTTCAAGCGGGGGAATGTAAATAATTATTTTTGTGGTGTATTTGTTTTTATGTAAAGCACTTTGCGCCGTCATTTCACAGTGTATTCATTCCTCGGTGATAAAATATCATTATGAAAGCGAGGTTTACATAATGAGAAATATCACGACTATACAGTTAAACTCTTACAGAGCGTATCTTATTGGCGAGGAAAAGACGGCGACAACCGTAAACAAGTATCTGCACGATGTGTGTGAATTTCAAATATGGCTTGGGGAGCAGGTGCTATGTAAAACGGCGGTGCTTGCCTATAAGACCTATCTTTGTGAGCATTATGCTCCCGCGAGTGTCAATGTAGCACTCTCATCACTTAATAGTTTTTTTAATTTTATGGAGTGGTATGATCTGAGAGTAAAGAATCTTAAAATTCAGAAGCAAATATTCGCATCGACTGATAAAGAATTGACCAAAGCCGAGTATGACCGCCTTTTACAAGCGGCAAAGCAAAAGAAAAACGAGCGTTTGTGTCTCTTGATGCAGACGATATGCTGCACGGGAATCCGTGTGTCCGAGGTGCGCTATGTTACTGTGGAGGCAGTTACGCGCGGCATTACCGATATAAACTGCAAGGGGAAATGCAGGCAGGTGTTCTTGCCGAGACAGCTTTGTCAAATATTAAAACAGTATATCAAAGAGCAAAAAATAAAAAGCGGTGCCGTATTCGTAACGAAGAACGGCAATCCACTTGACCGTTCAAACATCTGGAGCGATATGAAAAAGCTGTGCAAGTCAGCAAATGTGTTGGATAAAAAGGTGTTTCCGCACAATCTCCGACACCTTTTCGCACGCACTTATTACAGCCTGCAAAAGGATATTGTACGACTTGCTGATATTCTCGGTCATAGCAGCGTAAACACAACGAGAATTTACACGATGGAAACGGGTGAGATACACCGCAGACAAATTCAGAAATTAGGGCTTTTGCGGTGCTGAATATCAATAAAAAGAAAAACACCACATAATTCGCATTATGTAGTGTTTTATAGGTAGTATTATAGCATAAAAAGCCAAAGCTGTCAATAGAAAAAGGTTGTAAACGGAATTTTTTGATAATAATTAGTAAAATAACGCGCAAAGAAAAGAACCAATGTTTATGTATTTTTGCATTGGTATTGTTTTTATGCGATTTTTTCGTTTAAGTCTCCAACATATCTCTTGGCTTTACCACATAATGCGAATTATGTGGTATATGGAGGTTGAATATATGACAATAAAAAAGGCAGTAGAAACTTTTAAGATTGACGAAAAAATCATACGCAAATCTATAAAGGACGGAATGATTCCAAAAAGAAAAGTTGGTAGAAATATTGAAATACCTGATGAAACAGACTTTATTCCTGTAAAAAACGATATTCAAGCATTTCTATTTCAAATTCTATGTTATAAAAACAACTCCCGTCTTCCCGTATCAAGAAGAATGTGTCCGGATGCTGAATCACTAAAAATTTTGTTTGAATATTTATATCGTAAAGGCTATATTACAGAATATGAGTTTTCGGAAGATGTTTTGGTGCTTTTTAACAATATTGTACTTACCGACGAAGCAATAGACCTTATATTTAGTAAATATAAAATGAACCAATTAAAAAATATAAATTTTATGCCAATAAGCCTTAATCCTACACTAAAAATCGGGTTAAATGTCGGGTGAGAATGCAGGAGAAGATTATTATGAAAAAAAACAAGATTTTAATTTGGGTAATTATGGCAGTGGTAGTGGTATCTGTTTTTACTGTTCTCGTTATATACACGGTAAACACGGCAAAAGAAAATGAAAAACAAAGAGGGATAGAAAAAGAAAAACAAGAAATGCTTTTAGCAATGGAACATTGGGCTAAAGGAGAAAGCTATGTTTGTAAGTTAAAGGATTACCCCGAAATCGAAGAAAAAGCGATTGAAATTGTTAATAACTTAAAAACAAAAAAAGACACGGAAAATTTTAGTAGATTTCTAAGCATTTTGGAAAATCAAAAAATTTACAGCCAAAACTTAAAAAACGTAGTCAGTGCGTTTACATTTAGTTTTGAAGAAAAAATATCACTAAGAGTAATCCCCATAACTTTTTACACACTTCCTGTGGTTACAAAAAGTGAAATAGATGAATACGTACTTCAAAACGGAAGCAAAGAGCTACATTTTGAAAAAGGAACAGGGGGATTCTATGACGGATGCATAGATAACACTGTTACTAACAAAATAGGGATTAGCGGAAGTCCTTTATATAAGACTACATCTCGGAAACATTTTGGAGATTTTTTGCTTGAAACTGTGCGTGGGAGAGAACTTAACTACTCAACATATAAAGAGGAGGATTATTCATATAAACAATATTACTTTAAGGGTAAAAGGATAAATTTTGATCCCCTAAGTTTCGACTGCTATTATTCGGATAAATATCTATTTGCAGTTAATTCTAACGAAATATTTGTGCATGATACGGATGCAGGAAGAACAGTAAAATTCAATCGCTAAACATAAAACCCGAACGAAGTGAACACAATTTAGTTCACTTCGTTCGGGTTTTTATACTTTAAATATCAAAAGTAGTTAAAAACAGCACATCATAAAAGCTCTGCAATAATTTCCTCTCTTGATTTAGGTGAGAGATATATCGGGGGAACGTCGAACACTGTTTTACAGCCGCTCTGTCCTTCTTTGTTCATACGATAGGCGGCGCGCGCGTATGCAACGATAACCGACGCGGTAAATTCGGGGTTAGAGTCAAGCTTCAAGCTGTATTCGATAACGTGGGTGTTTTCGCTGTTAAATCCGGTTTTACCGCTGCGTATTACAAATCCGCCGTGCGGGATTCCGCTGTGATTTTTCTTAAGCTCCTCGGCGGAAATGAAATGCACCGTTGTGTCGTAGTCGGCAAAATAGTTCGGCATTTCCTTGATTTCTTTTTCTATTCTCGCCTTGTCCGCGCCGTCCTTTGCAACGACGAAGCACTCACGCGTATGCTTTTCTCTTGCGCTTAAATCGGGTGTTTTTCCGCTTCTTACAGCATCGAGAGCCGAAAGAACGGGGATTGTGTACTGCTTTGCGT
>JAZUBT010000033.1:0-6725 GCA_045638685.1 Eubacteriales bacterium | reverse complement strand
TATACTGTTTCCTTACTGTACTGCAAAAATGTAAGGCGATCCTCGTTTGAACCCAATCTCTCAAATTCCTGACTCTCAATAACGTATTCGTACGCAAGCTTATATTCATCCGAAGACTTTTCCGCATTAAGACTTATAAGTGCCATACATACAACCAATCCAACAAACAAAACAACCCCGCCGATAATTGAACAAGTTATTATGATGTTCTTTTTTCTTCTTGCCTTCGCTGACGGAATATTGTTTGTATATGAATTAATTTTTTCTATGCGCTCGCGCATATCACTCGGTGTAACAATATTCGTATCGGAATTAAGATCTTTTTTACAAATAACAACAGTATGAGCCACACGATCTCCCAGTGAGCGCCCCGTTGCAAGCATCATTATAATGTCCACATAATAAGCCTCAAGAAATATATTTCTAAACATACATTGAGAAATTTTCGCTTTTTCCCCCGTTCGCAGGTCAAGTACAGCAAGTCCGAGAATTCTCTTTCCGAGAGAACGACCACCCATAATAAAATCCCTTAAAACGAACAGAATTGGATAAGACAGTATCAAAAGCATCGACACTACTATAACAAATGCGCTCTCACTTTCCAGTTCATCTTTAAACAAAGCGAAAAATACGGCTACCGCAAGCAAAACAATACTTCCTATTATATTCCAATCAATAATCCATGCGAAGATACGTCTGATCTTTGCCCGTGTAGTATTATACATTTCTATTCTTCTCAAGTACTCATACCGCTCATTTATCTGCTTTATAGCTTCCGTATTAAGAGTTTCCTCCACAATATAATGCCCTGCCATAAGCTCTTCGGGTCTTGCGTCAAGAATTTGAGCAAGTCGAAAAAGAATTTCCACACGCGGCTTTGAGCTTCCGTTTTCCCATTTTGAAACAGCAGCGGGAGTTACTCCAAGCTCTTGCGCTATATCTGCTTGCGTAAGTCCTTTTTGTTCTCTGAGTTGGCAAACAAAATTTCCAAAGTTATAATCGTTCACAAGCGTTCTCCTTTCATATCCTTTCGTATAAATTATATCCTATAAACACAAAAAAGTCAACAAAATCGATGTTGAATATCAGTTGATATTACTTTTTTAGAGGAATTTACCCCAAGTCATAACCACCGATTTCAAGAATGGTTATCGAGAACCAAAAAAGATTGGCGCACCTGCTTCATCGCAGGTGCGCCAACGAGTTCTCTTTTTTGATACATTTTATTTAAAACTGTCGGCAAAATCGGTTGCCAGCTTATCGCAACGCTCGTTGTAGGCGTGGCCGTCGTGTCCCTTGACCCAGATGAAGGTAACGTCGTGCACATCAACAAGACGAAGAACCTCGTCCCACAGATCGGGATTGAGGGCGGGCGACTTGTCGGCTTTTTTCCATCCGCGTGCCTTCCAGGATTTAGCCCAACCCTTGGTAATGCCGTCGATGAGGTACTTTGAGTCGGAGTAAAGAGTTACCTTGCAGGGCTCTTTGAGCATTGAAAGTGCCGAAATAGCGGCGGTCAGCTCCATTCTGTTGTTTGTCGTCTCGCGCTCGCCGCCCGAAAGCTCCTTTTCTCTGCCGTTATATACAAGGATTGCTCCAAAGCCGCCGGGGCCGGGGTTGCCGCTACACGCCCCGTCCGTATAAATTTCAACGTGTTTCATTTTTTCGCTCCGCAAGATATACGTTTTTTAATGTTACTTACATTATAATACTAAATTTTAAAAATATCAATACTTATTTAAAAAGTTTAAATTTTATATACTTGATTTACAAAGAGAAAAATGCTATAATCGGATTAGAAATTTACGTTTTTGAAAATTAACGTCGGTTTTATTTATAAAAACGTTTTACGTTTGCGCTATGGCGCGGAAGAAGGAGCTTTAAATGGATTTTTTATGCGAACACGTCGTTGAACGGAAAAAAGTGGGGCTTTACAAGTATAAGTCATTAGCAATAGCCTCGCTTTTCGTTATAATTCCCGCTATACTTATTATAATTTGTATGGCGGTAGGAGGGCTTTCAACCAACCTCATGTTTTTAAGATGGAGCATTTTCCTCATTCCGCTTTTCGTGTTTATCGCGGTAAAATTCGGCCCTATCGCCACCGCGTACGGCAGGGTAGCCTATGAATATTCGATAGCATCGGGGGAAATTAGCTTTGCCAAAATCTACGGAGACCGTTTCCGCCGCGAGTGGGTTTCCTTTAAGCTTTCCGATGCCGAAAAGGTAGCTCCGTATCACTATCTCACCTACAAGGAGGAGGCGGATCGCGGAAGCTTTGCCGCAGTGTATAAGGCGTGCTCGTCAATGGAGGCGCCAAACCTTTACTTCTGCATTTTCAGGGATAACAAAAACCAGCGCTGCATAGTTTATTTTGAGGTTATCAAAAAAAGCCTCCGAATGATAAAGACCTACTGTCCGAGCACGGTAATGACAAACGTTCCGGATTAAAGACAAGCGGAGCGTTGGAGAGCTGCGCGTTTACTTAAAAAGATTTTTCACTCTGTATTTCTCTGAAAATCTCCTCTTTAATTCTCTAAAAAGCACCCTGTAATTCTCTAAAAGGCTCTCTGTAATTCTTTAAAAAGCACCCTGTAATTCTTTAAAAAGATTTATCCCTATGAGTTTTCAAAAAAGTGAGGCTAAGACCTTTCCCGCTATTGCAAAAGCAAAAGCTTCGGGCTAACCTGCCGCACATTTCAATTAAAAAGTATAAAACCGTCGCTTCCGTCATAAATATTTATCAAATATTTATTTTCGGGAGCGATTTTAATGAAAAAGAAAAAAATTCTTGCCGCTATCACGGCGCTTCTGTCGGTTTTCTCACTGCTGCTGACAAGCTGTCAAGGAGGCGGCGCCGCAGACAACCCCTTTCACGTTTTTTCGGGGGATTTTTCCGCTGCGCTATCTGTGGAAATAAACGGAAATCCGTCCGACTGCGTCTATGAAAAGCAGGGGGACAGCGCAAAAATTACACTTGTATCTCCAAGCGTTATTTCCGGCTTTGTATTTTCCGTGAACGGCGAAAGAACGACGCTTAAAACCGGAGACACAGAGGTAGAGGCTGACGGAAGAATATCTCTTTTGCCGAGCCTGCTTTTTTCCGTTTTTTCGGAAAAGCGCGAGAGCATAACCGAAATCAAAACCGAAAAGACAGGCGGCGCAGTCTTTACGGTAATAAAAACCAAAAGCGCCGTTTATCGCTTTGGCACAGACGGAACACCTCTTTTTGCCGAGGGTGTTTTCAGCGGAACGTCGTTTAAAATATCCTTCGGCAGCTTTTCCGCGGCAAAGGACGGCGCATCATGAGTGTTACCGTTGACGTATCCGCTCTTATACACAACGCCTCGCTTTTAAGGGAGCGTATCGGAAATTTTTACTGCGTCTTAAAGTGCGACGCTTACGGACACGGTGCAACAAGATGCGCGGGCGCTCTTTACGAAATCGGAATGAGGCGCTACGCCGTATTTTCACTTGACGAGGCGCTTGAAATACACCCGTGCGTAGGAAATTCCGAGATACTGATACTCGGCAGAACGGACGCCGCGAGCCTATCCGCTCTTTCAGAAAACGGGTTTACACAGACGGTTTTCTCCGAGGAATACGCAAAGGAGCTTTCGGCCTTCCGCGGAAAGCTGAATTTACATATAAAAGTGGATACGGGTATGAACCGTTCCGGCTTTTCCCCTAACAGCGAGAGGATTTTTTCCGCGCTTAAAAACAGACGCGAGGATATTTCGGGAATATACACGCATTTTCCCTCTGCCGATGCCAAAGCTCTTTCCGATACGGAAAAAAGACTTTCCGTCTTTTTAAATACCGCCTCCGAGCTTGAGGTGTTACTTAAAAAACGCTTAACAAAGCACTCAGCCGCATCTGCCGCAGCCGCAAGGCTCCCTTCCGCAAGACTTGACCTTAGCCGCATAGGGCTTATGCTTTACGGAGTAATTCCAAATAACACGGAGCTTTCGGGACTGCGCCCCGTTATGTCTCTTTCAGGCAGAATAACGGGGGTGCGTAAGGTAAAAAAAGACGAAACGGTAGGGTACGGGGGCGCTTATATATGCCAAAGAGACAGCGTTATAGCAACCGTTGACCGCGGATACGCCTCGGGTGTAAGACGGAGCCTCGTCGGGCGTTTCACGCCGAGGCTTCACGGATTTTTCGTTCCGCTCGCTGCGGTTTGTATGGATAGGTCTATGCTTGACGTTACCGCGCTTACCGAAAACGGCATATCGGTAAAGGTGGGAGATACCGTTACCTTTTTCGGAGACGGCTACCCGATAGAAAATATGGCAAAAGCAGCAGAAACGATAAGCTACGAAATTCTGACCGATCAATCGACCGGACGGTTATCAACCTGACTTAAAGCCCTGTGCAAGCAAAACGGTTTTGCGGCACGTCTGCTCCGATGACAGGCTTAAACCACCCCAAAAAATAGATTAATATTTAAATTTTATGGTATTACTATGGTAATTTTTAATAAGGGGGTTGACAAATCCTTGTTTTTTTGATATAATAAAGATGCAAGGAAAGCTTGTCTTAAATTTTAAAAAGTAAAACTCATACGGCTTTTCCCTGAGCGGGAGGGCTATATGCCAAGCGCATTGACAAGGTCGGGTCAATGCGCTTTTCTATTTTTTAGCCTTACGGCAAGCGCGCTCTCCCGCTACGGGAGAGCCTTTTTGAGACTTTTTTAGACGTAAAATACAAAACACCGTGTTTTGCACCGCCGAGAGTAATTTTTCTGCCTGCAAACACGAAAGACCTATACGAACAAACGTTATTTTTTGCATCTTAACCCGAAAGGATATTACAAAATGAAATGGTCGATTAACAGAACAGTCTCCCCCCATGATCTTGATCTCAACGACATAGCCTCCCCCTCCGCCACCCTTCGTTTTATGATGGAAGCGGCGTATATGCAGCTCCAGAACTGCAAGCCTACAATGAACGAGCTGCGCGCGGAAAACAAGGTTTTTGTTGTCAGCCGTACAAGTATGAGTCTTTACGCCCCTTTAAACGTATGCGACGAAATAACAGCGTCCTCCTGGGCGTGCGACAGCAAGGGCGTAAGCTTTTTGCGGTGCGCCGAAATAACGAGAGACGGGAAAAAGGTTGCGGAGCTTGCCTCGGTGTGGGCCTTGGTAAATCCCGAATCGGGAACTCTCTGGAGAGTAACCGACTACACGCCGTCCTATGAGACCGAGCCGCCGAGCGAGCTTGATCTTCCGTCAAGGATACGGATTCCGAGGGAAATCCCTCTTACCCTTTCGGGCGAATACAGGGTTTCGTACAACGATGCCGACCTAAACAAGCACATAAACAACACTCATTACCCCGATATTCTCTGCGGATTTCTGCCGAGCATGGAGGGAATGCGTGTAATTAAATTCTCGATAAGCTATCTCCACGAGGCACCGATAGGCACCACTCTTAAGGTTTACACCTCAAAGGAGGACGACGGGACCTTCTACGTAAGAACGGTAAACGAGGACGGAAGCGTGAACGTCGAGGCAGAGATACTTTTGGAAAGAATATAATTTGCGGTTCTAAGGCCGCTATTAAAACCAACTAAACACAGGCTGTTGCTTTTTGGACAGTCAAACGTATATAAAATTCAAAAACCACAAAGAGGTAAAAAATGTCGCTTGTGCAGATAAGAATGAGAGACAGAGTTTTCGCAAGAATGCTCGAAATAATCCTTCTTGAAAACAAGGTTTTTTCCGACGTAACGGCAAGCAAGGACGCCAAAATTCCGGATGGCTGCTCTCTTATAATAACCGATACTCACTGCGCGTCTCGGGACGTACTGCGCTTTGAAAAAACGTTTTTTATCGTTAAGGGCGAGGAGGCTCCTCCGGAGGGCGTGTCATTTTACAAAAGGCCCTTTCTGATTGACGACCTTGCAAAGGACGTTACCGCCGCGCTGTTTTCGAAAGAAAGGGCGACGGATACGGTAGTGTCCCTTACCATTGACAAAAAACGCGGTGTCGCGCGCTACGGTAAGACCGCCGTCTCTCTTACCGAAACGGAAATGAAGCTTTTAGCTCTCTTATATGAAAACAAGGGCAAGGCGGTAACGTGCGAGGAGATAGCACGGCGCGTTTTTGACGGAAAAACGGTGGAAAACAGTAACGCAGCTGCCGTTTACGTAAACTATCTTAGGAAAAAGCTTGACGACCGGATAGGAAAAAAGCTTATTTACTCGGTCAGAGGCGTAGGATATATGCTTGTCGGAGAGCCTGCGGCGGTAACGGGCAAACACCCGGAGGGTTGACAGCCGTGGTATAGCTTATATTGTTGCTTCTCGTTTTAGCCACGCGATAATCAGGTTTGGAATATACATTGAAATTCAAACATACAAGGCTTTCCCGCACTGTTGGTGGTGCCATTTTTTGAAAAAATTTATGAATAAACTCCTCTGGAGTTCCCAAAAACCTTACAGCAAAGGAACGGAAGTAAATATGAACGAAACGCTGAAAAAATACGTCTGCGAGATATGCGGCGGAGAACTAAATGATATGGGCGAGGGACGTTTCAGGTGTCCCTACTGCCGCACAGAGTATTTTAAGGAGACAACGCTCCCCGACGAGCTTATTCTCGACCTACATAGCGCAAACAGAGAGCGGTCTCTCCAACGCTTTGAGGACGCTCTGAATGAGTACGATAGGATAATTGCGTCCTACCCCGACTGCTTTGACGCGTATTGGGGCGCAACGCTT
>JAZUBT010000032.1:0-46579 GCA_045638685.1 Eubacteriales bacterium | reverse complement strand
CGGACAGTGCCGCCGCTTCCTTTTCAAGAAACTCGTTATACCGTCTTGTTGCCGAAACGGTGAGGAGGGTATCAAGGTTTTTATCTATATACTCCTGCTCAAGAGGAAGTCTTTTTATTTTGCAATATCTCTGGTTTCGATACCTTTTATTTTTTGAAATATCCGACAGCCGATTTAATAAACGGCAGAGCCGCGTATCCTCTGTCCGAAAGCCCCCGTCCTATTCTTTCCGGGTGGCTTATCTGCCCCATAACGCGTCCATCCTTCGAGCAAAGCGCGTCTATTCTCGCAGTTCCGTAAAGTGTATCGACCTCAAACTGTGTCAGAATTCTTCCGTCCCTTGCAAGCTCTCTTACGTAGTCGGGGTCGGCTGTAAGACAAAGCTTCTTTCCGACAACTACGGTGTCAAACACAGCCGTCGGCTCCGCGCATTTCATAAACGGAGACAGAGTTGAAACCGCCTTTATTTTCGCGAATTCGTAAGCTATGGGAGTCTGACCGTTGTCCGAAAAGCCTATTTTCTTACCGTCAAGCTCTATAAGTCCGCTCTTTATAAGCGCGTCAAAGCTGTTTCCGCTTCCGTAGATAAGTCCGCCTCTCTTTTTCAGCGCCTTAAGCTCCGAAAGAACGCTTGGCATCAAAAGCACCGTGGCGGTAAACGCAGAGGAAACCGAGCCGTCCGGTATATAAAGAATATCGGTTTTCTTAAGCTCCTCGGCAAAACGGAGAGCGGTATCCTTTCCAACGGCAAGAACGTCTGCCACCGCCCCCTCCGCTTCAAACGCGCGCTTTACGTCAATCGCGGGAATGCTGTAATGAGTTACGGGTATAAGTACGCGTACCTCCCCCTCGTTTACCGGCTTTGTAACACCGTATTTTAACGTATGGGTTTTAAGAAAAACGAAGTCGTCCTCGTCGCTTTTAACCTTACCCTCAGTCTCTTTTTTGTCCTCGCTTACAGTATAGACGTCGTCAAGATACGTTATGGCAGGGGTGTCTGTTACGCTTCCTATTACGATGACGTTTTTCGGCAGCTCGGTGCCCTCGGCAATCTCAAGCAGCGCCGCACCGTAGAAGTAATCGAACAGCGTCTCAAGCTGAGTGTCCTTTTCAATATCCACACCCTTACCCGACGCGCGACACATTTCTATCATTTCCGCCGCAACACAGTCAGCATTTACGACAGATGCCGAAAGAACGCTCTTTTCCGCGACAAGACCGTTTACCGCTTCTATAACCTTATTCTGACTCTCGGACGAGGGAAGCTGACTTATATGCTCGATTTCCGGCTTTATAAGAACGAGCGTGCTGCCCGCTTTTTTAAGGTCTCTCGTTATAGCGGCTTCCTTTTCACCTACCGAAACCGCAAGAACGGCAACCGTAGAGCGGTCAGGGTTGTTCGGGTGGCTTTTGGCAACGTAGCCTCTACCGCCTATCGACGGAGTTTTGAGGCTCATCTGCGCCTCGAAAATTCCGAGCATTGACGAAACGGCGATACCGAGACGCTTACTGCTTTTTTCGTGCTTCGGGAAATATTCCTGTATAGCGATATAACGCTCCCTGTCTCCGTATCCGGAAACAACAAGCTTCATAACCGCCTCCGTTACCGAAAGGTATGCGCTCTTATACGGAGAAAGCGCGCTTATTCCGGAGGTTACCCCCGATCCTATTACGCTGCAAAGATTTCTACCGTTTTTGGTAACGCGTTTTCCTTTATAGCTAAGCTCTCTGAGAGATACCTCGGGGCGCCTTTTTTCTCTTCTCGGATATACTGCTCCTCCACCGTACGTCTCGTCGATAAAGTCGCTGACCTTCGGCGTTTTTTCGTCAATAAGAGCTTCCACAAGCTCCATTGCTCCTATAAAGTTCTTTTTTGAATGAGCGAAAAGATTTTTGAGTGTCTTTTTAATCTTGTCAACAGGCTCCCTTGCTACCCTAAGCATTTCGGATTCGGGAAGCCCCTTTTGAGGCTCTATTACCACGCCAAGCCTGTTTTCATACCCCTCGGACATCAGAAATCCGTGAGTGAAAGAGGCTGTACGGTTAGTGTTTTTGTCTATTATAGTAAACCGCTCGCTGTCGTTTACAACCGCAATACGCGCGCTAAGTACATTGTATGCGTCGCAAAGAGCGGAAAGCTTATCCGCGTTTTCGGGAGACACGGCAACAACCATTCTCTCCTGAGATTCGCTAAGCAGTATCTCGTCGGTGTTTAAATTTCCGTATTTAAGCGGTACGGCGTCGCAGTTTATCGTTGCGCCTGAGGCTATCTCGCTTATAGCGCAGATTATTCCGCCGCTGCCGACGTCGTTTATCGCGTTACAGTATTTTGCAAACTTATCGTCGTTAAACAGCCTCTGCATAGCCGCAAGAACTCCCGATTTACCAACGGGTACGTACTCTCCGACAAGCTCCGTGTCTCCGTCGGTGCCGTCCTCAAAAGCGGTCATAAGCGCGCTTCCGTCCCGTCCGGTTTTACCGCCGAGCAGAAATATAACGTCTCCGTCCTTCGAGCTTTTCTTTAAAAGAGCTGCCGTCTTATCGGAGTCGGCAAGCGCAAGCGCCACACAAAACTCAAACTGCCTTCCGTCGTATTCCTCGCTTACCGCCTCGGCGTTTTCCGAGCAGGGAACACCGAGCCCTCTGGCATAATCGGCGTAGCCGCGGGCCGCTTCTGCCGCCCTGTCAACGTTTTCCTCGGTGTTTGAGTAGCCGTACAAACGGCAGGACTCAAAGGTATATCCAAACGCGCAAAGAAGATCTCTTACGCTTCCGCCGAGACAGTTTGCCGCTCCGTCATAGGGTGAAACCATTACCGAACGGTTACAGTTCTCGTTTTTAACAAGCATAAGAAGCTTTTTGCCGTCGCACTCGCCGTCAATTTTGATGCCGTTTAACTTTTCGGTAGCCTTTTTAATCTCCTTAGACTCAATGAACTCGTTTGCCGACGTCGCTATGTCGGAAAGAGATGCGTCTGCGTCCTCGCGGAGCGCTCTGTAATGCTCCCACGCGATTTTAGTCGCCTCGTCCTCGCAGTCAACCTGCGAAAGGACGGTTTTAAGGGTTGTATGTCGAAAGCTCTCGGAAAAGAAGCTATCTGCTATACGAAGCTCGGTAAGGGTAGGCTCTCGGCTTTCGGAAAGAAAATAGTTCTGAACGCGAACCATATCCTCCATATCCATTTCGAGGCGATATTTCTTTTTCAGCTTTTCAAGCTCGGTATATTTCGCCATATTAAATCCGCTTACAAAATCGGTATGCTCGGGCAGGTCTGACAGCTTTTCGTAGCTTTCGCTTCCCGATTTAACGGTATGCGTATGCGGATTTATGAGCAGGCGACAGATTTCCTCTGCCTTTTCCTCGGACACGTCCTCGGGGAAGGTGATTTCCGAGCCAACGGTAACCTTAATATCCGTATCCTCCGCAAAAAGCCTTATAATATCGGTAATTTCCTCGCTTTTGCGGTCGGTTCTGCCGTACTTTTGCATAATGAGGACGGCGCTGCCCGCGGTAGGCTTTTTATCCTTTTCAAGACTTACCTTCTCGCCGTTTTCCGAGGCAACCGTCTGCTTTAAGACGTTTAAAACGTCGCGGCTGACATCTCCGCTTATCTCTATGACCTTTCTTATTTTCGTCGGTCTTATTTTTAACGACGTTTTCAGAAATATCTTGTCAGCAACGAGGTCGTACACAAAGCTTCCGCTGTTATTTATTTCCGTGTAAATTCGATGTAACATCAAGCTTACTCCTAAAATTTCGTTTATTCTTTAAATCCGGCTTTTTCGCTCAGTTATATTCACTGAATGCGCGCCTCTTTTAAAGTATTATATGTAAAACGCGTAACGCGTGTATTTTATATATAGTCTATTTAATTATACTACATTTTAAGCATAATGTCAATGTGTAAATTCCACAACCATTTGACGGTAAAGGTCTTAAAAAAGGGAATTTTGACTGCTGTTTTTTTAAATTTACCTGAAATATGCAGTTATTTGTTAATAAACGTTACTTAATACATTACTTTTTTCATTTACTTGACAAAAAACGCCGAAAATGCTATAATAAAACCGTATCCGAGACAAATCGGTAAGCAACAGCGTTCCGAAAGACTTGGGCAAACCACGTGTTTTATTTCAGTATGCAAGGCGGTGATTTTTTGAAGCTCGTTCTTTTTTCGTATAACGCTTCGCATTACCATACAAACCTCGCGATTCGGGCTCTCCGAAGCGCCGTGCGCGACCTTGAAACGCCACCCGAGGTATCCCTTTTAGAGTTTTCGCTAAAAGACAAAAGAGATGCCGTTCTGCACGCTCTATACAGCGAAAACGCACCCGTGTATGGGTTTTCGGCGTATATCTGGAATATAACCGAAACCTTAAGCGTCGCCGAAAGCCTTAAAAAGCTGCGCCCTGACTGTAAAATATTTTTCGGAGGTCCCGAGGTCAGCTACAAGGCAGACGAGGTGCTAAAAAACCACCCGTTTATTGACAGCATTATCATAGGAGAAGGGGAGGAGGGTATCAAAAAACTCCTTTCTACCTACCCGAAGCTCCCTAAAAAAATCCACGGCGCACCCGATAGCCTTTTTCTATCTCGCGCCCCACACTATTTTCTTGACTACGGCACCCCCGAGGACCTTCCGGCAGGCAAGCTTGTATATTACGAATCCTCGCGCGGCTGTCCGTTTTCCTGCGGCTACTGTCTTTCGGGAGGCGACTGCTCGGTGAGAGCCAAAAGTGCTGAAGCAACACTTGACGATCTCCTTGAATTTGAAAAGCTTAACAAGAACGGTGGACGAACCGTAAAGCTCGTTGACAGAACCTTTAACTATGACCTTGCCCGCGCCAAAAAAATCTGGCGAGGTCTTCTTGACGAAAAATACACCTGCCGCTACCATTTTGAGATTCAGCCGTCGATAATCGACGATGAGGCGCTTGAAATTTTATCGCTCGCGCCCAAAGGAAAATTTCAGCTCGAAGCGGGTATTCAAAGCACCGACGTCTCCGTTTTAGCCGAATGCGGGCGCGGTGGAAACATAAAAAAAGAGCTTTTGAATCTAAGAAGGCTTAAGGCTATAAAAACCGTACCGGTACACGTTGATTTAATCTGCGGTCTTCCTCTTGACAGTCTTGACAGCATAAAACGCTCGGTAAACGAGGTATATCACCTTTCAGACGAGCTTCAAATAGGCTTTTTAAAGCTTCTGTCCGGCACAAAAATCGCGGAGAATGCGGAAAAATACGGTATAAAACACCGCAGCGAGCCGCCATACGAGGTGCTTTGTACAAGCACTCTTTCCTTTGATGAAATCTACCTTTTAAAAGGTATTGCTCACACGGTTGACCGCGTGGCTAATAGCGGAAGGTTTGCCCTATCCCTTAGCTTTTTGCTTGGAGAGGAAAACGGTAAAACAGGGTGCGACACACCGAACGACAGCGCCCCCGTTACCCCGTTTAACCGCACCCCGTCCCCCGCATTTGCCAACGTCTGCATTCCCCAAACCGACCGCGCCTCAAATTCCGCTTTTTCTAATATCTGCGTTACTCCAACCGACCACACACCAACGCCGTTTACCGAAGCCTACGTAACCCCATTCGACTTTTTCTCATCGCTATCGCAGTCGCTCGAAGGAAATCCGGCGGCATACTCTCAGGCGGCAATATACGAAAAGGTTTACGCTACGGGACTGAAATATATCGAGGACTCCGCAGAGCGTGAAAGATTCGCGGAATATTGCCGCGAGGACTTTCGCCGCTGCGAAAGAACTCGTATGCCGCCACTCCTTGCGCTCGGAACTTTCAAAAAGTAAAGGGCTTACGCATTATCACGGTATATTTTATTTACCGTATGGCGAAAATACCCATTAAGACAACCGATTTAAATATAAAAATATAAAGAGTACGATAAAAATGGAACAAAAATTTTCAGTAAGCGGAATGATGTGCGCCGCCTGTGTTTCACACGTTGAAAAGGCAACGAAAAAGCTTTCAGGCGTTACCGAATGTAACGTAAGTCTTTTGACCTCGTCTATGCTCGTTACCTTCGACGAAACCAAAACCGACGAAAAAGAAATCATAAAAGCGGTTAAAAAAGCGGGATATAAGGCTTCTCTTGCCGATGACACAGCCACCGTATCAGCGGATAAACAGAAAGAGCTTCTGAAAAAGCGGCTTATCCTTTCCGTGGCGTTCACTCTCGCTCTTATGTACGTTTCTATGGGACATATGCTCGGTGCTCCGCTGCCGCACGCCGTTTCGCCGCACGGCAATGCCGTTTTGTTTATTCTTACTCAGCTTATTCTCACACTTCCCGTTATAATTTTAAACAGAAAATATTTTATAGGCGGATTTTATGCGCTCCTTCACCGAACCCCAAATATGGAGTCGCTTATCGCGATAGGATCGGGCGCGGCGTTTTTCTACGGAATTTACGTTTTTATCGCCGCAACGGTTGCGTCTGTAAACAACGACGTCTCCGCCCTTAACGCTTATGCCGAAACGCTTTATTTTGAGTCGGCTGCTATGATTTTAACCCTTGTGCTTCTCGGCAAAACACTTGAAGCATTCGCAAAGGGTAAAACGACGTCAAGGATCGAAAGACTTATCTCACTCCGCCCTAAAACCGCCACCCGTATAACGGAAAACGGCGAGGAAACGGTCGATGTATCTCTTTTAAGCGTCGGTGATGTTTTAGCGGTAAAAAGCGGAGAAACCGTACCTGCCGACGGGGTTATTATTAAAGGAAGCGCCTCGGTTGACGTTTCAGCCATTACGGGAGAGAGTCTTCCCGCCGAGCTTTCGGAAAACGATACGGTTATAGGCGGAACGGTATCTGCCCACGGATACTTTGAAATGAAGGTTACCAAAACGGAAAATGAAAGTCTCCTTTCAGAGATAATACGGCTTGTAGGCGATGCCTCGGCAAGTAAGGCTCCGATAGCAAGACTTGCCGATAAGGTAAGCGGGGTGTTCGTTCCTGCCGTCATAGGTATATTTTTTATAACCTTTTTCGCTTGGATTATAAGCGGAAGCTCTTTCTCCTTTGCCTTTAACTGCGCTATAAGCGTTCTGGTAATCTCCTGCCCCTGCGCACTCGGACTTGCAACACCGGTCGCGGTTACGGTGGCGTCAGGAAAGGGCGCGGAGCTTGGTGTACTGATAAAAAACGCCCGCTCTCTCGAAACGGTAGGAAAAGCAAAAACCGTCTTTCTTGATAAAACGGGAACTCTTACCGAGGGGGTAGCAAGTGTCGATGAGCTTATTCCCTACGGAAACACAGAAGAATGCCGCCTATTTCTCCTTGCCGCCTCTGCGGAGGCGCTTTCGGGACACCCACTTGCCGTTGGCATACTAAAAAAAGCGGAGGAATCGGGTCTTAGTCTCCTGCCCACAGAAAGCTTTTCCTTAACCGAGGGCGGTGGAATAAGCGCCGAGATTGAAGGCAAAAAATTAACCGTCGGTAACAAGCGGCTCCTTAAATTAAACAATATCCCCATTCCGTCCGAATTGCCCTCGGGAAAGGACTGGCAGATTCCCCTATACGTCTCTTACGGAGGAGAATACCTCGGCGCTATAATGATGTCGGACAAAATACGTAAGAGCAGCGCCTCGGCTGTCGGTAAGCTTTCAAAAATGGGCATAAAGACCGTTATGCTTACGGGCGACAGAAAGGAAACAGCGGCGCACATAGCTGAAAAAACTCTTGTTAACGAATACCGAGCAGAGCTTCTGCCCGCGGATAAAAACAGAGAAATAGCGAGCTGCAACGAACGGCCGCGCGTTATGATAGGCGATGGCATAAACGACGCCCCCGCGCTTGCCGAGGCTGACGTCGGTATAGCCATGGGCGCGGGAACCGACATCGCTATCGACTCCGCCGATATAATTTTAACGTCAGGCTCACTTACGGGTGCGGTTAACGCGGTGCTGCTCAGCAAAAAGACGTTGCGTGTAATAAAGCAAAACCTTTTCTGGGCGCTCTTTTACAACACCCTCGGAATACCGCTTGCGGCGGGAGCTCTTTACCCCGCCTTCGGGATACTGCTTACCCCTATGATAGCTGCCGCGGCAATGAGCGTAAGCTCGGTACTGGTAGTATTTAACGCCTTACGGCTTAATTTATTTAAAGGAATATAAAATTAACGAAATATGCGCTCAAAAAGCGAAAGGAGACAAATTTATGTTTTTTTCAAAAAAGGAAAAGCTTACGCTTAAAATCGAAGGTATGAAATGTATGCACTGCCGCGAGAACGCGGAAAAGGCTCTTAACTCGATAGACGGAGTAAAGGCCAAGGTAAGCCTTGAAAAGAAAACTGCGACGGTAACTGTTTCAAAGCCTGTCGGCCGCGAGACTCTGGTAAAGGTTATAGAGGAAGCCGGTTACACGGTAACCGAATAAAAATGCACCAAATACTCTTACTACATTAAAATCAAAAATAAACGGATTTATATAAATCGAAAGGAATATTAAAATGGCTAACATCTGGCACGACATTTCCCCAAAAAGAATAAGCGCGGAGGACTTTATCTGCGTTGTTGAAATCACAAAGGGAAGCAAGAAAAAATACGAGCTTGATAAGGAAACGGGATTTATAATGCTTGACCGTATTCTTTACACCTCTACCCACTATCCCGCAAACTACGGCTTTATTCCGCGCACCTACGGAGATGATCAGGACCCCCTTGACGTTCTGCTCCTCTGCACCGAGCCGCTCGAACCACTCTCTCTTGTAAGAGCATACCCCATAGGCGTAATATCGATGATAGACAACGGCAGAAGCGACGAAAAAATCATCGCCATACCGTTCAACGATCCTACCTATAATCACTACACCAACATTGACCAGCTCCCGAACCACGTTTTCGAGGAAATGAGACATTTCTTCTCGGTATATAAAAACCTTGAGAACAAAACGACGGCGGTTAACGAGGTAAGCGGACGCGACGTTGCGATAAGCGTTATTGAAAACGCCATAGATAGCTACGTGGAAAACTTCTGTAAATGAAATTCAATAAATTACGTTGCATACCCACAGGAAAAGGACAGAGAACATTTTACGTTCTCGGTCCTTTTTCTTGACAAGCTCCGGGGTGATTAAAGACACCAAAGCAATAATATTTTGTCAATTTTTCAAGCTTTATTGACAAATCAACAGAAATGTGATAAAATATACCTGTCGTACAATCTAATATTTTTTTGTGTTAGTGGGAAACTAACCTTGGTAAAAGGTGTTTCCTTTTTTCCTCATACCCACTAACACTGGCGAGAGATTGTGCGACAACAATGAAGGAACACTTTTTCGGTGCGTTCCTTCACGGGGCGCACTTTTTTATATGCTGATAGGGGGTATATATGAACAATGATATTCCAAAAAAGATAATAGACATTACCGGTGTAGAAATCACACCCGGAGAGCCTACCACTTGTCTTGGTAACGGAGAGCTATGCTTTGAATGTTGTTGCGATGAGTGCGACTACTATTTGCTTTGCTTCCCAAATTTCGAACCAAAAAAAGCAAAATAATTAACACAACCGAAAAACTCACGCCTACTATGACAAAAGCACCGCAAAGCAGCGGTGCTTTTTCACTGTGTTTTCTCCGTTAAATAACGGAAAAAGCTACAGCCTAATCCTCGTATTCCGTGTTTTTTTCGCTATCCCCATAGTACTCCTCGTCAAAAAACCTCGCTTCAAAGTAACAGTCGTAGCATATCCTGTTAAACGGCCGTCCGGTTGCACTACGCCCCGGAAAAACGTTCTGCGGCATAAGGTTGCGGTAAAACGGCTCGTTTGAATGGAGACACGGTGGGATACCGTCCGAAAGATAACGGTAGGTGTACTGCGCGTCTGTTATAATCACGTCGTAAGGAAACTCTCGCCTTACGTTTAACAGTCCCACCTTTACACGGTTATCGGCAGGACAGTAGGGAGATGCAACGCCCCCGTGTACCGCGTCATAATCTACAAGCACGTGGCAGTCGCAGTATTCGGTAGGAACGGTACCGACCTTAAAGTATCCCGTCTCCGCTCTGCTTCCACGCGGATCGCATGCGCAGGCGGCGGTCATAAGCTTTCCCGAATCCCTACAATATGTGGCGGTTATTACGCCCTTTGCATCGGTAAATCTCCTCGTAGGCTCCCGTCCGAGATACCTTTCCGTATTTACTGTTTTCATTACGTTATCCCACGTTTTAAGCGCGGGGCTTGGCGAGGTCGGGAATTTTTCAAGACTGTGCGGCTCGGGATAACCAAACCAAACGCCCGCGATAAGATCGGGAGTGTATCCGACGTACCATCTGTCGTGGTCGTTGTTCGTCGTACCCGTCTTACCCGCGCATTCCACCGATTTCTTCATTTTCATAGCGCTCGCCGTTCCGCCCGCCGTAACCCCCTGCAAAAGCTTTGTCATTACCGTCGCCGTTTCGGGGGAGAAAAGCGCCTCTCCGTGCGGCAAGTTATTTATCAAAACCTTTCCCTCGCCGTCCATTATTTTCAGCACCGTTCTGCTTTCGTTAAAGACACCCCCACCGAGGAAGGCGGTGTATCCCGCGGTAAGCTCCGATACGCTCACCCCGTCGGTAAGCTGACCGAGCGCAAGAGGGCATACCGCCTTGTCGGTAAACTCGCGTTCCCCTCTCGTTTCCTTATTTATAAGATGCCGCATTTTCATTCCGTCATAAAGCAGTTTAAACGACCTGTCCACGCCGTACTCCTCCAGCACCTTTACGGCAACGGTGTTTACGGAACGCGCAACCGCGTCTCTTACCGTAGTAAGCCCACGGTACCCCACGGGGTAGTTCTGCGGCCACCCTCTCATTCCGCCCGCGGCGGCTTTGACGAACTTAACGGGGGTGTCGTCAATAGCGCTTCCATAGGTAATCTGACCGCAATCTATCGCCGGAGCATATACGGCAAGCGGCTTTATAACCGATCCGGGGGAGCGAAGCGTTCCGGTAGCGTAGTTTATTCCTCTGTTGGTCTTTTTCTCACCCACGCCCCCCGCAAGAGCAAGTATATTCCCTT
Source organism: Eubacteriales bacterium (assembly GCA_045638685.1). Classification (GTDB taxonomy): domain Bacteria; phylum Bacillota; class Clostridia; order Oscillospirales; family CAG-272; genus SIG673. The sequence continues at coordinate 35,557 of JAZUBT010000032.1, read as the reverse complement.
TTTTATCCATTATAACCATTGAGCATTCGGGATAAAGCTTTTCTGCCACGCCGTTTCCCACGGCGCCCTCTGACGGACCGCCTTTGCCACCGTTTATGCTCTTTTTCGGTACACCCATATCCTTTGTAAAGAAATTTCTGCTGTCTTTAAAATAGCTCTCAACGGCGTCCTGCATCTCGGGATTACACGCCGTTACAATCTGAAGCCCACCCGTATATATCATTTTGGTTGCCGTCTGACGGTTAGCGGCAATTCCCTTCTCTACAAGCAGACGTATGCTCTCCTCTATTACCGATTCGGTGTACCACGAATATATTTTATCTCCGCTCTTTATTCCCTCGTTTTTCTCGCTTAAAACAATAGGCTCGTTTGCCGCCCTCTCCGCATCGCTCTCGCTTATCATTCCAAGCTCTGCCATTCGGAGAAGAACGGTTTTTCTTCTCAGCTCGTTGTTTTCGGGGTTAGCGACCGGATTCCATTTTGACGGAGACTGCGGAATACAGGCAAGGCAGGCGCATTCGGTAAGAGTAAGCTCACTAACGTCCTTACCGAAATAGGTCCTCGCAGCTGTGCCAACTCCATAGCTCTTTTCCGCAAGGTATATAGTGTTAAGGTAAAGCTCTAAAATCTCCTCCTTTGAAAGAACGGCGTCAAGCTTATACGCCTTGATTATCTCCCTTATTTTTCTGCCGACGCTGTAATCGTCCTCCCCCGTTACGTTCTTTATAAGCTGCTGGGTTATGGTTGAACCGCCGTAACTGCCTTTTCCACCTATATAGCCGAGCACCGCACCCGCGGTACGCTTTAAATTAACCCCGCTATGTGTAAAAAAGCTATGATCCTCTATCGCAACGAATGCGTTTATAAGGTTTTGCGGAAGCTCCCCGTATTTTACCCAATCTCTGTTTTGCTCCGCGTATAGTGTTTCCATCTCCTTAATTACACCCACGCGTCCGTCGTCCTCGCTATACGATACGTAGTACAGCCGAGAGGTTTTATCCTGCGCCCTTGCTACCGTATAAAACTCGTCAACCGACAGACCGGGGCCGTTTTTCGCATATACAATAAACCCGATAGCAGAGAAAAAAAGCGTAAGCGCGCCGACGAGAAATACCGTACCCACCGTTTTACCGATAAATCGCGCGGTGTTTTTTATCTTTTTATTTTTCATTTTTCTTTCCTTTTTACCTGTTCGCTCCGTTTTCTTTGTTTCATTTTATCAAATAATTTTTTTGCAACCGCAAAAACATCATTCTCGCGTTTTATCCTCTCTGCGGCAGCATTTAAGCCGCGCTTAGTATGACAATGCAAAAAAATTTAAATCCAACCGTTTGCCGTAACACCGTCTTTTACCCCAAACGCGTACCGCCAAGCTTTGCCTTCGGCGCGATGTTTTTTCACGTGTTTTACGACTGAAAAATTACGTCAGTATCTTTATTATCCCTTAAAGAGAAAAAATAATTTACGAAAGAAAATAATAAATTTTTGTTAAATAAAGTAAAAAGGATATGAAAAGTATTGATATTTTTCCCCGTTTGGTTTATAATTAAAATAAATAATGTCTTTAATTTGATTTTAAATGTTACGAAAAGCCTATGTTTTACCGTGTCGGGGCGTTCCGTTTTATACCGAAACGCGACGGGAAAATCCCGCAAATCCGCAAACTACACGCCAAGGCTTTTTTGCAGAAAGGAACGTTAAGAAAATGCCGATAAAAATACCAACCGGACTTCCCGCGGGAGAAATACTTGAAAACGAAAACATCTTCGTTATGAACGAGCTTCGCGCAAACACGCAGGATATTCGTCCTTTAAAGATAGCTATTCTTAACCTTATGCCGACAAAGGTTGTAACAGAAACCCAGCTCGTGCGTCTGCTTTCCAACTCCTCGCTCCAGGTAGAAATCACCCTGCTTCAGACGGCGTCCCACGTTTCAAAAAACACCTCTGCCGAGCACATGGCGACCTTTTATAAGTGCTTTGACGACGTATGCGACGAGAAGTTTGACGGTCTCATAATTACCGGTGCGCCCGTCGAGGAGCTTCCCTTTGAGGCTGTTGACTACTGGCCGGAGCTTTGCAGAGTTATGGAGTGGTCAAAAACCCACGTTTTCTCGACCTTCCACATCTGTTGGGCGGCGCAGGCGGCGCTTTATCACCATTTCGGGATACCGAAATATAAGCTTAACAAAAAGCTTTTCGGAATTTACCCTCATAACGTTTTAAAGCCCACCCACCCCCTTCTCCGCGGCTTTGACGAAAGATTCCTCGCCCCTCACTCCCGTCATACAGAGTGCAAAATAGCGGATATAGAGCGCGAGCCGGCTCTTGATATTCTTGCCGCCTCGGACGAGGCGGGGGCGTATATAATCGCCGACCGCAGCAGCCGTATGTTCTTTGTAACGGGACATTCGGAATACGACAACGACACGCTCGCAAAGGAATATTTCAGAGACCTTGACAAGGGACTTGATATTGATATTCCGAAAAACTATTTTCCGGGCGACAACCCTAAGGCGCGTCCCGAAAATATGTGGAGAGGACACGCTCACCTTCTCTTTTCAAACTGGCTTAACTATTTCGTTTATCAGCTCACCCCATACGACGTAAACGATATAAAATAACGGGTAAATCACCCCTCTACACATAACAGATAACACGTAAACGGTGATAGCCGTTTGAAACTAAAAGCTGTCTAAGGCAGCGGAATGGAAATTATATGAGAAAACCCACATTTGCCGAGGCGTATATGTATAAAAACCTCCTTTGGCTTGCCATAGGAACCTTCGCATTCGTGCCGTTTCTGAACGACTTTCTCCTTCAGTTCTTGTATCTTTACACCGAGGGAGACATCGCCTACGGAAGCCTCGGCACCTTTATCACCGTAGCAAAAAATATTTTAAGCCTTACGTCGGTTTACATAGGATTTGGTATCTTTATCACGGCGGTTATCAACTTCGGGGAAAACGCGGTAGGAATTATCAAGCTCGCCTTTCTTTCGCACGTTATCTCCTTTTTATCCGCGACTCTTACCTGCGTTCTTTACTCCTACGTTTCCTACGGGCACGGTATTACATCAGACGTTTTACTGCAAATAATCATGCTCGCAATAGACGCTGCGGTAAACCATACCGTCTATATCATCATTCATATAGTTCTTATTAAAATAACAAAAAACAAGGAAACGGTGTTAAACACGCCGCCCATCAAGGGACGGTACACCGACGCACGCCACCCCCTCGTTCTTTCTGCCGTAATTTCGATTTCGATACATTCGGGAGTCCATCTTTTAACCACGCTGTTTAATATGATATCCGCTTTTAACGATCCCAGCATCGGGCCACCGGTCAACACCGCTGACGTAATGTACTGGGTTCTGCAGTATCTCTCCGTACTTGCGTTTGCCGCTATCGGGCTTATCATTATAGAGCTTACTTTTCTTCTTTCGGAGCATTACGTTAAGAGCGGGAAGCGAAAAAAGAGACCGTAAGTTAAGCCGCCTCCCCATTAAAGGCGCTATAAACAACTGTTAGAGCCATAAACACGAGAAACAACGTCAGAGCCATAAACACGAGAAACAACTGTCAGAGCTGTAAACACGAGAATTGACGGGTAGCTATTTATCGGTTGCGGCGCAGATTTTTAAATACAACAAGGCTTATCCGAGCGTTTGCTCGGATAAGCCTTGTTTTTTCCTTATTTTGCGCTTCAGGGGCACGTTATTCCGCCTTTTCGTACTCGTCCTTTATGAACTGTATAATTTTAGGTGCAACCTCGTTTTTAATAACGTCTGCCGCGATATGAGTTCCGTCGCTAGATGTGTTTTCGTCGGTAAAATCGATAATACACTCGTTAAACGCGTCGTAAACAGGAATGTCATACTCTGCGCAAACGGTCTTTATAGCCTCGGCTACGTCGCTGAGGTCGTAACCCTTAGAGCTTCCGGCCTCCCAGTTTCTCGTTTTAAGAGGGGTGATAAAGAATATAAACGTATCAGGGTAATTAAGCTTTAGCTCGGAGCAAAGAACTCTTATGCCGCCGTAAAGCGTCGTGGCGTCCCGATTTCCGGAAGCGGTGCTGCCAAGCTCAACCCACCCGCAGTCATTTACCCCACCCATAACGGAAATGACGTCGGGGGTTCCTTCTATCTTATCAAGCTGGTCATGTATGGTCGGACGAATAGAGTTATCTTTTCTGCGAACACCGGTACAAACCGTTGCACCGGGAACCGCTATATTTTCAACGTCGTATCCGAGGGTATCCTTAATAAGAGCCGGATAAGGCTTCTTCATCTGCCCCTCTTTGCCGGGCGTACCGTCCTGACCGTAGGTAATACTGTCGCCAAGACAAACCATATAAGTTTTTTCGTCAGGAATAGAGCCGTCATCCCCGTCGTCGTCCTTGGCACAGGCGGTAAATGCCATAGACACACAACCGAACGCCATTATAAGCACAAGAAGTAGTGAGAGTTTTTTCATTTCAAAATCCTTTCACAAGTAATATATGTTCTGTTCTATATGCTTTATTTTTGCATAAGACAATTATCATTTTGTATATTTTAACATATACAAGTGTACAGAATTTGTCATAGCGGTAAACAAATACTTTAACGCCACAGAGCACCCTCTCTCCTTATCCGTAAGATTTTCAGATGCTTTTTTACGCGGATCGGAAAATATTTTTTACTTTTTTTCAAAACCCCCTTGACAAATGACAAATAATGTAGTATAATATTCCTTGCATTTGTACGGACCATTAGCTCAGTTGGTTAGAGCACCCGGCTCATAACCGGTAGGTCCTAGGTTCGAGTCCTAGATGGTCCACCAACAAAACAGACGCTCCTTGTGGGCGTCTTTTTTGTTGCATAGAAAAGAAAGCGAGAGCCTATTCAATGCCTTGGCATTGAAGAAGCTGCACAGCACTAACAAACTGTAAACTAACCGGCTCGGTGCAGCTTTATGTTCAGAGTCCTAGATGGTCCACCAATAAAAAAGACACTCACAGGAGTGTCTTTTTTGTTGCATAGAATAGAAAGCGAGAGCCTATTCAATGCCTTGGCATTGAAAGAAGCTGCACAGCACGAGTTTCCGATTACCGCTCGGCTCAGCAGAGCGGTGGCGAGCCGACTTGCTTGGGGACAAGCACGTACCACGGCGCCAAAGCTAAAAATTTTATAAACCAAGGTTAAGCTTTATAGAAAATTTCCTTGAATATTCCTCGTACTTATCGGTGTAATTTGCATTACCGTGTTTAAGACTTTTTATAACCTCGTGAGCGTTCATCGTATGCTCACTCACGTCGATTATACCTACGGCAATGTTGGAGCAATGGTCGCTTACACGCTCGAAGTTGGTGATAAGATCCGACCATATAAATCCGGTTTCAACGGTACAGGCACCGTCTCTAAGTCTTGCGATATGGTTGTTACGAAGAAGCGTTTTAAGGTTATCAACAACCTGTTCAAGAGGCTCAACGTCATATGCGACAGTAAGATCGTTGTTAACGAAAGCCGCTTCCGTCAAAGAAAGGATTTCGCTCGTGGCAGCACAAAGAACTGCGATTTCCTCTCTTGCGGCAGGAGAAAACTCAATGCCCTTTTCACGAAGCTCTTCAACCGATTCAAGCACGTTTACTGCGTGGTCAGAGATTCGTTCCAAGTCGCCGATAGCTTTCAAAAGCTTGGTAACGATTGCGCTGTCCTCGTCAGACACTTGGCTCTTGCTGAGCTTTGTCAGATATGTGCCGAGAACATCTTCATAATGGTCGGTATCATCTTCAATCTTTCTGATTCTTTCTGCAATTTCGGGTGTATATCCTGTTATAGACTGTATGCTGAGGCGGAAGCCTTCAATAGCCTCGGCTGCCATCTTGGAAGCCAAGTTGCTGCTCTGCTCAACTGCAATCGCCGGAGTTGCAAGAAGGCGCTCGTCAAGTTCAACAACCTTTTCGGGTGCTTTTCCTTCGGGAACAATCTTGTATGCAAGCTTTTCAAGAAGCGCGGATGCGGGCAGAAGAATAACCGTACACAATACGTTGAATATGGAATGGCAAATGGCGATTCCGAGATAGGATGCCGCCTCATTCAGTATCAGCGGCTTAAATATTGCGGATATAATACAGAATACGGTCAACCAGATCACCGTTCCGATTACGTTAAACAGTAAATGGATAAAGGATGCTCGCTTTGCGTTCTTGTTTGCACCAAAGGACGAGAGCATTGCTGTTACGCACGTACCGATATTCTGACCCATAATAATCGGGATAGCGGCGGAGTACGAAACCGCCCCCGTAACACTGAGTGCCTGAAGAATACCGACGGATGCCGAGGACGACTGAATTATTGCAGTTACAACTGCGCCAATAAGCACACCGAGAATCGGATTTGTAAATGCAAGGAACAGATTTTGGAATTCGGGAATATCTTTAAGACCCGATACCGCATCACTCATCGCATCCATACCGAACATAAGAGTTGCAAAGCCAAGAAGAATCGTTCCTACGTCATGCTTTTTTGATGACTTGGAGAACATAATAAGACCAATACCGATAAGCGCGAGAATAGGTGTAAAGGACATCGGTTAGAGAAGCTTTATTGCTATATTATCGCACGATATACCGCCAAGGCTGAGTATCCAAGCGGTAACCGTCGTACCGATATTCGCACCCATTATAACACCGATGGATTGCTTTAATGTCATAACCTTTGAGTTTACGAAGCCTACGACCATTACGGTTGTTGCTGACGAGCTTTGAATAACAGCGGTTACACCCAAACCCGTCAAAAAGCCCTTAAGCTTACTGTCTGTAAGCTTGCCGAGAAGCGCCTTCAAGCTATTTCCTGCACGTCTTTCAAGTCCGTCTCCCATAACGTTCATACCGAAAAGGAACAGACAAAGACCGCCTATTAAGGCAAGCACGTCAAAAATGTCAAACATAGAATTCCCTCCATTTTATATGTATAAACCGCAAAAATTGCGGTATTTTATCATATCCCGTATTATTATAGCACTCACGGATTTTACGGTCAATAGACTTTACATAAACATTACATTGCAAGGTCAATTCTTACATTGATTTTACATTACTTTTATGTTATAATAATACTAAAGCAGTAAAATTAGGAGAACAAAGTACTTTAATGGAAGAAATCATTTATATAGTTGAAGACGATGAAGGCATAAGAGAATTATACGAAGGAGCTTTTGAAGGAGTATATCTTACTAAAATGTTCGAGAACGGCAAGGACTTTTTTCGCTCTTTTGAAAAGGCTCGTCCAAGCCTTATAATTCTTGACATTATGCTTCCCGATATGGACGGATATACGATTCTAACAAGGATCCGAGAGATTGACGAAAAAATCCCCGTTATTATCGTAAGCGCAAAGTCCGATGAGATAAGTGCTGTAAAAGGACTCAACAAGGGGGCTGACGATTATATGACCAAGCCCTTCTCGGTGCTTGAGCTTATCGCACGTGTCAAAACCAACATTCGCCGTGCGAACCTTTACGTGACGAGTCAGAGGGGATTTGTAATTGACAATAACGTTTACAAGGTCTTTTATGAAGGGCGCGATTTGGGACTTACCTTGAAGGAGTATAAGCTTCTTAAAATGCTTATAGCACGTGCAGGCGTTACCATCGAGCGTGAAGAGCTGTTCCGCGAGGTTTGGGAAGAAAGCTATATGGGCGAAACGAGAACGCTCGATATACATATTTCTCAGCTCCGCGACAAAATAACGGAATGTGGAGGCGACGATGTAATCGTTACCGTGCGCGGTATCGGTTATCGCTTTGAGACAAAATGAAAAAGAAGATATTTTACCGATTCTTTGCAGTTACTCTCGTTTCTGTTCTTCTGATGTTCGGTTTCGGTCTTGTTGCCGTTAATCTTAACGCCAAGAACGTGGTAAATGAACGGCTGAAAGAAGAAACCGAGCTTGCTGCAGAGCTTATGAATGAAAAAAGCGACTTTGCTTTTTTCAAAAAATACGAAAACAACCTTGAACTTCGTATAACCGTGTTCGACCTTGAGGGCAACGTGCTTTACGAAAGCGACGCTACCGCGGAGCTTGAAAACCACAAGGACAGAGAGGAATTTCAAAACGCTCTTGCAGACAAGCCTGACACCGTTCAGCGCTATTCAGAGACATTTAAGTGCGATATGACATATTACGCCACAAAGACCACTTTGTCTGACGGCACGCAGGTAATACTTAGACTTGCAGTTGTGAGCAGCTCGGTTACATCTTACATTACTGCTCTTATTCCCCTGCTCTTTTTGGTGCTTGTAGCATCGTTAATTATTTCATTTGTTCTTTCAAATATTCTCTCGCGTAACGTATCTTCAAAAGTAACCGAAATCGGTGATAGTCTAAAAAGCCTCAACGGCGGAGAGTACGTTCCCATCAAAACCGATATGAGTGAGCCAGAGCTTTTTGCCGTACTCAATCAGATAAACGAGCTGAATGCAAATATTCACAGTCATATTCGTGTTGCAGACGGAGAGAGAGTTAAGCTGAACACTGTGCTTGATAACGTATCCCAAAGCATTATTGCGCTCGACTCTACAAATAAAATTGTATTTGCAAACAAGAGTGCTTTCTCATTATTTAACGGTACACATTACGACATCGGAAGGGATCTGCTCTTACTGATTGATAACCTTGAAATATATAAAAATATTTCAAGCCATTTAGGCGAGGATCACTCATTTACCTGCTCTTATAACGGCATGGAGCTTTCCGTAGTTATTAGAAAAGTAACCAATGATACGATTTCCGATGAGATTGCGGCAATCCTTATTATTACTGATATTACACAGGAGCGGCTTATTCAAAAACAAAAGAGCGATTTCTTTGCCAACGCTTCTCACGAGCTTAAAACGCCTATTACGGTAATGCAGGGATTTGCCGAGGTTCTTATGAGCAAGGAAGGCATTGACGACACCTCCAAGAAACAGCTCGGACGAATCTATAAAGAGAGCCTTAGACTCGGTTCCCTTATTTCTGATATGCTTATGCTTTCAAAAATCGAAAGCGGAGATGCACCGAAGAGAATTCTTTCAGAGGTGGCTCTCGAAGATATTGCAAAAGAGGTTCTCGACGGACTTTCAGAAAAAGCGGGGAGCAGAAATATCACCGCCAATATCGTAGGTTCGGCAAAGCTTACCGCTGATCAAGCAATGATTTTTGAGCTTGTTGAAAATCTTGTTTCAAATGCCATCAAGTATAACAAGGACGGCGGCTCGGTAACTATTTCGATTACCGACACAGATACAGGCGTTTGTCTGCAAGTCAAGGATACGGGCATCGGTATCGAAAAAGAGCATCTGCCAAGACTTTGCGAACGCTTCTACCGTGTTGACAAATCCCACTCCAAGCGTATCGGTGGCACGGGACTTGGTCTTGCCATCGTTAAGCATATCTGCGCTATTTCCGATGCGGAGCTTTCCATTGAGAGCGACTTCGGTATCGGCACGACCGTTACGGTTGTGTTTGATAAGCGATAAATTTGCTGATTGCTTATCAATAAGCCATTTTATTGGTTCGTTTTTTCTTAAAGCTTACTCCACCAACAAAATAAGCACCCTTTGTGGGTGCTTATTTTGTTGCATTAAGCAAAAAGTACGCCTAAGATTTTCTCGCCTTCCGCTTAATCCTTTTTTATGTGGACGTCAAGCTGCCCAAAGGGTATCTCTATTCCCTCGGCGTCGAACCTCTCTTTAACAAGCTCTATCATATCAAACTTGACTGTAAAGTAGTCCTCGCTCTTTACCCAGGCACGGGTGGTTATATTAATCGAGGAAGCGGTATGCTTACTCATACGGATAAAGGGGGCCGGCTCCTTTAATACCAGCGGGTGGTTTTCGTATAGCTCGGAAAGAATACTCCTTGCCTTATTAAAATCGGCAGCGTAGGATACCGAGAATACCTCGTCAACTCTGCGGGTTTCCTGAAGCGAATAGTTTACTATTGAACCGCTAGAAAGCGGTCCGTTCGGAATATAAATTATTTTGTTATCGGGCGTACGGAGCTTAGTGTTGGTTATATGAATGTCCACGACCGTTCCGGAATACCCCTGAGCCTCGATAAAATCGTCGATACGAAAGGGGCGTGTTAAAATCATAAGCACACCGCCCGCAAGGTTAGATACTGCGCCGTTTACGGCAAGGCCTACGCAAACTCCAAAAGAGGTTATAAGAGCAGTAAGAGCGCTTGTATCGACGCCGACATAACCAACAAGACATATCGCTACTGTTATTTTCATTCCCGTTCGGAAGATGTACGCGGCGGTACGCATAACGGTTTTATCGACACTCCTGTTTTCGGCTGTCCTTTCTATTTTTCTGCCGATAACGTTGATAATTTTAAACGAGATAAACAGTACGGCAAGTGCCACTGCGATTTTCACGCCCGACGTAATCACCCTGTCTATAACCGTATTTATTCTCTCCTGAAGCTCCATTTGAAATTACCCGCTTTCTAAAATCCCTTATACATACAGTATGGCATGTTATAGGCACAAATAAAACAGCTTTACAAAAACTCTGAAAAACATTGCTCGAGGACTTAACCTCAAGCTCATTACACCAGGTCGTTGCTCCCCGGGATTTACGAATTTCAAAGTTCTCTCCCAAAAGACCTTCTCCCTCTTGACAAAACAGATAAAATAGTATATAATACATTTACATTAAATAAATACCGGTATCGGAGACAGTTCGTAACCATCCTGTCTTAAAACAAAACTACGGATTTTCACGACGCATTTGCGATCTCGTGCTTTTGTCTCCTTTAACGGCTGATTAAAGGAGTTTTTTTATGCTCGAAAAAATTAAACGGGAAGCGCGTGAATTTAAGCTATTTATAAATTCCCTTCCGTCCGCAGTGTGTACGCTGCTTATTATGGCGGTTTTTTCAATGAACCTCTTGGCAAACAAAAGTATAGCGCTCCCATTTTCGTGGATGGCGCTTGACTGCGGAATAATTGTTTCTTGGCTGGTTTTTCTTATAATGGATATTGTTACAAAGCACTACGGGCCTAAATGCGCAACCTCGCTTTCGGTTTTTGCCGCTTTAATAAACCTTTTCTTCTCGCTTATCTTTTTTGTCGCCTCTGTTATTCCCGGAGTTTGGGGCGAAGCGGAGCCGCCTTTTCTTAAAGAGATAATCAGCGCAGCGTTAAACAATACCTTCGGCGGCACGTGGTACGTCGTGCTCGGAAGCACGGCGGCGTTTCTCATCGCCGCAACGGTAAACAATTTCACCAACTACGGTATAGGAAATCTTTTTAAGAAAAATCCCGACGGCGCTCTCGCGTATTTTTCAAGAACGTACGCTTCAACCGCTATCGGTCAGTTTGTTGACAATCTGACCTTTTCGCTTACGGTCAGCCGTGTGTTTTTTGGTTGGACGCTTACTCAGTGCTTTGTTTGCGCGCTTACGGGAATGATTGCCGAGCTTATATGTGAGCTTGTCTTTTTGAGGGTAGGCTTTAAAATCTGCGCAAGGTGGAAAAAGGACGGAATAGGCGCGGAATATTTTGAATTTATAAAAACGGGGGCAGTGGCTCCCGACACCGGAAAGGAAGTGTAAAACAGTGAAGGTAGTTATAACGGGAACGTCGAGCGGAATAGGAAAGGCTATCGCGGAGAAATTTCTCGCATGCGGTCATACCGTTATCGGAATTGACGTGTGCAAAAGCAGTATAGAGGATAAAGGCTACACCCATTTTACAGCGGACATTTTCTCCTCTCCCCTACCGGAAATTTCAGATACGGAGATACTTATAAACAACGCGGGTGTACAGGACTCGGGACGTGATATTGACGTAAACTTAAAGGGGACGATACGGGTTACCGAAAAGTATGCCTTTCAGGATAAAATAAAAAGCGTACTTTTTATCGCGTCTGCGAGCGCAAGCACCGGCGCGGAGTTTCCCGAGTACGCTGCGAGCAAGGGCGGAATGGTTGCCTATATGAAAAACGTTGCGCTCCGCGTGGCAAAATACTCTGCAACGTCAAACAGTCTTTCTCCCGGCGGAGTAACGACCGAGCTTAACGCTCACGTTATGAGAAGTCCCGAGCTTTGGCGTCAGATAATGGACGAAACTCTTATTCCGAAATGGGCAAGCGCCGAGGAAATAGCGGAATGGGCTTACTTCGTTACAGCGGTAAACAAGTCAATGACCGCTCAGGATATTCTGATTGATAACGGAGAGGCGGCAAAATCGAATTTTATTTGGTGAACGCCTTAATAAAACGGCTCATATTTTGAATACAGCAAATTTATTCACACAGCAACAAAAAAGCACTTCTTCCGAAGTGCTTTTTTTACGTTTTTCAATACCGTTTTCCTTTTGTGCCACAGTTACCTTCCGCTCCTTCTGCCGACAGAAAACTGCGACTCGTAATCCTCCGTCTCCTCGCTCTTCCTCTTTTTAACATAAAGAACTATGCATACGGTAATAAGCGCGACAAGATAAACGGAAAGATAAATAATAACCGCGGGAAGCGCGTTGGCTTTGACAAGTCTGAAATAGTCAAATCCGATAATCCATATGCCCATATATCCCGCCGTCAGTATAACGAAATTAAGAATACCCTTTAAGACTTTATTAAGTCCGGTAAATAAAACGGCGTACCCGATAGCGAAAACCGCCGCAGAAGCAAGATAACGCAGATAGTTCTGGAGAGTAGGAGCGAGCGGTGTTACGACCGTAACAAAGACCTCGTCGAACGCCTTGTCGGTAATAAATATCTTCTCCTCGGTAACTCTGACTATAACACTGAGCTGAGTAATAAGAGCGAAAAGAGATACGGCAAAAACAACGGCGGTAAAGACCGCAAGCGTAAAGGAAAGATAATCTTTAACCGTTTTCACCCTATTGTTTTCAGAAATCCCTGAAAGCGGTTTTTTAAGAGCCAGAGATATTCCGAGAATAATAAAATATATTACCGAAACGGCAAACACAGCTACAAGCGTCATAGGAGCGCCTGTTGACGAGGCTACCCCCGAAAGCGCTATAACGAATATAAGGAAGGAAAGAACGGTTCCGACGTAATGGATAAGTCTCCCGTAAATCTTACTTATGTTTAGCTTAAATACAAACCGAAGCGATACCACCGACACACCGAACAGAAAAAGTCCGAGAAGTGTCTGAACGGGGAGCGCCGCGGGGTCCTTCGTTTCTGACGTAATGTTGCCCGTGTTGGTTTCTCCGTCGTAGTACTGCGTTCTAACCGTTTCGCTTTCGGTTACGTTAAGTCCCGCCGCCATAGCGACGAGAAAATACAGAAAAACCAGAACGAAAAATATTACGCAGGCAGGGTAAAGTATATTCTTTTTAAAATTAAATTCTGCACCTTTGTTCATTTACAGTGTTTCCTCTCAGGAAAAAGCTTAATGCTTTTGGGTTAGTTAAAGGAATAAAAATCGTATCCGCGACTGCGCAGAGACTGCATTATCGGTATGTATCTGTTTTTGGAAATTATCAGATGCTCGATAAGATATTTGTTCAGCGGCGACGTAACGGAGTATATTTTCTGCGTTAAAATTATATCCTCCTCCGACGGCGCCGGCGAGCCGCCCGGATGGTTATGTATAAGTATAAAATTTGAGCCGGAATATCTGAAAAGCACCTGCGCAAGCTGTTCGACGTTAACCTCGACCTCGCTGTGTGAGCCTTCTGTCAGCATTTCAAAAGCAAGCATACGCATAGTGTTATCGAAAATCATAACGTAAAAGCGTTCTCTCGTTTCGCTTAGGGTTTTATACATACAGTACTCCGCGATGCTTTCAATGCTTACAAAGTTCTTTCCGCCGTAAACCTTATCAAGATGATAATATGAGCATAAAACGGGAATAAGCTTTATAAGTGCGGCTGAAATCTCCTTAATTCCGGAGATTCTCATAAGCTCCTCGGGAGCTGCGTCCAGAACCGCGGAAAAAGATCCGAAATGATTTACAAGTCTATGGGCTATTTCGTTGGTATCCTGCTGTGGAATTGAATAAAACAGAATAAGCTCAAGCACCTCGTGCGGAGCAAATCCCTTCAGCCCTGTTTCAAGAAACCGTTTTCTTAGCCTTTCTCTGTGGTTTTTGTGTTCGTGTTTCATAATATCCGTTATATCTTGTTTTTTTATAATTATATCATTATTTTAAATGTCTTTCAAGTGCACAAGGTTAAAAAAGGGTAAATTATATCTTAACCAAGGCGCGTCGTTCTCGAACGAAGACGCCCCGCGAGATTCTTCGCTTCGCTCGAGAATGACGGCGCGGGGTGGCGCAGTAAAGGATCTCGGGCGATTTTTTTATTCTATAAGTATTGCGCCGCTTATTGGATGAACATGCTGTCTCCGATGTGTGCGTAAAACAGAGCGATCTTCGCGCCGTCCTTACAGTTCATTCAAGAAACAAGCAAGACAAGGCGCACCGGAGACGCCCTCCCGAAAGCGTAGCTACCTACGTCGAGGGAGTAGGCGAGGAGCAACGCGGTATTGCGCCGCTTATTGGATGAACATGCTGTCTCCGAAGGAGAAAAAGCGATACCTCTCCCGTACTGCTACGTTATACGCATTCATTACGTTTTTATGTCCCGCAAACGCGCTGACAAGCATTATAAGAGTGCTTTCCGGATGATGGAAGTTGGTTATAAGCCCCTCGATAGCTTTAAAGCGGTATCCGGGATAGATAAATATAGCCGTTTCGCCCTCGTAGGGCTTAATTTTTCCGTTCTCGTCCGCTATGCTTTCAAGTACGCGGCAGGACGTCGTTCCGACCGCTATAAGCCTACCCCTTCGGTTGTTTATCGTCTCTGCGGCTTCCTTATCTATCGAAAACCATTCGGAGTGCATAACGTGTTTTTTAATCTCGCTCTCCTTTACGGGACGGAATGTTCCAAGCCCGACGTGAAGCAGTACCGTTGCTATTTTAACACCCTTTTCCTCTATTTTCTTAAGAAGCTCAGGTGTAAAATGAAGTCCCGCGGTGGGTGCGGCGGCAGAGCCCTCCTCCTTTGAATAAACGGTCTGATAGCGCTCCTTTTCCGAGTCTCTCGACGTTATATACGGTGGAAGCGGCATCTCGCCTATCTTATGTATCGCCTCATCAACACTCATTCCGTTTGCTTTAAAGGAAATTATCCTGTTTCCTTCCTCGGTTATCTCCTTTACAGTAGCACAAAGCAGTCCGTCTCCGAATATAATATTTACTGACGGCTTACATTTTTTACCGGGACGAACAAGCGTCTCCCACGTGTTTTCGTCTATTTTCTTAAGGAGCAGAACCTCTATATCGGCGCCTGTGTCCTCTCTTTTGCCGTACATTCTTGACGGAAGCACCCTTGAACGGTTAAGCACAAGAACATCTCCGCTTTGAAGATAATCTATTATATCGTAAAAGCGCTTATGCGTAACCTCTCCGCTTTCTTTACCAAGCACCATAAGACGTGAGCCGTCTCTTTTTTCGGCGGGAACCTGAGCGATAAGCTCCTCGGGAATATCGTAATAAAAATCCTTTGTCTGCAAATCGGTATTCACTAAATTATTTTTAATTATTTCCGACATATTTTTCTGTAAACTCCTTGACACACAGTATTTTTTGTGTTATGATTATAGTAACATAATAAAAGCAAATTGATAGAGGCGCATACCGCAAAGAGTAAGGTATTAAAGAAGTACCGACTTTGTAAAAAATACCCCGAAAGGTGCGGAATGCCGAAGTGTCCCCGTGTTCGGTAGCACAGGACGCTGGTCCCAAGGAGAGACTTCTATGCTTTCCCCGGATTAATAGTCCACGGACTGTCATCATATTTTTGATGGAGTGCTATCTTATAATTCCGCATAAGCGGAAATATTCGTAGCCGGACGCCGTCTCGGCTTTTTTTATTAAAATCATTCTACCCTTGGAAAGGAAAAAAGAAAATGAAAACAACCCCTATTTTCACAGGCTCCGCGGTCGCAATTATTACCCCTTTTAAGAATAATAAAATAGATTACGACTCGCTCGGCAAGATAATTGACTTTCAGATTGAAAACAAAACAGACGCGATAGTTATCTGCGGAACGACGGGAGAGGCATCTACCCTTACCGACGACGAGCACGTTGACGAGATAGCCTTCGCGGTCGAGAAGGTCGGTGGCAGAGTTCCCGTTATCGCGGGCACAGGCTCCAACGACACCGCTTACGCCGTATGGCTTTCAAAGGAAGCCGAAAAGGCCGGCGCCGACGCGCTTTTACAGATAACTCCTTACTATAACAAGGCTACCCCGAAGGGACTTATTAAGCATTTCCTTACTATCGCGGACGCCGTTTCGCTTCCCAATATAGTATATAACGTTCCGTCAAGAACCGGCTGTAACATCTCGCTCCCCGTGTATAAGGAAATAGCGAAGCACCCGAACATCGTCGCGACCAAGGAAGCAAGCGGTAACATAAGCACCATTGCTCAGATTTTTGACGAGGTCGGAGACGCGCTCGACGTATATAGCGGAAACGATGACCAGATAGTTCCGATTCTTTCTCTCGGCGCTAAGGGTGTAATATCCGTTCTTTCTAACGTAATGCCTAAGGAAACGCACGACATCTGTCAGCTTTTCTTTGACGGCAAGGTGGGGGAAAGTGCCGCGCTTCAGCTTAAGCTTCTTAAGCTTATAAACAACCTCTTTATCGAGGTCAACCCCGTTCCGGTAAAAACTGCTATGAACTTAATGGGCTGGTGCAGCGAGGAAATGAGGCTCCCTCTCTGCGAAATGGACGAAAAGAATCTTATGATACTCCGCGAGTCCCTTCACCAGCATAATCTTATATAATTGTTTACGACAAGGGTTGGAGAAAACAAAATGAATGAAGTAAAAATAATACTTACCGGCGCCTGCGGACGTATGGGACGCGCAGTTTTAGCCGCTGTAAGCGGCGAGCCGAAAACCACGGTTGTCGCGGGCGTTGACGTCTCTCCCGACACGTCCTTCGTTCCGCTTTACCACGGAATAGACGAGGTCGGAAAGGACATAGGAGCCGACGTTATAGTTGACTTTTCCCATCACACGGCAACTGAGGGTATCTTAAATTACGCCAAGGACGCGGGCTGCGCGGTAATTATCTGCACCACGGGACACACCGACGAGGAATTAAAGCTTATCGCCGACGCTTCAAAGGAAATCCCCGTTTTCCGCTCCGGAAATATGTCTCTCGGCATAAACCTTTTAACCGCGCTGGTTCAGAAGGCGGCTTCGGTTCTTACCGGCTTTGACATTGAGATAATCGAAAAGCACCACAACCAGAAGCTTGACGCTCCGAGCGGAACGGCAATAATGCTTGCGGATGCCGCGGCAGCGGGTACGGATTACACGCCCGAATACGTCTATGACAGACATTCTGTAAGACAGAAGCGCGGAGACTCCGAAATAGGTATCCATTCCATAAGAGGCGGAAACATAGTCGGAGAGCATGAGGTTCTGTTTGCGGGAACGAACGAGACGGTAACCCTCTCGCACAGCGCCGCATCAAGAGAGGTTTTCGCGGTAGGGGCTGTGCGCGCCGCAATGTTTATGAAGGATAAGCCTGCCGGACTTTACAGTATGAGGGACGTTATTAACAGTATTTTGCAGTAGCTTGGCAGCCGTTAGCAAAATTGTTTTTTAGGCTTTTTAAAATCTCGCGTGTCCGTGGATTACTCACCCACGGACACGCTATTTTTTTGAAAAATTTGACTAAAGCTTTTTCACGGGTTTCTGATTTTAGAAAGAAATTACCTAAAGCTTTTTTCACGATTTTCTGATTTTAGAAAGAAATCACCTAAAGCTTTTTTCACGTCTCTCCGATTTTAGAAAGAAATCATCTAGGCTTTTTTCACGTCTCTCCGATTTTTTAAAAAGCGTTACTAATGCCTTCTCATGGCTCGCACAGGTGCTACACGCCTTTAACCAGATTATATTTTTCCGCTTTTAATACGGTTACTCCTTTCGGCTTATACTCCGAAAGCATAGCCTTTATATGGGTTACAAATATATATTTCACCTTTATTTCGGAGAGCACGTCCAGGATACCCTTCATTCCCTCCGCTCCCTCTCGATAGGCGGTTGTCTGGAACGTTTCATTAAGCATAACGAGGGAATACGGCTCTAGCTTGTCCATTATAGCCTTAACGTCGATAACCTCGCTTTCAAAGCGACCCGCGGCGGTATCCGTTTCGGTAAAATCCTTTTCCGCAGAGGAAAAGTGTGTAAACACTCCACATCTTACACTCGCGCTAACGCTGTCTGCGGGAACGAAAAGACCGTTCTGCGCAAATATAACGGTAGTACCCACAGCGCGTAAAAAAGAGGTTTTACCGCAGTTATTGTCGCCTATTATCATAAGACCGCTTTCGCTTATATCCGCAGAATTTGTTACCACGGTATCCTTGTTTTTGCCCTCGTTTAAAAGCAGTATGTCGTAAAGCGCTTCCGCCTTAAAGACGTCGGCTTCTTTATCAAGAACGGTCGGGAAGCAGTAATTCATTCCCCGTCCCTTAAGATAATCCGCCATTTCCAGAGCGGCAGAATAAAACCTTAGCTCCTTGCCTATTCCAAGGAAGGCGGAGTATATTCCGTCAGCAATATCGGAAAACAGAGCGGAAAGCTCACCGATAGCAAAGACGGTCGCTTTGCTTACGCTTTCTCCCGCGGAGTTTCCTATATCAACGCTTGACGGTACGGTTTCCTTTTTCTTAAATGCGGGAAAAATCTTCTTTTTCGCGCTCTTACCCGCCTCGGTTATATCCGAAATAACGCTTTCTACCGCTGAAAGAGATTTATCAAGGGAGCATTTTACGGTAAACGAATAACTGTCAACGCTTTCGCTTTTAAATCGCTCCGCCGCCTTCTCTATCTCGTCTATACATCTGCTTTCCCTGACCGAAACACAAAAGTCCTTCATAGCGGAAAGCCCGTCTGATCTAACGGTAAAATCGGCAAAGGCGCTGTCTATTTCGGAAAAGTACGCTATAACGTTTCTCGCGAAATGTGCGTTTATATAAAGCTGCTCGTAGGCGCAGTCAAGAAGCCCCGTGTCGGTTGACGGCACTCCGTAGCGGAACACCTCTTTTATCATTTCCTCGGTTTCGGAGCGAAGTCCGTCGTATCCCTTAAAAATCTGAACGAGAGAGGAAAGAAGCTTTGGGTTTTCCAGAAAATCCTTAAGTATTTCGCTGCGGTAAACGGCGCTATCCTTATCTGCGGGTGCGCTCTCTATGACGGAAAGCAGGTAGTCGGCGCACTGCGTGTTTTTGCACGCGGCGTAAACCATTCTGTCTATATTAAGATTATATACCGCCTCGCGAAGCTCTCTCCCGAAGGAGAGCCCTCTCTTATCGGCATCTTTATACAGTAAGCTGATTGTTTTCATTTTTTAATCCTTTAACAGAACTGTTTTTAGTTTATACCAAACCGTTTCCTTAACGCCTCGCCCGTAAGTCCGTGCTTTTTTAAAATGTCCTTTGCAAAGGAAAGACTTTCGGTACGGCGTTTTTCTATTTTATAGGTGCGTCGGTTAGAGTCGCTTTCATCTACCACAACGCTTAAAAACGGAATTTCATTTTCGCTAACGCTATGCTGATGGGTAATGTAAACGCCAAAAGCTCCGCTTCTGTGCAGCGTCCTTGCAAGCTCCTCGGTGTAAGCTATCGCCTTCTCCTCTCCCGTTGTTGAATAGGTTTCGTTAAGAAGAACAAGAGAACGCTCATCGCTTTTCTCAAGGATTACGTTTACCCTGTTTAACTCGTCCACAAACCGTCCGGATCCTTCAAAGCGCTCGTCTCTCGGGAAGTGCGTAAACACGGCGCTAAGCAACGACGCCTCGCCACCCTCGCAGAATACAGGCGCACCCGCAAGGAAGAATAAAACCGATACACCGAGCGCGCGGAGAAAGGTTGTTTTACCGCCTCCGTTTGCCCCCGTAAGGTAGAAAAACGGCTCGCTTTCGTTAAAGCTTACGTCGTTCGGCACTATCTCGGTTCCCTCTTTTTTCAAAAGAGTTATATCGTAAACGTTTTTAAAATCAATTTCCTTTTTCTCGGAAAGAGTCGGAAAGCAGTACGGTATTCCGCGCGAGGCCGCCTCTCCCGTAAATTTCAGCATACCGAGGATAAATTTAAGCTCACCCTCGTAGTCAAAAATGTCGCCCTGCACGAGCATTCGGTAATTATCGTAAAACTCCCTCGCCTTTAAAAACTCCGACGGATACAGCTTTTCAAGAGCCTCCGCTATCCCCTTTTGAAGCATAATCGGCTTTTCTTTCTTTTCCGTAAGCGTGATTCCAAGCTCCGCGGCACACTCCCTAAGTCTTTCGGAGATACAAACGCTGCTCTCTCTGTAAACCTTTGACTCTTCTCCCTCCGTCGCTATTACAACCTGACTTATTTTTGAAAGCTCGGCGGTAAGCTCACTTGCCTCTGTCTCCGCGTTTTTAAAGCCGTCGCAGTCCGAAAGAGCCTTAATGGTATCGGCAAAACGGCTGTAAAGAGCGCTGTCAACCCGAAAGCCCGTCGCTTTTTTGCAGAACTCCGAAAGAGAGGAAAAGAGGAAAACGAATATAAAGGACGATGCCGCTACCGAGGAAGCGCGGTTAAGCGCAAGGTAAAGCTCCCTTGCGGCGGAAAGAGAGGTTAGAACTCCACAAATCTCTTCCTCTGCATTTTCAACGTCAAGAAGGCGCTGAAAAAGCTCTCTCCGCAGAGAAAGAGTTTCCTCGCTCGGTTTATAGAGCAGAACGTCGGTTACCTCGCTCGGCAGAACAAGGTCAAGCTTAAGGTCGGATATAACGTCCTCGCTTATCACCCTTTCGGGCGGCGTTTCCGCAAAAATAAGACTTTTATAAATCATCGTTAACTCCATTTCCGCCGACAGGCAAGCGTACAAAAACTAATGAAATCAAGTGTTCAAAACAAAAAATTAAGCGTAAAAAACCAAGGAAGTCAATCGTAAAAAATCAAAGACGTCGAGCGCGCAAAACCGAAGACATCGAGCACACAAAACCGAAGACGTCAAGCGCACAAAGCCGAAAATGTCGAGCGTGCAAAACCAAAAGCGGTAGCTTAACGCACCACATCGGTAAAGCTTTTACGCTTTATCGGAGCGTAAAAGCTCTATGGCCTTTTTTATACCGGGGAATTTTCCCTTATAAAGCGCAAAAACCTTATAAAGCTTACCCGCAAGTACACCTATACCTATCGTAACCGCTATAATGATAACAAGTGAGATAAGTGTCTCCGTAGCGCTTATATTTCCAAGAAGCAGCTGTGTCGGAACGGTAAGCATTGAGGTAAAAGGGATATAGATAAGTATTTCGGGTGCGCTCTTTCCCGTATAAAGCGGGCCGGTGAATACAACCGCAAGGAAGGAAACTGCCATAATACCCGTAAAGAGAATATTGTTTGCCGAAAGATCCTCCGGCTTTTCGGAAATCGCGCCGCCGATAGAGGAAAGCGCGCAGTAGAGCAAAAACCCAAGCACGATAAACAGAACGGAAGCAATAATTCCAAAGGGCGTAAAGAGTGAGCCTATTTCGGAAAGAGATCCGAGAATTGTAATTATAGCCATATCGGTATCGGGGTTTATCCATTTAACCAAGGCGCTTCCCGTCGCAAAGCCGCCGACAAGTGAAAGAATCCAGACGGTAAGCTGGGATATTCCGGCGAGAGACACCGCAAGCATCTTTCCAAAAACAAGCTCGGTGGGTTTAGTTACGATAAGAAGCGTATCCATAAGCTTTGAATGCTTTTCGGAAACGATAGAGGTTGCAACGCCCTGACTGTAAAAAATCAGCATAAAGTAAAGAAGAAATGCGTAAAGCATAGGCGTTATCATTTCAACAATCTCCATGGTAAGCGCCTCGTCGGCATCTGTGTCGGGCAGAACGACCTCGGTTATTTTCACCGCTTCGATAAGCTGCTCTGGAGTAAGCTCGGACTTCACAAGCATAATGCCCATGGCGTTTTCCGAAAGAAAATCGGCAAGAGCCGCGGTATCGCCCTCGGAAAGCGTTGTTCCGTCGGGAATTACAAGGTTAAACACCCTGCCAAATTCGTCCTTTTCAATTACCAGAATAAGCGAGGTTACGTTTGCCTCGGCCAAGGCTCTTGCGCTCTCGGTGGACGCAGCGGGTGTAAATTTTATCCCCGCAAAAGGCGTTCCTGCCGCAAACGGTTCAAGGCTTACGGGCGTGCCGCCGAGCTTATCGCACACGAAAACCTCGGTTACGTTATAGCTGTACTGCGGCTTTATCTCCTCGCCGCCAAAGACCTCTGCGGCAGTCATACCGAGCGCAGGCGCCAAAAAGAACAGCATAGCCATAACAACGGTAAGAATAATAAAGCCTTTGCCCTTAATCATTCTGAAAAAGGTGAAACCAAAAACGTTTTTAAAATTTTTCATTTTTATCCCCTTTGATTTAAAGGAAGCGTTGTTTAACGATTTTTAAAAAGCTATTTTTCCTTATTTAAAGGAAGCGATATTTTTTATTTAAATGAGTCGTTTTCCTGTTTGAAGGAAACGTTGTTTTTCTGTTTAATAATAGTGTTATTTATTATCGGGAAACGGTATCTGCTTGCCTTCAACCTCGGGCAAACCGAGAAGGCTTAAAAGCGTCGGCCTTACTCCCAAAAACTCACATAAAGCCGTATATTCCTCTGAAAGCTTTTTTACCCTCGCGCCCTGCACTCTTTCGTTTCTTACCGCGCGTATTAAAACGTTTTTCGGCGTTTCCTCGGGATCGATAAGCTCACAGACGGTTACCTTATATCCGTAAATTTCAAGCATTTTGGCTCTAAGCGCATCGGTCGCCGCTACAGCGAGCTTTTGTCTCAGCAGCGAATGCTCGGTGATAGCCGAAAGCGTTTCACATTTAAGCTGATTATTTATTTCGTGCTGACAGCAAGGCGTTGAAAGAATTACCCTCGCCCCCGTTTTAACCGCGCCGGCCAGAACGTAGTCCGTCGCCACATCGCAGGCGTGCAGAGAAATAACGAGATCGGGAGCTTTTGGCGGCGAAAAACGGCTTACGTCTCCGCACTCAAAATGCATTCCGTCAAGGTGAAGCCTTTTCGCTACGTCCGAGCAATACTCGATAACATCCTTTTTGAGATCAACCCCGTACATTTCCACCTTTTTACCGAGAACCGAGGTGAAATACCAATAAACAGCAAAGGTAAGGTAGCCTTTTCCACAACAAAGGTCGCAGATGCAAAGCTCGTCCTTTTCCTTAAAAAGGTCCTTAACCGTTTCGATGTGCTCTAAAAATTTGTTTATCTGACGGTATTTCGCCTGTTTTTTGTCGTGCACCTGCCCGTTTTTTCCGATAATTCCAAGCAGTGTAAGGAACTCTTTTCCATTCTTTGCGGTAAGAATATAGTTCTTTTCCTTGTCCTGCGCTGACGAAAGAGAAACCTCCTCTGCGCCGTCAAGACTTCCCGAAAAATGCAGTTTTCCCTTTTCGGAGATAAGAATTTCAAGGATTTTATTTTTACCGATAAGGTTAATCTGTCGGTAGCTTTCCTCCGCGCTCGACACAAAGCTGTCAAGAAACTCGCGAGGTGTCAGTATCTTTTGGATTGCCTTTCCGTCCCTTAAAAACGTTTCAAGCTTTACGCGCTTTTCTCCGTTTTTATAAAAAACCTCTGCCGTCGTTTTCAGCAGATTTTTTTCTCTCGGTCTTGAAAAAACCGCCTTTTTAAGCTTGTCTCCCTCCACCGCTTTTTCGATTTCCGCAGACACTCTGTTTTTTACTGCATCCATATTTTTACCTGTTAACTAATATTTTAAGTATAACTTATATTATATATTATATAACACCGTTAAATCTATGTCAAGATACTAAAAAATAATTTTTCCTGAGAACAAGAATCGTTCCGAGCCCATAAAAGAGCCCGAAACGATTTTTAGAACTTATGGTCTATCGAAACCCGGTTTCGATTTTATTTAAAACTACGGGCGGCGTAATTTTCGCTTAAACGCGTTAAATTAGTCTCCGCAGCCGCAGCCACAGCCACAACCGTTACAGCTCAAGAGAATAAGAGCTATTATAACGATCCACAGGCATTTGTTCTCTCCAAAGAAATCACATAAGCATCCCATCGGAAAAAGTCCTCCTTCCGTTAAACAAGCAGAAGGCTCTACACCTTCGCTTCTCTGTTATTATAGTATGCAAGGCGATTACTATGGGTGCAGAAAAACATTATCCTTATTTTCGGTAGCTTGCGTCCTTACTCACAGGCTCCAAACGCGTCCTCATAAACCTCTTTAAGCGACGGATAGATAAAGTCCGGTCGCTCTCCCTTTTCTGCGTTTTCCACATCCTTCTCGGTTGCCTCTCCGGTTAAAACGAGAACGGAAGAAACGCCATTTCTCCTTCCGAGAGCTATATCGGTATAGAGTCTATCCCCAAAAACAACGATTTCACTCTTTTCAAGCCCCGTGCGCTCACAAATCATTTCTATTACGCTGCCGTACGGTTTTCCGAAATACACGGGGGATTTTCCCGTTGATGCGGTAATACACGCAACGATTGAGCCGCTATCGGGGATAAATCCCGTTTCGGTAGGACAGTTTAAATCGGGATGGGTACAGAGAAACTCCGAGCCGTTTCTGATAAGGGTACAAGCCCTTACAAGCTTTTCATAGGTAAGTGTGGTATCAAAGCTGGTAACGGTTATATCCGCGCTCTCTCCGTCTGTAAGAGCTATTCCTTTTGAGGAAAAAAGGTCGTAAAGCTCGGGGGTACCGAGAAGATACACTGTTTTACCCTTTCTGTGGCGAACAAGAAACTCAGCGGTTACGTCTCCCGAGCTCATAATCTCATCTTCACCTGCCTCAAAGCCCATTCTGCCCAGCTTTGACGCGTAGAACTTAGCGTTATGCGAGGCGTTGTTGGTAAAAAAGCGCACCTTTTTACCCTCCGCTCGCAGCTTCTTTATGAATTTAACGGCGTAGGGAAATACTCTGTCGCCGAGATATACCGTTCCGTCCATATCAAAAACGAACAGCTTTTTATCAGATAAAAATTTCATATTTTCTCCACCTCAATATCCGCTGAAAAAGCAACCTGCTTATCCGTGGTTTGTTTATTATAATAACCAAATCACCTTTATATTTTACTTCTTTTTGCAAGAAAATGCTTGAATACAGTGTAAACAACCTCTGTTTACAGTAAATTTATTGACTTTTTCCTTTAAATGTGGTAAAATAAGTCAAAGAAGATATAAAAACGCGCTCTCCTACGCATAAGCGCGGCATTAGATAAAAATTTAACCCTCGGGTTATACCTAAAATGTAGAAAGGTAACTGTAAAAATGAAAACCGTAATAGGAATAGACGTCGGCGGTAGCACGACAAAAATAGTTGGCTTTGACGAAAACCAAAAGCTTATAGAGCCTATGTTTATACAGGCAAACGACCAGATAACCTCGATTTACGGGGCGTTCGGAAAGTTCGTGGACGTTAACGCCCTTTCCCTTTCCGACATTTCGGAAATAAAGGTTACGGGCGTCGGCGCATCCTTTCTCGAAAAGGGAATATACGGACTGAAATGCGATCAGGTTTCGGAGTTTAACAGCATCGGCGCGGGAGGTCTTTATCTCTCCGGTCTTGACCGCGCTCTGGTAGCAAGTCTCGGAACCGGAAGCGCCTGCGTTTACGCCGAAAAGAACGGTAAAACCGAATATCTTGGCGGTACAGGTGTTGGAGGTGGCACAATAGTCGGTCTTTCAAAGGCTCTTATCGGTCTTGAAACTATAAAGCACATCTCTGCCGCCGCAGACGAGGGTAACATAGACAACATAGATTTAAGGATAAAGGACATTACTAAAAAGGGAGACCGCACCGGACTTCCCCCCTTTCTTACCGTATCAAATTTCGGAAAAACGAGCGAGATTGCAACCAAGAACGACCTCGCGCTCGGTATTCTCAATATGGTGTTCGAGTCGGTCGGTACGACCTGCGTATTTGCCGCCAGAACCAAGGGAATAAAGGACATAGTGCTTACGGGTAACCTTACCACCATTCCGCAGGCAAAGTCCGTTTTTGAGAACGTAGGAAGGATGCTCGGCGCAAACTTTATCATTCCGAAGCATTCTCAGTTCGGAACGGTCATCGGCGCGGCATTGTCAAGGTAATTTATACTTAAATACAACGAAAAGCCGTTACGGAACACTCTGTAACGGCTTTTTTATACTTGCAAAAGCTCATTTGCGCCCTTTTATACGCAAAAACCACCAAGCTTTCACTTGGTGGTTTTTATGTTTTTCTTATTCAGCGTCGGATTCCTTTACCTCTTCGGTAACCTCTTCCTTAACCTCTTCTGCTTTAGCCTCTTCCTTAACTTCTGCTTCCTTAGCGGGAGTTATAGCGACCTCTGCCGCAGTGAGTGTGATAAGAGCCATCTCTGCTCCGTCTCCTCTGCGGGGTCCAAGCTTATAAACTGCCGTATATCCGCCGTTTACATCTGCGTATTTCGGAGCTACCGTGTCGAAAAGCTTCGAAACTATCGCCTTGTTATTGTTAAGAGAAGCAAGCGCCTTACGGTAGTTCGCAAGACCGCCCTTCTTTCCAAGGGTTATCATTTTATCGGTTATTACGCTGACCTCTTTCGCTCTGGTGAAAGTCGTCTCTATCTTACCGTTCTCGATAAGATACGCAACCATTCCGCTGAGCATGCTCATTCTGTGAGCCGTAGGTCTGCCGAGTTTTCTGGTTCCCATTGTTTAACGAACCTCCTTCTGTTATAATAAAAATCCGTTTCTCTTTTTTATGCTATATTCGCCGTATCTCTGTTTTTATTCCTCGTCCGCCTTAAGCGTAAGTCCGAGCGATTCAAGCTTCTGGATAACCTCTTCAAGAGATTTCTTTCCGAGATTTCTTACCTTAATCATATCGTCGGTCGTCTTATTAACGAGATCTTCAACAGTATCAATGCCCGCACGCTTCAAGCAATTGAAGCTTCTTACGGACAGATCAAGTTCCTCAATGGTCATCTCAAGAACTTTTTCTTTTATGGTTTCTTCTCTTTCAACCATTATCTCAGCATTAATCGCTTCATCGGAAAGGTCCACGAATAATTTGAGATGCTCGTTGAGTATCTTGGCTGCAAGCGATATTGCTTCCTTTGCCGAAATTACTCCGTTCGTCGTTATTTCCATTGTAAGCTTATCGTAGTCAACCATGTTTCCGACTCTGGTATTTTCTACGGAATAATTAACCTTATATACCGGTGTGAAGATAGAGTCTGTATATATAAGACCTATCTGAGCGGGATTGTTCTGCTTATTCTTCTCCTGAGATACGTATCCTCTGCCGTGGCCAAAGGTAAGCTCCATAAAGAGGTGCGCGCCTTCGCCAACAGTAGCGATTACGTGATCGGGATTAAGAATTTCTATATCTGAATCCTGCTTTATATCTCCGGCGGTTGCAATGCACGGACCTGTTACGTCCAGCACTACGGTCTTTGTTCCTTCACAGTTAAGCTTCGCCGTTATTCCTTTGACGTTCAGAACTATTTCGGTTACGTCCTCCGTTACTCCGGGAATTGTGGAAATTTCGTGAAGTACTCCGTCAATCTTTATGCTGATTACAGCTACACCAGAAAGCGAGCTGAGAAGCACTCTGCGAAGTGAGTTTCCGAGTGTCGTTCCGTATCCTCTTTCGAGGGGTTCAACTATAAACGTACCGCTGCTACCGTTTTCGTTCTGCATAACGGTACTTATATTAGGCTTTTCGATTTCTATCATTTCTTGTTACCCTCCTATGTGTAAATTGTTTGATTAAGGCGCTGTGTCCTTAACCGCAGCCGACTAAACGGCTGCCTTGGGGTGGGTATTACTTGGAGTACAATTCGACTATGAGCTGCTCCTCGAACGGGAAGTCAATGTCTTCTCTGGTAGGAAGGGTCTCAATCGTTGCCTTTACAGCTTCCTTATCTACCATAAGCCACTTCGGAGCAATTCTCGAATCAAGTCCTTCTACAAGCTCCTTGATTTTTACCGATGAACGGCTCTCCTCGCGTACGGTGATTACGTCGCCTGCTTTAAGAAGCATGGACGGAATGGTAGCCTTCTTGCCGTTAACTCTGAAATGTCCGTGAAGAACGAGCTGACGAGCTTCCTTGCGGCTCTCTGCCATTCCCATTCTATATACCACGTTATCGAATCTTCTCTCGAGAAGTATAAGAAGGTTAGAACCTGTTACACCCTCAACACGGTCTGCTTCTTTGAAATAGGACTTGAACTGTCCCTCCTGAAGGCCGTAATATCTCTTTGCCTTCTGCTTTTCACGAAGCTGCTTTCCGTATTCTTTTATCTTTGCGTTTGCCGCGCCGTGCTGACCGGGTGCGGACGAACGGTGCTCGATAGAGCACTTACCGTTAAGACAACGGTCGCCCTTTAAAAAGAGCTTTGTTTTCTCTCTGCGACAAAGTCTGCAAGAGGGTCCTGTATATCTTGCCATTTTTCCTTACCTCCTATTAAACTCTTCTACGCTTAGGCGGACGGCATCCGTTGTGAGGAATAGGGGTTACGTCCTTTATCATTGTGATATCAAGACCTACTGCCGCAAGCGCGCGGATTGCGCTCTCTCTTCCGGATCCGGGGCCTTTTACGTAAACCTCTACGGTCTTCATGCCATGCTCCATAGCTGCTTTTGCTGCTGTTTCCGCTGCCGACTGTGCAGCGAAGGGGGTGGACTTTCTGGAACCCTTAAATCCGAGCTCACCGGCAGATGCCCAAGATATTGCATTTCCCTGAACGTCGGTTATGGTTATAATGGTGTTGTTAAAGGTTGCGCTGATATGTGCTGCTCCCTTTTCAACGTTTTTACGCTCACGGCGCTTTTTAACAACCTTTTTTCCGGCTGCTCCGTTGTTCTGTTTTGCCATTTATCTATTTCACTCCCTTACTTTTTCTTGTTCGCTATTGTCTTTGCGGGACCTTTGCGGGTTCTTGCGTTGGTCTTTGTACGCTGTCCTCTGACAGGAAGACCTTTTCTGTGTCTGATGCCACGGTAGCAATTAATTTCTACCATACGCTTTATGTCGAGAGCTACATCACGTCTGAGGTCTCCCTCAACCTTGTAGTTTTCCTGTATCTCGTCACGAAGCTTGGCAACTTCATCGTCTGTAAGATCCTTTGCTCTGGTATCCGGGTTGATGCCGGTCTTCGCAAGGATATCGTTTGCGCTCTTTCTACCTATACCGTAAATATAAGTAAGAGCTATTTCGATCCTCTTGGAATTAGGAAGATCTACACCTGCTAAACGAGCCATACTTTATTATCTCCTTCTTTTAGCCTTGTCTTTGTTTGTGCTTCGGGTTTTCGCAAATTACCATTACGATTCCGTTGCGCTTAATGATTTTGCATTTATCGCAAATTTTCTTTACGGATGGTTTAACTTTCATTTTCTTACCATTCCTTTCTTATTTTGCACGCCAAGTGATTCGTCCCTTGGTTAAGTCATATACCGAAACCTCAACCGTTACCTTATCACCGGGCAGTATCCAGATATAATTCATTCTTAATTTGCCTGAAATATGAGCCGTTACTACGTGCCCATTCGGGAGCTTTACCTTGAACGCGGCGTTAGGCAGCGCCTCTAAAACCGTTCCCTCAAACTCCATTACATCGTCTTTAGCCAGAATAATCCCTCCAAACCTTTATGATTTTAACCTACTAAATTTCAGTAAGCATTAACGGACCGTCTTCCGTTATCGCAACCGTGTTCTCATAATGCGCAGACAGCTTTCCGTCTGCCGTTACTACCGTCCACTTGTCTCCGAGCACTCTTACTGCGTACGTTCCGACGTTTACCATAGGCTCTATGGCAAGTGTCATTCCCGCAGACAGCCTTGCGCCCCTTCCGGGCACTCCGTAGTTCGGAACCTCGGGGTCCTCGTGAAGCTCATGCCCCACTCCGTGTCCCACGTAGCTTCTTACTACCGAAAACCCACTTTTTAAAACGTGTTCTTCTATCGCGGAGCTTATATCGCCTATGCGATTGCCTATTACAGCCTTTTCAGCTCCCTTATAGAAGCTTTCCTTAGTAGCCTCTATCAGCTTTTCCGCTTCCGCACTAACCTTGCCTACGGCGTAGGTTCTTGCGCTGTCGCCGTGAAAGCCCTTATAAAAAGCTCCCACGTCTATTTTCACTATGTCGCCCTCTTTAAGAATTTTCTTTTCAGAGGGGATACCGTGTATTACTTCGTCGTTTACGCTTATACAAGCGCTTGCGGGAAAACCTGCATATCCGAGAAATGACGGTTTTGCTCCCTGACTCTCTATGTGAGCGCGGACTATTTTATCGAGCATAAGTGTGCTTACGCCTTCTTTTACCGCTTCTCCAGCCAGATAAAGCGCCTCGCCGGTTATCCGGCCTGCCTTCTTCATCAGCTCGAGCTGTTCACTGTTTTTCAGTTTTATCATATCAGTTGCCTTTTACCGCTTCGAGGGTGAGGCGGGACGTGTCCGCTACCTCCTCCTGACCTACGACGGTTCTAAGCTTGCCTCTTTCTGCGTAAAACGCTTCAAGCGGCTGTGTTTGCTCGTGATAGACCTCAAGGCGGTGTCTTACGACCTCTTCTTTGTCGTCATCACGAATTGCCACCGCTGCGCCGCACTCGGTGCAGACAGCGTTTCCGCTCTCGTCCTTCGGGGGATTATACTTTACGTGGAAGGTTGCTCCGCATTTCGGACAGAAGCGTCTGCCTGCGGAACGCTCTATTATCGTTTCGTCCGGAACATAGATGTTTATTACCGCATCTATCTCCTCGCCCATAGCTTCAAGCGCTTCTGCCTGAGCTACGGTTCTCGGAAATCCGTCGAGTATATATCCGCCCTCTATGGACTTTAGCTTTTCTTTAACTATACCGACCACGATATCGTCGCCGAGCAGCTGACCGCTCGCTATTATATCCTTTGCGGCAAGTCCTACGGGAGTTTTATTTGCTATTGCCTCCCGTATCATATTTCCGGTTGATACGGTTGGAATGTTAAGCTCGCGGCTTACAACCGCTGCCTGAGTTCCCTTACCCGCGCCGGGGGCGCCTAAAAATATTATTTTCATATCGCACCTCTTTCCGAGCTTTCATTATTTATCAAGGAATCCCTTGTAATGACGCATTGACATCTGAGCCTCAAGCTCTCTTGCCGTTTCAAGAATTACTCCGACGAGAATGAGAAGCGAGGAGCCTCCGAATGCTATCGAACCAAGCTGTGAACCCGTCGCCATATTGACGATAAGCGGAGCTACCGCGATTATTCCGAGGAACAGCGCGCCGATAAGCGTGATTCTGTTAAGCACCTTGGTTATATAATCGGAGGTGGGCTTACCCGGACGGTATCCGGGAATAAATCCGCCGTTTTTCTTAAGGTTGTTCGCAACCTCAATAGGGTTAAAGGATATGAGAATATAGAAATAAGCGAATGCGATTATGAGTATGAAGAAGAATATCGCGTAAACGGGAGAGTTATAGGAAAGAACGTCAAAGAACTTTTCCCAGAAGCCGCCCTTTTTAAGTCTGCTTGCGATTATCATTTCTATCGTACTCGGAATGGATACTATGGAGCTTGCAAATATAATCGGCATAACTCCGCTCATGTTGAGCTTTATCGGAAGCGTTGTGCTCTGTCCGCCGTACATCTTACGTCCAACCTGTTTCTTCGCGTACTGAACGGGCAAACGGCGCTCGCTGTTGGTAATAAATACCACGAACGCTACGATTGCAAGAGCGAGGAAGAGAAGTACCTCTATAAGTACAAGCTTCCATGCTCCGCCGAGCGCGTACTGAATCATGCTGGATGCTCCGCCCGCGGTAGATGCTATAATGTTTGCGAAAAGTATCATGGAAATACCGTTACCGATACCCTTTTCGTTAATCTTTTCGGCAAGCCACATAATAAGCGATGCGCCCGCTGCGTAGCAAAGTATGATTACGAATGCTCCGAATACACTGTTACCTCTTGCGGTAAGGAACCCGTAGTTCTTCATATACATATAGTAGCCGAATGCAGTAAGGAAGCCGAGAACAACAGTTACAATTCTTGTAAGCTGAGTTAAAAACTTCTGTCCCTCTTCGCCCTGCTTGGACTTACGCTCAAGCGCGGGAATTGCTATTGTAAGAAGCTGGATTACTATTGATGAGGTAATATACGGAGATATTGAAAGCGCGAACAGTGTCGCCTTCGAGAATGCATCTCCGGAAAGAATGTTCAGGTATGCAAACAGGTTTCCGTCTGCAAAGGTAAACGCCGACTGCATTGCCTCATAGTCGGTATAAGGCACGTGTATCGCTGCGCCTATACGGTATAACAGTATAATGAATAACGTATAAAGCATCTTGCGACGCATTTCCGGAATTGACATTGCGTTTTTAAACGTTTTAAACAATTATATCACCTCTGCTTTTCCGCCGACGGCTTCAATCTTTTCCTTAGCTGTTGCAGAGAAGAGCGTTGCTTTTACGGTTATCTTCTTGCTGATTGTACCGTCGCCGAGAACCTTAAGACCGTCATAAGTCTTGCGAATTACACGATCCTTAAGCAGAACTCCTATGTCTATTACGTCGCCGTCGTTGTACTTTTCAAGGTCGCTTACGTTTACTATCGCGTACTGAACGGCAAATCTGTTCTTAAAGCCTCTTTTAGGAAGTCTTCTGTAAAGCGGGTTCTGTCCGCCTTCAAATCCGGGACGTACACCGCCGCCGGAACGGGCATTCTGACCCTTGTGTCCCTTGCCTGCGGTTTTTCCGTTTCCGGAACCTGCGCCTCTGCCCTTGCGGAATTTCTTTTCTGCAGAGCCTTCGGCGGGAGAAAGTTCGTGGAGCTTCATCTTTTTTCCTCCTTTTTTATCAAATCAATGTAAGTGATATTTTAAATTACTTCTCAACCTTAACAAGGTGAGAGATAACGGCTACCTTGCCGAGGTTTGCTGCATTTTCAGCTACCTCTATGGAGTTGCCGGGACGCTTAAGTCCAAAGGAAAGCGCAGTTGCCTTCTGCTTCGGAAGAACGCCTATTAAGCTTTTTACGAGTGTAATCTTCATCTGCGTTTCCTCCTTATTAGAGCTCTTCAACGGCTATGCCGCGAAGCTGCGCAACCTCTTCCGCGGTGCGGAGAGCCTTAAGTCCCTCGAAGGTTGCCTTTACTACGTTCGTTACATTGTTACTGCGGAGGCATTTGGTTCTGATGTTCTTGATGCCTGCCATCTCAAGTACCGCACGGACTGCTCCGCCGGCGATGATTCCGGTTCCTTCCGGTGCCGGCTTAAGAAGAACCTTACCTGCTCCGAATATTCCGGTTACCTCATGGGGAATGGTGTTTCCTACCATAGAGACCTTTATCATGTTTTTCTTTGCGTCCTCTATAGCCTTGCGCATTGCCTCCGGTACCTCGGATGCCTTACCAAGTCCATATCCGACATGTCCGTTTTCGTCTCCTACAACCATAAGAGAGGTGAAACGCATTATACGTCCGCCCTTTACCGTCTTGGAAACACGGTTTACAGCTACGTTGACCTCCTTAAGATCTAAGGTGGACGCGTCTATCTTCTTGTTTTCCATTATATCCTTCCTCCTTAGAACTTAAGTCCACCCTCACGGGCGCCTTCTGCGAGCTCCTGTACACGTCCGTGGTACAGATAGCCGCCTCTGTCAAATACTACTGCTTCGATTCCCTTTGCAGCTGCTCTCTCGGCAAGCTTCTTACCAACCTCGCGCGCTGCTTCTTTGTTTCCGCCGTAGAGGCTGAAATCCTTTTCGGTGGAGCTTGCGCTTACAAGCGTTACTCCGTTTACGTCATCTATTATCTGAGCCGAAATGTTTGCGTTGGAACGGTAAACACAAAGACGGGGACGCTCCGTTGTTCCGGAGATCTTAGCTCTGACTCTTTTATGTCTCTGAAGTCTTGCTTTGTTTGTATCCTGTTTTGTTATCATCTGTCTACCCTCCTTAATTATTTACCGGCCTTACCGGCTTTGCGGCGAATACGCTCGCCGGCGTACTTAACGCCCTTGCCAAGGTACGGCTCCGGAGGTCTCTTCTCGCGAACCTGTGCCGCGACCTGACCTACTGTCTGCTTGTCGGTTCCCTTAACGATTACGATGTCGGACTGAGGAACCTCAAAGGTTACTCCGTTTCCGTCCTCAAACGTTACGGGGTGAGAATGTCCGAGGTTAAGCGTAAGTGTTTTGCCGGACTTCTGTGCTCTGTAACCGACACCGACGATTTCGAGCTGCTTGGAATAGCCCTCGGTTACGCCGACTATCATGTTGTTAAGAAGAGTACGGGTAAGTCCGTGAAGCGACTTGTTGAGCGCTTCGTCGTTGGGGCGCTCTACGATTGCCTGAGCTCCCTCAACCTTGATTATCATGTTTTCATGCAGTTTCTGCGTTGCTGTTCCCTTAGGTCCTTTTACGGTAACGAGATTACCGGCTTCGACTTTTACCTCTACGCCTGCGGGAATGGCAACCGGTTTTCTTCCGATTCTTGACATTTCCTTATTCCTCCCGTTTTACCATATGAAGGCGAGAACTTCGCCGCCAACGTTTTCTTTTCTCGCTTTTTTATCGGTCATTATTCCCTTAGAGGTTGACACGATTGCGATTCCGAGTCCGTTCATAACCTTCGGCAGATCCTCGCAGTTTGCGTAGACGCGGAGACCGGGCTTAGATACTCTCTTGAGTCCCGTTATTGCCTTCTGCTTACCTACGTACTTAAGCGTTACCTTGATTATACCCTGCTTGTTATCGTCTATTATCTGATAACCCTTGATATATCCCTCGTTTGCAAGAATATCGGCTATTGCCTTCTTCATGTTCGACGCGGGGATTTCTACCGATTCATGTTTTGCATCGTTCGCATTTCTTATGCGAGTCAGCATATCGGCTATTACATCTGACATTTGCATTTTTAAATCCTCCTTCTGTCCTTTACTGTTTTCGCATTACCAAGATGCCTTGCGAACACCCGGTATCTCGCCCTTGTATGCGAGCTCGCGGAAGCAGATACGGCAGATTCCGTATTTACGAAGTACAGCGTGGGGGCGTCCGCAAATCGTGCAACGGGTGTACTCGCGGGTGGAGTACTTTTGCGCCTTCTGCTGTTTGTTTATCATTGCTTTCTTTGCCATTTGAAATTATCTCCTTTTCCCTGTTAGTTCTTGAAAGGCATTCCAAGCTTAACAAGGAGTGCTTTGGCCTCGTCGTCAGACTTCGCCGTAGTAACGATACATACGTCGAATCCGCGTACTTTTTCCGTAAGTTCGTAGGATACTTCGGGGAAAATGATGTGCTCTTTTACGCCGAGCGCATAGTTTCCTCTTCCGTCGAACGCCTTGCCCGAAATACCACGGAAGTCGCGTACACGGGGAAGTGCGATGGAAACTAGTCTGTCAAGGAATTCGTACATTCTTGCGCCACGAAGAGTTACCATTGCGCCAATGGTTTGTCCTTCACGGAGTTTGAAGTTTGCAACCGACTTCTTTGCTTTGGTAGCAACAGCCTTCTGTCCGCATATTGCTTCGAGTTCTTTGGTTGCATTCTGAATGCTCTT
>JAZUBT010000031.1:0-8407 GCA_045638685.1 Eubacteriales bacterium | reverse complement strand
ACGAGGCTCGACACGGCAAGGCATTTGCAGGACTTCTCGAAAGATACTTTGGTAAATAAGAATAATTGACAGAATTTTGGTAACAACAGTATAAAAGGAGAATTAACGCTATGGCAAAGTACGTATGTCCCTGCGGATACGTTTATGATCCGGAGGTAGGAGACGAGGAAAACGGAATAGCTCCCGGAACGGAATGGGAGGACGTTCCCGCAGATTTCGTCTGCCCTGTATGCGGTCTTGACAAGGACGCATTCGAGGTAGAGGAGTAATAAAAAGCAGTTCGCCCCCGCAAAAACGCGGGGGCGATTTTTATTTAGAAATTAAAAGTGTTAAAACAAGTCGTAAAAGAGTTTAAATATCTCCGAATTGATAGAGAAGGGCGCCTTCGGCGGAAGCAGAGAAAACCGGGAAAAAGCGGATAACAAAAGAGGCTGATTTTTTAATCTTCGTCAGAATGACACGATTTATCAAGCTCCTTAGAAAGCCTTTTTGCAATATTAAGCATTCGCTCCGGCGTTACTTTAAGAACCCTTCTATCGTAGGTGATAAGTCCGTTTGTTTCGTCCTCAACGTCGGAAAGCTGTGTATAGACCGAGCCGCAAAGCCCGTTTCTTATCGCGGGAATTATCTCATTTTCGTATAGTTCTTCAAGCGCGTCCTCGAAAGCCTCGCGCTCCTTAAAAATGCGGTAGCCGTATTCGTTATCAAGGTTAAATGAATGCTCCCGAACCTTGTACGAGTATCCGCCGAACTCCGACAGAAGCGTCGGCTTTTTCGACGGCTTTATTTTCACCGGGCGGAAATATACGTGAGGACTTACAACGTCGCTCGGAGCGCCCGAAAACCAGCCGGAGGCGGTATCGATAAAGCGTGTGCAGTCAAGCGATTTGATAAGCTTATACATCTTTTCGCTGTAAAACTGTCCCCAACCCTCGTTAAATACAGTCCAGTAGCAGATGCAGGGGTGGTTATAAAGGTGCGTTACCGTCTCCACCATAGCTTTTTCAAATTCCGCGCGATTGTTTTTATTGCGGTGAAGCCATTTGTCGGGGAGAAATCTGAAAAATCCGAAAACGGTAGGCAGAGCGGTGTCGCGAAGAAAGGAATAACCGCTGTTATTTACCATATCCTGAAAAACAATCATTCCGTATTTGTCGCAGTAATAATAAAACAGCTCGGGCTCTATTTTTATGTGCTTGCGGAGTGTGTTGAAGCCAAGCCTTTTTGCTGTAAGAATATCGTTTTCGTAACATTTTGGCGAGGCGGGGGTGTATATTCCGTCGCTGAAGTACCCTTGATCAAGCAGAGCGTGGAAGAAATAAGGCTTTCCGTTAAGGCAGAGCCTCGGAATTCCGTTAAAGGTCTCAGTTGTAAGTGTGCGTAAGGCGAAATAAGAGCTTATGCAGTCCTTTCCCGAACAAAGCGTAAATTCATAAAGATAGGGGCTTTCGGGAGACCATAAGCGCGGATTTTCGAGCTTTATGAGCGCGTGTCCGTCGGTAAGCAGGGAGATAATTTCTCCGCTCGGTGTCATGACGGTAAGCTCTCCGCTTCTCACTCCCTCGGCAGATATGCTTACATAATCCTCGCCCGTTTCTATGCGTAGGCTTTTTATATAGTTTTCGGGTACGCTTTCAAGCCAGACGCTTTGCCATATACCGCTAACGGGGGTGTACCACATTCCGCCCCTATTGTATCTTTGCTTTCCGTAGGGGAGACGTCCTTTGCTGTTTTCGTCGCTTACGGTTACTGTAAGTATATTTTCGTCCCTTATGTAGTCGGTAATATCAAAGGAAAAGGGAAGATAACCGCCTCGGTGTTCTCCGAGGGGAGTTCCGTTAATGGATACGGTGGCTATCTGATCGACTGCTCCGAAATGCAGAATAACCCTCTCGTTTATAAAACCTTTAGGAAGAGAAAATTTCCTTTCGTATTCGAGGAACGGAGCTTTTCCCATAGAGCGACAGATTCCCGAGAGGAGAGACTCCGGAGCAAACGGAACCGTTACGGTCTCCGCTAACCCACCGTTACATTTTATATTCCATTCACCGCTTAGCGAAAGAAAGGAATCTCTTTTAAGCTGCGGTCTTGGATAGACGTCCCAAGGTGTTTTCGACAGCTTTTCGCCGTCCTCTGTATATAGATGTACAAGTCTTTCTTTTTTCATATTTGTTACTTTTCGGTTTGTGTCCTTTCGTATGTAGCAAAGCTTTATGTTATATCGGGCTTTTTGAAAAACTCAAGAACTCTTTTATTAAAATCCTTCGCTTCCTCATAGGCCGCGTGTCCGAGATTTTCGTATATATGTATTTTACAGCCGAGCTTCTCGGCGATTTCGCGCGATGCGTCAGCGCCTACTATCTTATCCTCAGCGCCGCCTATTACAAGGACGGGGCATTTTATTTTTTGTAGCTCATCATAGGTGTTGCAGGTAAGACAGGAGCGCGAGAGGTTAATAAAACGCTGTACGTCCTTTGGCTTTTGTAAAATTGTAAGCAGGGGAAGCATCGGTTTATATCGCTTTAAATAGGCGTCCGAATACATCTTTTCCGCCATATCGTAAATTAGCTTTTTCATTTCTCCCGCAGACGCCATTTCCGTCCAAGCGTTAATTACCTCTAACACTGTGTCGTTGTTTTTTGAAAGGGTTACGGCAAGAACGAGACGGCGCACAAGGTCAGGGCGTTCTATGGCGAGGTGCTGCGCTATCATACCGCCCTCAGATACTCCGAGAACGTCGGCGTTTTTAAGATTTAACTTATCCATAGCCTCGGCGGTATCGGCGGCGAAATCGCGTACCGTTATATTTTCGCCCACCGCCTCTCTGCGGTCAAAAAGAAACACCCTATATTCCTTTGCAAAAACACGGTACATAAAAGCAAGAGGGAGCGCCGCGCCCTTAATACTGCGTGTGTTCAGCCCCTGTATCATAATAAGAGGTTTTTCGCCCTTTCCGAAGGTGATGTACCGCAGCCGTTTATTTTCAAGCTCTAATATGCGTTCTTTTGCGCCGTATAGCATTTCTGTTAACCCCCGTTTTAACTTTCAATTTTACCAAATGAATGGAACAAGTCGGTATTTTACCTTTTGCTTGTATTCTGCGTAACCCGCAAGCTCCTTTTCGAGGAAGGCTTCCTCGTGTCTTATCCGAGCTGCGATTATAAAAGGATAGAAAAGGAAAACGGGTAGCGCGTACAGTGAGCCTAAAATGAGCGGGATCGAGATAAAGAGAAGAAGCGTTATACTGTACATTGGGTGGCGTACAATACCGTACAGCCCCGTGTCTATAACCTTTTGGTTTTCTTTAACCTCTATCGTGCGGCTGAGGTAAGTATTTTCGCGAAGCACCTCGGCGTATAGGACGTACGCAAGTATAAAGAGCGCGGAAAAGACTATCGAAACAGGCAGGGGGAGGGTGTACCAGCCAAAGCGGTAGTTAAACCCGGAAAGGATAAATCCTATAAGAAACATAAGACCGCTGAGCTTTATGACGATACTCTGCTGTCGCTCCTTTTCCTTTGCGTCAAGTCGTGATTTCAGCAGCGCGGGGTTTTTGAACATCATTACGGTACCCGCAAAAAACATCGGAATAAAAAGAATACCCATGAAAATCCACCCGTTAAGGAATAAAAGCGTGCCTGCGGGAAGGAATATAAGCGCTCCGACCAAAACGACGCCGAGCAGAAATTTAAATATTGCTTCAAAAAACAGTTTTGTTGTCATAATTAATGGGACCTTTCTTACTCAAGGATTACCTTGCTGCTTTAGCTGTCCTCTTCCGTACAATTCTTCTCTTTGTTTATTGCTTCAAGGTAACCTGCCGTTATAACACCGGAAGGAAGCGCGATAATAGCGATACCGAAAATAGAGGATACCATAGTTACTATTCGTCCTATTGTCGTAACGGGATAAATGTCTCCGTATCCAACTGTTGTAAGTGATATTGTTGCCCAATAGACGGCATCAAAAAAGGTGCTAAAGGATTCCGGTTCAACGTTGTATATTATAAGCGCAGATATAAATATGTATGCGACAGCCAATGTCGCAACAGCCGACAAAACCTTTTTTTGTTTATGGAATACGGCTGCGATAATAACGAAGCTTTTTGAATATCTTAAGAATTTAAACGCACGGAATACCTTAAAGGTTCTTAATAATCTAATCAGCCTGAATAATTTTAGTCCGTCTCTGAAAAACGTTATTGACGGAAGTATTGAAATAAGATCAACGAGCGCCATAGGTGTAATAGGGTATATAAAAAATGATCTTACGCCTTTTTTTATTTTAAGATCCGATGTTAAAAGTCTTAAAATGTAATCTACTATGAAAATAGCGACGGTTACGTATTCAAACCATAAAAAAAGAGCGGTGGTTTCCTTGAAAGCAAGGGGAATAAGACTTATAATGATTGTTACCATCATAAAGAAGTCGTATATCTTACTTAGCGTGTTACCCTTGTCTGCGGGTTCAATTATTTCGTAAAGCTTTTCTCTCATAAAATTTATCTGTGCCTTATAAGTTAATTTTATAAGAACACTCTCCTTTGTCAATTTGGAATTTACTTTTCGCCATTCTATTTATTTTTATAAGTTCTATGACCTGTCAAACAAGCCGAAGCAATCACCATAGGAATAACTGTATATCCGGCATTTGCTGTTCCGTTGGACGTTAGAACATAGATAGCACCAACAAATGTCAGAATGATAAAGATGATTGATAATACCAATAATAACTTTTTCATACTATTTTACTCCTTTGTAGAAGTTAAGCTTATCTGTTTTTCGTAGAATTATATTTCTTTCCGGTGTAAATTAAAAGAGGGAAGCATGTTTTGGATAGCTTGTTTTATCTTCCTCGGTAATTTCTCTTAATACTCTGCATGGAACTCCGACGGCAACAACGTTGCCCGGAATAGATTTTGTAACAACACTTCCCGCGCCGATAACGGTATTATCACCGATTTCGACACCGGCAAGTATCGTAGAACCCGCCCCGATCCATACGTTGTTGCCAACAGTAATCGGTTTGGCAATTTCCACACCCGCTTTTCGCATTTCAGGGTCAATGGCATGCTCTGCCGTTGTAAAACAACAATTAGGCGCAACAAAAACGTTATCGCCAAAGGTAACTTTTGCCCCGTCGGTAATTATCATACCGTGGTTAGAATAAAAATAATCGCCAACAGTTATGTTATACCCATAATCGCACCAAAACGGCGGTGTAATAATTGTTTCTTTGCCCATTTTGCCTAATAATTCTTGCAGAATTGCCTTTTGCGTTTCTCTGTCGTTTGGAGATAATTGATTATACCTGAAACACTTTTCCTTGCCTTTGCGTATTTCCTCTTCATAAGAAGGGTTATAGCACCCTTGAAAAAAGCAATTAATTGGTACGATAGGTTTTTCACTCATATTAATTTACCTCGCTAAATTCAAGTTAATCTATCAGTTGTATTATACCATAATTTTCACCAAAAGTAAATAGGGGAGCAACAAAAATGAGTTGCACTACGTGCATTAATTGGCAGCACCCATAAGTTGAACTCCGTTCATGAATTGCACCCTCGGTGTATAAAACAAAAAAGCCCTGCCTTGCAGAGCTTTTTGTATATAAGAAATAATAAATTATCTCTTGGAGTTTTAAGAATGCCGTTTGATATCGTGAATAACGAGAATAACGTGAATATCGTGAGTATCGTCGTATATAATGTTGCACAAAATTTGCACCAAAATCACACCAACACTTAACGCCTATTCAACTTGACAAATTGAAATTTTACTTCTTAAATACTTTTTTACACCAAGTGCGTTTGTTACATTTAGGGCACTTCAAGTACCGAGTCGTTCCTCTATGCATCGCATTAAGTGCCTGCTTGTAGGTAGGTACAATTTCGTGCCCACAGTTTTTGCACTTGTAAGCACCCACACTGACTTCAAGCTTTAACGCATAGAAGCACGGTATCAGGAAGACCACGCAGAGCGTAAGTATTGCAACGAGCATCCAAGGGCCCTCGGGCATAAAAAATGCGATGATCGCGAGACCTCCGATCAATCCAATGATACTCACTATCATGATCGTCCACATTGCATTCCAAATTGTTTTGTTTTTCTTTTCTAATTCCTTTGCCAGTTCAAGCAAAAGTTGTTCGTTTTTCTGATCGTTGTTTTCCATACAGATTTTCTCCCCACTTAATAATTCGTTTACGCTGATGCCGAGAGTATCACAGAGTTCAAGCATTATCGAAGTATCGGGCATTGCGATGCCTCGTTCCCACTTTGATACGGCTTTGTCGGTGATACCGAGTTTTTCAGAAAGCTGCATTTGTGTTAAATTAACCTTTTTTCTGCACTCAGCAATAAATTTTCCTATCTTGATTTGGTTCATAGGCGACCTCCTTTTGCATACAGTATAGCCGTTATTACTCACAAAGTACACCTACCGTTGGTTTAGTAGGGAGAAATAAACCATTGGTAGAGTGAAAATTGACCGTCAAATTCAAGTTTATTTATCAGTTGTATTATACCATAATTTTTGCAAAAAGTAAATAGGGGAGCAATAAAAATGAGTTCCACTGCGGGCATTAATTGGCAGCACCCATAAGTTGAACTCCGTTCATGAATTGCACCCTCGGTGCATAAAACGAAAAAGCCCTGCTTTGCAGAGCTTTTTGTATATAAGAAATAATAAATTATCTCTTTGAGTTTTAAGAACACCGTTTGATATCGTGAATATCGTGGAAATTCGTGTGATATCGTGCATTTATCGTGTGTTTTCGTGCGATATCGTGAACATCGTAAGTATCGTTTGATAAAGTGTTGCACCAAATTTGCACCAAAATCACACCGACTTAAAGGAAGGTTATTTTTTTCTCTTTCGATTATCATTACTAATAATCAATGCGAGCAACATGAATATAACAACAACAATACCAAGTGTTGCCGAAAGCTGTGCTAATACAGCCATCAAGCATTGTTTTGTGTCTCCTCCGAAAGATTTTATCTTTTGGTATGCCATAAACAAGCCCAAACACAAGCTTGCTCCTGTGGCAAGAAACCAAAGATAAGTTGCAATATTGGTAGAGTCGAAGAAAAAGAATGTGATTAAAAGAAGAACTGGTGTTATAGCCGCCAACCACCAATTAATACACCCCTCACCGTATTCTGACTCGCACGCTTCGTTAATTGTGCTGGCAAGCTTAAATAAAAAATAACAGACACCAATAATTAACAAAATAAATAAGATTTCCATAGCGGTACTCCTAAGTATCAGGCATTTTATAATGTATAAATCACACGGTTATTTCGATTTTTTTGTAAAATAGTTCAATATCGGCATACGCTCCGTGTGTTTGAAGTTGATTCATTGATTTTTGCGTATATCCTATTGTTTCGAGAAATTGGCTAATAGCTTTTTCGTTGTTTGATATTTTTTGAGAACTGTAGTAAGGTTTGCCCCTGTCATCCACTCCGTCTTTTTTAAAAACGATAACAATAAGCATTGCCTTTTTGAGTTTTCTTTCTCTCGCTTCTAAAAGAATTGCAGAGGTCGCAGTAAGCAACTGATATTGAATATTTGAAAATCTTTTGATATCGTTAGTCCCAAAAACAATTTGCGTTAACTTTTCAATTCTGTGCTTTTTGTTGCCGCTTCCTTGTTGATACTCATACCCCAAATTGTTATTTCCAAGCGATTCATCTGCTTTGGCTTCAATGCCAATAAAGATTTCACCGTTCCACATAGCCATATCATGGTTACGACCATTTCCTATTCCACAATCGTATTTTGCAAAATCTGTTACATATTCTGCACTCCAATAGAAAACTTCCTCTCTAACAATAGGGGATATTGCTTCTCCAAGTTCTTTCGGTAGGTTTGGTAAAGAATTAGTAATATATCGAGCAAGTTCTTTTGCACTTCTGCCATCCTTCCATTGTTTATCAGCTCCCATAGGAGGAGCAAAGAGTTTCCAAGTGTCAAGATCTTTTATTTCATTTTCACTTTTATAAAAATTTAGTATCATATCGTTTTTTCCTTCATTTCGAATGATATATACCGTTCGTTTTAATACGCTTTTCTTATCACAAATTTCATAATATTTCTCTCGATATATAAAAAAGTGCGTAGCCGAAACCACGCACCGAAAAACGCAGTTTCGCTCATTGTTACTACACAATTTCACATCTAATCGGATATGACAACCAAAGCCTACGTTTTTGCCAACGTAAAGCCGATTAGATAGAAAATGTATAAAATTGTGTAGCTCGTTTATT
The DNA here is from genome assembly GCA_045638685.1 of Eubacteriales bacterium. Taxonomy (GTDB): domain Bacteria; phylum Bacillota; class Clostridia; order Oscillospirales; family CAG-272; genus SIG673. The sequence continues at coordinate 137 of JAZUBT010000031.1, read as the reverse complement.
ATATCACATTTTAGGGAATTTGTCAATTGCAATAAACAATATTATTTAACACAAAAAGCCCTGCCTTGCAGAGCTTTTTGTATATAAGAAATAATAAATTATCTCTTTGAGAACTGAGGTGCGCGACGGGCAGCCTT
>JAZUBT010000030.1:0-23573 GCA_045638685.1 Eubacteriales bacterium | reverse complement strand
GGTAACGCAGAAAGCAAAGCTCGACACCGCCCAGAACATAGCCACGTAAACGTATCCTATGGGAGTGGTGAAAAAGGAATATAATTCACGCTTGTATATGGCTGTCATTTTGCTTTTACCTTCTTTCTCGCTGTTTATGTGTAAGATTAAGGAATACGTCCTCAAGAGACGCGCTTACCGTTTCCATACCTATGATCGGCATGTTTTTCTCGGCGCAGAGTGCGAATATCTCCTTGCGGATATCGGCTCCGTCCTTGCTTTCGATTTTGTAAAGATACGCGTCTGTTCCGGGGATTTCCTTTCCGCTTTCCGCATAAGAAACGCAGTCCATGGAGCGCAGTGCCTCGAGAACGGTCTTTTTGTTTCCGCAGATCTCCGCGAGAACTCGCTTTGTGCCTTCCATGAGGTTGGTAAGCTCATCGGTGTACTCGTCGGCGGCAAGACGGCCCTTGTTCATTATAAGTATTCTGTCGCAGACTGCCTGGACCTCGGAAAGAATATGTGTGCTGATTATAACGGTGTGGTCGCGGCCGAGCGCTCTTATAAGACTTCTTATCTCTATTATCTGCTTCGGATCGAGGCCTACGGTGGGCTCGTCCAGAAGAATTATCTTCGGATTTCCTATAAGCGCCTGCGCTATTCCCACGCGCTGCGAAAATCCCTTTGAAAGGTTTTTGATAAGCCTACCGCGTATATCCACGATTTTGGTAATTTCGCAGATTTCCATTATATGCTTTTGTCTGTTAAGCGTGCAGCCCTTAAGATCATAGACAAAGTTAAGATATTCCTTAACGGTCATTTCCGGATAAAGCGGCGGCTGGTCGGGGAGGTATCCGATATACTTTTTGGCTTCGGTAGGGTTTTCGAGTATTTCGTAGCCGTTTACCGTAACCGTTCCGGAGGTGTAGGAGAGGAATCCGGTTATAATATTCATGGTAGTAGTTTTTCCCGAGCCGTTAGGACCGAGAAATCCGACTATCTCGCCGTCTCCGATAGAGAAGGAAATATCGTTTACCGCATATTTGTCTCCGAATTTTTTTACTAAATTTTCGACTTTTAACATTTTGGAGTATTCCTTTTGTTATTTTTAAGTTTTAATATCATATAATATTGATATGATATATAGATATACATAAGTAGTATAGCACAAAAATATAAATAAGTCTTGAATAATTTTTTTATTATTCGTTCTTTGCTGAAATATTGTTTGTTTTTTGCGGCAACAAACGGCGGATTTCCGAAAAGAATTTCCAAAAATGATAAAAGGAATTTTTTGTAAATGACAAGCCGTTTTAAAACAAAAAACACTTGACAAAACAAACGCAAAATAGTATAATTATACTAGAAAATAAACCGGAGTAAGGAGAAAAACTCATGAATTTTATAAAAGTCGATTCTTACGATAAGCTCAGCTCTATTGCCGCTAACATTATTGCGGCTCAGGTAATAATGAAGCCCGACTGCGTTCTCGGTCTTGCGACCGGCTCGTCTCCGCTCGGAACCTACGGCAAGCTTGCCGAAAAATGCGATGCGGGTGAGCTTGACTTTTCTAAGGTAACGTCGGTAAACCTTGACGAATACATCGGCCTTACCGGAGACAACGACCAGAGCTACCGTTATTTTATGGACCACAATCTTTTCTGCAAAATTAATATTGACAGAAATAATACGTACGTTCCTAACGGCTGCGCGGAGGATTTTAAGGTTGAGGGAGAAAATTACGATAATTTTATAAAAAAGCTTGGCGGCATTGACCTTCAGCTTCTCGGTATAGGTCTTGACGGACATATCGGCTTCAACGAGCCTGACTCGGCGTTTATAAAAGAGACGCACGCGGTCGATCTCGATGAATCCACCATTGAAGCAAACGCGCGTTTCTTTGCTTCTAAGGCAGACGTCCCCACCAAGGCGATTACTATGGGTATGATGTCCATTATGCAGGCTAAAAAGGTTCTGCTTATCGCAAACGGAGCCAAGAAAAAGGATATTATCGAAAAAGCCTTCTACGGACCTATAACTCCGTATGTTCCGGCGTCCATTCTTCAGCTTCACCCTGACGTTACGGTTATTTACAGCGAGAACTAAGCGGGTAGCACTCGGGCAAAAGGCTACGGGATGGAAAAGCGAACACACCGAGCGTGGCTAAGTCAGAAACCTACGTATCTTTTGATGATAATGAAAAACCACAGACAGTTGTTTTGTCTGTGGTTTTGATTTTAATATAGACTTTTGGTCGAATCGAGCGATACGATTACGGGACGGAATGTTCCGTGTCCGACGCAAAGCAGTACCGCTACTATTTTAACACCCTTTTCATCTATTTTCTTAGTTCGGAGAGAGAATGTCTCGCCGGCGCAGGTTTTGGAAGGAAAACAAGGTGTTTTACCGTAAAATCAAGAGCTCTCATACGCCGAAAAATTTTCAGCGCATGAGAGCTCCTTTTTTATTAGTGTTTCGGAAAAGCTACGCTTTTATCTTATTTGTAAAGCTCGCCCATCTTAACGAGTCTTGCGTACTTATCCTTAGCAGCCTGCTCTGCCTTAGCAAAGAGCTTTTCTGCTCTTTCCGGGAATGCCTGAGCAAGTCTTGCATAACGGGTTTCGCTCGTGATAAACGCCTTGTAGTCGCCTGTCGGCTCCTTGGAGTCTATAATGAGCTTGCCGCTTTCAAGAGTCGGATTGTAACGGAACATGTTCCAGTAGCCTGCTTCAACGGCTTTCTTCATTTCGGACTGGCAGTTCTGCATACCGCCCTTTACACCGTGCATTTCGCAAGGTGCGTATGCGATGATGATGGAAGGACCGTTGTATGCCTCAGCCTCGGTAAGAGCCTTGAGGAGCTGATTCTGGTCAGCGCCCATAGCAACCTGAGCTACGTAAACGTAACCGTAGGACATAGCGATTTCAGCAAGGTTCTTCTTGCCTATTGCCTTACCCGCAGCAGCGAACTGAGCAACCTGGCCTATCTGAGAAGCCTTAGATGCCTGTCCACCGGTGTTGGAGTAAACCTCGGTATCGAATACCATGATGTTAACGTCTTCGCCGGAAGCAAGAACGTGGTCAAGTCCACCGAATCCGATGTCGTAAGCCCATCCGTCTCCACCGAATATCCATACGGACTTCTTGGAGAGGTAGTCCTTTTCAGCGAGGATAGCGGGAGCAGTCGGGCAACCTGCCGCTGCTGCCTTTTCAAGCTCAGCGATAAGGGCTACGGTAGCTTCTGCGTTTGCCTTGCCGTCGTTTACGGTGTCAAGGTATGCCTTGGCAGCAGCCTTGAAGTCGTCGGAAGCCTTTTCGGACTCTGCCATCTCGGTTACCTTGCCGATAAGCTTTTCGCGGATAGCCTTCTGTCCGAGCGCCATACCGAGACCGTGCTCAGCGTTGTCCTCGAAGAGGGAGTTAGCCCATGCGGGACCTCTGCCGCTCTCGCGGTTAACGGTGTAAGGAGTTGCGGGTGCGGAGCCGCCCCAAATGGAGGAGCATCCGGTTGCGTTGGAGATGTACATTCTCTCTCCGAAGAGCTGGGTGATAAGACGTGCGTAAGAGGTCTCGGCGCATCCTGCGCAGGAGCCGGAGAACTCGAGAAGCGGCTGCTTGAACTGGCTTCCCTTTACAGTTGCATTGATGATATCCTTCTTCTCGGAAACGTTTGCTACCGCGTAGTCGAATACCTCCTGCTGGTCTGCCTGGGTATGCTGTGCAACCATTTCGATTGCGTAGTTCTTAGCTGCCTCTGCCTTAAGCTCCTTAACCTTTGCCTTGTCGCCTGCCGCAGTTGCTTCTGCAATAGCCGCAGCAACTTTCTTGTCAGCCGCTGCGTTGATAGCACAAGCCTTTACGCAGAGCGTACAACCCATACAGTCAAGGGGAGAAATTGCCATTGTGAACTTGTAGTTGGTCTTTATAACCGGCTTTGCCGCGTACTTCGTCTGTGCAGGTGCCGCTGCTGCCTCTTCCTCGTTAAGAGCGAAGGGACGGATAGCTGCGTGAGGACATACGAAGGAACAGCTGTTACACTGGATACACTTGTCAGCGTACCATACCGGTACGGAAACCGCAACGCCACGCTTCTCGTAAGCCGCGGATCCCTGAGGATAGGTACCGTCAACGTACTTCTCGAAAGCGGAAACGGGGAGCTTGTCGCCGTTCATAGCGCCAACGGGATTAACAACCTTGTTTACAAAGTCGATAAGGTCAACGCGCTTGCCGGTCGCAAGAGTCTTTTCCTCGTCGATGGAACAGTTTTTCCAATCTGCGGGAACGTCGATCTTAACGAATGCGTCTGCACCTGCGTCGATAGCGGCATAGTTGAGGTCAACCATAGCCTGTCCTTTTTTGATGTAGGACTTGTATGCCATCTTCTTCATGTACTCGATAGCCTCGTCCTTCGGAAGGATGTTGGCGAGAGCGAAGAATGCGGACTGAAGAATGGTGTTCTTAACCTTTGCGTTTCCGATCTTGCTGATTGCAAGGTTGGTAGCGTTAATGGTGTAGAATTTAACGTCGTTGTTAGCAATGTAGTTCTTTACCTTGCCGGGGAGGTGCTTCGTGAGCTCCTCTACGCTCTCCCACTGACAGTCAAGAAGGAAGGTTCCGCCGGGTTTAACGTCGTTAACCATATCATACTTGTTAAGGTATGCCTGGTTATGACATGCAACGAAGTCGGCCTTGTTGATGTAGTAGGGGCTCTTTATCGGCTTGTCTCCGAAACGAAGGTGGGAAATAGTGATACCGCCCGTCTTCTTGGAGTCGTACTGGAAGTAAGCCTGAATGTACTTGTCGGTGTGGTCTCCGATAATCTTGATGGAGTTCTTGTTAGCTCCAACCGTTCCGTCTCCGCCGAGTCCCCAGAACTTGCAGGAGATGGTTCCCTTAGCAGCGGTGTCCGGTACAGTTTTTTCTTCAAGAGAGGTGCCGGTTACGTCGTCAACGATACCGATGGTAAAGCCGTTCTTCGGTGCATCGGCAGCGAGGTTCTCATATACTGCGAATACGGAGGACGGAGGGGTATCCTTAGAGCCGAGTCCGTAACGTCCGCCTACTACCGTCTTGTCGGTTACGCCGCGCATAGCGAGAGCGGTAACAACGTCAAGATAGAGAGGCTCGCCGAGAGAGCCGGGCTCCTTGGTTCTGTCAAGAACCGCAATCTTCTTTGCGGTTGCGGGAATAGCCTCAACAAGCTTTTCCGCAGAGAAAGGTCTGTAAAGACGAACCTTAATAAGTCCGACCTTTTCGCCGGTTGCGTTAAGGTAGTCGATAACCTCTTCGATAACGTCGCAGATGGAGCCCATCGCGATAATTACGCGGTCAGCATCCGGAGCGCCGTAGTAGTTGAAGAGCTTGTAGTTGGTGCCGATCTTTGCGTTAACCTTGTCCATGTATTCTTCAACGATGCCGGGGATTGCGTCATAGAACTTGTTGCAAGCCTCTCTGTGCTGGAAGAAGATGTCGCCGTTTTCTGCGGAACCGCGGAGAACGGGGTGAGCAGGGTTAAGAGAACGGTCGCGGAACGCCTTAACAGCGTCCATATCGGTAAGCTCCTTAAGGTCGTCGAAGTCCCAAACCTCGATCTTCTGTATCTCGTGAGAGGTACGGAAGCCGTCGAAGAAGTTAAGGAAAGGTACGCGGCCCTTAATGGTTGCAAGGTGAGCAACCGCGCCGAGGTCCATAACCTCCTGCGGGTTGGTCTCTGCGAGCATTGCGAAACCGGTCTGACGACAAGCATATACGTCGGAGTGGTCTCCGAAGATATTAAGAGCGTGAGACGCTACGCAGCGCGCGGATACGTGGAATACGCAGGGGAGAAGCTCACCGGCTATCTTGTACATATTCGGGATCATAAGAAGAAGTCCCTGAGAAGCGGTGTAGGTGGTGGTAAGAGCTCCGGCAGCAAGGCTTCCGTGAACTGTACCTGCCGCTCCTGCTTCAGACTGCATTTCGGTAACGTTTACGGGTGTGCCGAAAATGTTAAGAGCGGGCTTTCCGAGAATGTTTTTGCCCGAAGCTGCCCACTGATCAACGAAGTCAGCCATCGGACTGGAAGGTGTGATAGGATAGATACCTGCAACTTCGGTAAACGCATAGCTTACGTGAGCGGCAGCGGTGTTTCCATCCATAGAAAGTTTGGTTCTTGCCATTTGAATTCCTCCTAATATAAGTTTTTCAAATTTGCTATTTTCAAATTCGCTAATATTATATCATAAATTCTTATAATTGTAAAGAGAAAATTACGCGTGTGCGAATATAAAATTGTAAACTTTTTTTGAAAGCTGAATAATTTTGGGTTTTGCTCCAAACAATGTATTTTTAACGGCAAAAAATATGGAAAATAAAAGACCGATTTCTTTTAATTTACATACTTTCAAAATTTAAGCAGATAATAAAGGCAGGCGCGGTGTATTTAAGAAAAAACCGATAGGCGCAAAACAGATAAAGCCGAGAGGAGCATTATGATAACAATTCTTATAAGAACGGTAATAGTTTACGTTTTTCTTATCGTGGCGATGAGAATGGGCGGCAAGCGTCAGATAGGCGAGCTGCAAATTTCCGAGCTTGTTACCGCGCTACTTCTTTCCGAGCTTGCCACTATACCGATAGGCAACGAGGACGTTCCGCTTGCCTTCGCGGTAATTCCGATACTTACCGTCATTTCACTTGAAATTATCTCGGCGTTTGTAGTAACAAAAAGCCGAAGGCTGCAAAAAATATTTGACGGCAGTCCAAGTATAGTAATTAATAAAGGCGTTCTTGATAAAGAGGAGCTTTCGAGACTAAGGCTCGGGGTTGAGGATTTAATATCCGAGGCGCGCCAAAAAGGAATTTCCGATATATCGGGGCTTGAATACGCGATTTTTGAGGACAACGGAAAGCTATCGGTTTTCGAAAAAGCAAGCTCCGGTGAAACGGAAAGAGGTATCGCGCATACGGTCATAGTTGACGGCGAAATAAACGCCTTCGGTATGAAATGTATCGGTATGACCGACGAAGATTTAAATGAACGTCTGGACGCTAAAAAAACGGAAAGGGAAAAGGTTTTTCTATATACCGTTGACGATGCGGGTGTGGAAAACTGGATATTTAAGGACAGCAGCGGCTCTGAGACAGGCTCAAAAAATAATAAAATGTAAAAAAGAAGGGACGGCAGCTATGAAATCCGCTATTATTTCGGGAGCAATTCTCATTTGTCTTATAGTACTTATATCCGTTAACAGCTTTATGTGTATTGATATAATCGAAGAATTAGAAGCGTTTTTAGGCACCGATCCCGCCCTGACAGAGAGTGGCGCAGACGCGATTTCGGGATATTGGAGCAAGCACGAAACCTTCCTTCACCTCGGAGTAAACAGCCGTTACATCGATTCCGTAAGCGAGAGTATAGCGGAGCTTAAGGCGGCGATAAAAACAAAAAGCGAAGAGGAAATTACCTCTTCGCTGGACGTGTTAAGCCTCAGACTCGATCAGCTTAAAAAGCTTAACCGCTTCAGTTTATCGAGCGTGTTTTAACCGCCTTTAAATAAACTCTTTAAGCTCGCCGTTTTCCGATTTAAACCAACCCGTTCTCGTTATAAGATAGTCGGCTTCGCCGTGTAGGAGTGCGCGGCAAAGAATATCCGGATTAAGATAGGAAGCGCCGCTTGCGTCAAGCACCGCGTAAAGCGCGCCGTCATCTCCGACGGTAAGGCTTTTTATCTGCGGGCGAATGTTAACGTTTTTTTCTCCGCTTTTAGTCTTTTTAACAACGTTAATATCGGCCGAAAGCAGCTCGTCTATACGTTTCTCTGTAACGCCAAGCGTTCCGCTTATTCGGTATGCGGCGTAGGCTATATCGGTAAACTTATCCCTCGGGGTGTAAACGTCGGTAACGTAAAGCTCGTCGGTAAAGGCGGCGCGGAGCCTCTCCTTTATCTCCTCAAAGGACATTTTTTCGGTTATTTTTATGTCGAGAAGCTCACACTCGCTTTCGGCAAAAAGCGGAAGCGGCTGGGCGAAAACCATTTTTGCGTGCGGATTAAAGCCCTCGGTGTACCATACGGGTATCTTGGTTCTGACAAGCGCGGTTCTTACCGTTCTGTCAAGGTCGAGGTGAGAAATATAGCGCAGCCTACCTGTCTTACGGAATTTTATTCTGACGCTTTCGGGCACCATGCCGTAACACCTCCAAGTCTGTTTGCTCCGCAGCCCGAGCACTTCTCACGACAGTTCGGAGTCGGCACGGAGTCCATAGATTTTTTATATTCCCTTAAAAGAAATTCCTTTGTAACGCCGATGTCGATTATATCCCACGGCAGAGTTTCGTTTACGTCGAACGTTCTGTTTGCGTAGAACGCCATATCAAGTCCCGCGTTTCGAAACGCCTTTTCCCACTTCTCGTAGCTGAAAAACTCGTCCCAGCTGTCAAAACGCATGCCGAGCTTAAAGCCCTCGTAAAGAACTGCGGATAGTCTTCTGTCGCCTCTCGCGAGCGCCGCCTCTACCCTTGATGCCTTTCTGTCGTGGTAGTTGTAGCGGATACGCTTATCGGTTATTTTTTCCTTTAAAAAGCTCTGCTTTTCGGAAAGCTGCTCTACCGTATCCTGACCGCACCATTGGAAGGGGGTGAAGGGCTTGGGGATAAAGCAGGCGCAGCTGATAGTTACCTGCGGCGCGCGTCCCTTTACCCTGTTTTCGGTTTTGTAGTACTGCTCTATAACCTTCTGCCCCATATCGTTAATTCCCGATATGTCCTCATACGTTTCTGTCGGAAGTCCCATCATAAAATAAAGCTTTACGCTCGTTTTTCCGCCTTCAAAAGCAAGAGAGCAGGCTTTTAATATTTCTTCCTCTGTAACGTTTTTGTTTATAGCGTCGCGCAGTCTCGGTGTTCCCGCCTCAGGCGCAAAAGTAAGACCGCTTTGACGTACGGATGAAATTCTGTCCATAAGCTCCTTTGAAAAGGTGTCGGCGCGAAGGGACGGCAGCGAAAGGCTGACCTTTTCGTCATCTGTCCATTCAAGAAGCGTCTCGGTAAGCTCGGAAAGGCGCGTGTAGTCGCTTATCGAAAGAGAAAGGAGAGAAACCTCGTCGTATCCCGTGTTTTCGTAAAGGCACTTTATCTGCTCGTTTACCTTTTCGGGGCTTTTTTCTCTTACGGGGCGGTATATCATACCTGCCTGACAGAAGCGACAGCCTCTTATACAGCCTCTGTACACCTCCTCGGTAATGCGGTTATGTACCGTTTCAATATACGGCATAACGAATTTATCGGGGTACGGGGCGTCGTCGAGATTGCCTATAATTCTTTTTTCAATTTTCGTCGGTATATCGTCATATTTGGGCGTGTAGCTGTGAACGGTACCGTCCTCGTTGTATTTTACCTCGTAAAGAGACGGAACATAGAAGCCGGGGATTTTCGCGAGTCTGTGCAAAAACTTCGCTTTGTTGTAGCTTCCGTCTGCTTTCATATCTATATAAAGACGTGTCATTTCGACCAGAGCGGTCTCGCCCTCGCCTATTGAAAATGCGTCGAAGAAGTCGCAAAGCGGTTCGGCGTTATAGGTACAGGGGCCGCCTCCGACGACTATCGGATATTCCTCTCCTCTTTCAGATGCGTAAAGCGGTATGTCCGACAGGGAGAGCATATTAAGAACGTTGGTGTAGCAAAGCTCGTACTGAAGGGTTATACCCATAAAGTCAAAATTCTTTATCGGATCGAGGCTTTCAAGCGCGTAGAGAGGGATTTTATTTTCTCTCATCTCCGCTTCCATATCGGGCCACGGAGAGTAAACTCTTTCGCACCATACGTCAGGCATAAGATTAAGCGCGTTATAAAGGATTCTCATACCGAGGTTTGACATTCCTATTTCATAGGTGTCGGGGAAGCAGAAGGCAAATCTTGCCTTTACGTCTTCCTTGTTTTTTATTACCTGACCGAATTCCCCGCCCGTGTATCTTCCGGGCTTAAGCACCTTTTTTAATATAGAGTCAAGCTTCATAACTTAGACTGTTCCTTTCTATCTTAGGGCGTCGTTTTTATCTGTAATTTTAGCGGGTAGCAACGCATACCCGCTAAAATAAGCTTTAATATGAAATGTTTAAGGACGTTTTTGCCTGTGTGCTGTTACTGCCGTTTCTTTTGACCACTCAGTCCAATAAACGCCGCTACTCCCGACATTACTGCATGGAAGCCGAGAATTACAAAGGAGATAAAGCTCCATCTCGCCCCGATAAGAGATACAGACAGCGATATGGCAAGACCGGCAAGGCCTGAAATAGCAGCGAGTCTTGCGCCGAGAAGAACGAGCCTTTTCTGACGCTTGTATCCGAGAAGCGCGGAAAGAAGACCGCGTGCTCCCGTCCTTGAAACGAGAATACCCTCTCTGTCGGTATCGGTGTCGCAAACGGTGTCCTCAATCATATATTTCACCGTGCGCAGAAGCTCCGGTTCAAGCCCCGTGGTATAGAAAACAAGAGCGGAGTCAATGCAGGGATTACAGGTTTTAAGCGAGAAAAGGGTGTCCGACTGACGCAGCTCCGCTATTTTGCGGCAGAGCTTTTCGTCGGGGCAGAACTGAACCGCTATTCTGGAGAAAAATTCACCGTTATTAGCGATGTAAAGAACACGGGTGTCCTTTTGAGGAATGTCGGGGTAGCGCTCTATCTCTATTCCGTGTTTTTCGAGATAGGCATCGGTTCCCGCTCTTACCAGAGAATCGTCAACCTTAACGGTAATACCGCCGTCGGAAATATCCGTAATAACTACGTCTCTGTAATTACCGGGGTTTAAATCTATGCTGCTGAAAAGTCCCGAAAGCAGTCCACCCGTCTTTCTGAACGCAGCGGCTGCCTTTGAAAGGTGCGTTTCAAGAAAATGAGAATTAGTCCAGTAGGTGTCGAGAATTCTGATTTTCTCCGGCGGGAAAAGCTCCTCCTCGCTTAGCATTATAACGTTTTCGTCAAGCTCGTCGCTTTCGTCGTCAAAGTCGGTTATTGCCGCGCCGTCCTCCGCAACGTCAAGCGCTGTCGTATATCTTGGCAGAGATAGCGAAAGGAAAACCGAGAGAGGGCAGGAAAGGCATACTAAGAGATATGCGCTGAAAATACCGTAGGAGATGTCTCTCCGTATAAACCCGAAGGCAATTCCGCTTGCAACCGCGGCGCAGATTATACATATAAGCAGTATCTTTATGAGATTGAAGCATTCGTCTCTGACCGGCTGAAGGTTAAATCCTCCGTCCGAGCGCGCTATCCTGTTCGTTCTGTAAAGCGAGCAGTTTTCACCGGCGTATCCACCAAATGCCATCTCCTCCGGAGAGCCCTTAAAGCTTGAAAGCCTCGCCTCGGTACAGTAGCTGCCGTAATCCGCCGTTATATCAAAAACCTTCTTTTCGCGCTTTGACATAAGGCTGCGATAGACCGCCGTTAAGAACATAGCGCTCACGCCGGGTAGTCCTATAAGAACGGTGCTCTGTGAGGCAGATGCCGAGAATACGGTGATAAAGCCGTAGGCAAGCGTCAGAAGTACTGTTAAAAACGTAAGAAGCTCGGGTATAAACACACCCCTTACGGCGCATTTAAGTCCGTCAATAAGTCCTTTCCACACAAAGGCGGCGCAGAGAACGGTAAGTCCTATTTCGATGCTCGCGAAAAGGACGGTCTGTCCGCTTATGAAGAAATTAAGTGTTTCAAGAAGAAATACCGTAAGCAGGATAAACGCGGTATAAAGCACCGCTCTATGTAAAGAGCGCGTTTTTTCTCTTAATGCAATATCTCGCTTTAGTTTTCTGTTTTCACAGTAGCGGCGTTCTCTTTCGGCATATCCCGCCTTGTCAACTCCGCCGTACATACCGTCGGAGAAAACGGGGATACGCTCCGATTCCGCGTAACGGTAGCCGGACGAGGTTGCCTTTGCTTTCACAGGCTCCGCTTCCTTGTTTCCGTAGGTTACCGCTAAGGTCGAGGGCAGAGTGAGTGATTTGCAGTAGCTTAAAAAGCTTTCTCTTGCCTGCCACTCTTCTTTGCCTGCTCTGTCCCAAATTTCGTTGTCGAGGTCCTCCTCGTCGTATAAATCGTCGGCGAGCTCCTCGTTAAGCAGCGTCTCGCGCTCCGAGTTTTCTTCGTAAGCTTCGGGGGTTTCGGAGCTTTTTGAGGCGTTTTCGTCTTCTGTTAAGAAGTCCGACTCAGTACCTTCAAATCTTATCTGGCCCTCTGCATTTACCGAGCCATGCTCAAAACCGCGCGCTAAAACGTCATCGCCGTATCCTGACGGGCCGCTGCCGTTTTTAGCTGATGCATAGGTTATGTTTTCGTTCTGTGTCGCATTTGCGCCCGACAAGACGATATTATTTTTAAGTCTGTCAAAAAGACTGTCGCTGACAGCAGACTTATCAGCTGCTTTGATTTTTATCTCGTTATACGCGTATTCCTCGCCCTCCGAGAAGTGTTCCGCTTCCGCATTTTCTTTGTGCTCCGAGAAGTATTCCGTTTCCGTGTTTTCCTCGTAAGCTTCCGAGCTGTCGGCAAGCGTTGTGTTGTCGGCCTCGTCGGCGATGTCGGTTTTGTAGGTATCGTTGCCTTCGTCGGCCTTGCTGACGGTTAAGTAACCGTTGTTACCGTAAACCGTTTCCTTTTCGTCATCGGACGAGACGCTTTCTCCCGTATAATCATTTTTTGCGGTTTCCTTGACGGCGGATTCGATAGGATCGTTTTTGGCTTTTTCTTCCGCGCCTTCGACAGACACCCCTTCGGTTTTCCCCTCTGTTTTTTCAGCGGTATCAATACGGGTTAAGCTCTCCTCGGATTTTACCGCCTCTGCCTGTTCCTTTTTGGTAAGCTCGTCTATATCTTTGGCAAGGTTCTCTATTTCAAAGCCTTCAAATTCAAAAAGCGAATCGTCATCCGAAAAATACGAGGCGGCTTTATTTATTGCTTTTTTCTTTGCAAGCCCGCTTTTTTCGGCTTCGCTCAGCGGCTTTTCGATATTTTGTTCTCTTTCGTTCATAAAACCGTTCGTCCTTTCGTTAAGCTTTTTATGTTTTTCAGTGTTTGCCACTCGTGGTTATTTAAAAAATTTTCTTGCGTGGAACAGAATGACCGCTCCCGCCGAGGAAACGTTAAGCGAGTTAACCTTTCCTTTCATAGGTATTGACAGTATAAAATCGCTGTTTTCCTTGGCAAGTCTCGATACACCCTCGCCCTCTGAACCGAGAATAAACGCCGCGGGTGTTATTATCTCCGTTTCAGCGTAGTCGGTACCGCCCGCCTCAGCCGCGTATATCCATACACCTGCTTTTTTAAGCTCCTCTATGGCGTTTGATACGTTGCTTACCTTGGCAATAGGCAGGTGAGCCACCGCCCCTGCAGACGCTTTTGCAACGACCGCGGTAAGAGTTGCGCTTCTTCTCTTTGGAATTATCATTCCGTGGCACCCCGCACCCTCGGCAACCCTTATAAGTGTTCCGAGGTTATGAGGATCGTTTATTCCGTCGGCTATTACGATAAACGGCTGCTCGCCCTTTTCCTTAGCAGAGTAAAGAATATCTTTTATATCTACGTAGCTTACGCTTGCGGCGAGAGCTACGACGCCTTGGTGGTTTACGCCACCCGAAAGCTCGTCGAGCTTCGATTTACCCGCCGAAACCGTCGGTATGCCCTTTGACTTTGCCTCTGCGGCTATTTTTTTGATAGAGCCTTCCCATTCCCCGTCCTTGATAAAGATTTTATCAATATCCCGTCCGGACTTTAAAAGCTCTAAAACGGCATTTCTTCCTGCAACTACGTTTTCGGAAAGCTCGCGCGTTTCGTCAGTAATCATGATAACCTCCGTTTTACTGCTAAGGGGCAGTAAATTAAATGTTAAGGGGATTTTTACAATAAAAACAATGGCGCTCCCGTGTGTGGGATTTTTGACACAAGGCTTACGTTAGGTCGCGTTAAAAACGCCTTGTTTTATACAATTTTATTTTTTCAAAGCATTTATTTTGCTTACATAACATAAACTATATACTTAATATGAATAACACTATGGGTGCCACCATTATATACCACAATTTACGGAAAAGCAACCGTGCCACTGATTTATTTACGATTTATTTACATTATCGGAGGGTTTTGGGGATGTGAGAGATTTAAAGTTATGTAGCGCTCATTTTATTGTGTTAACGGCAGAAAAAGAAAAAACGGCAAAAAAATCTTCAAAGGCTACAAACCTTGAATGACTTTTTCGCCGTGTTTTTATATCAGACTATTTTAGCTGCGTCTGTTTTCGCTGTCTCTGCTGTTTCTGCTGCTATTCTGATTATTCTGGTTGCTGTTTCTGTTGTTATTCTGATTATTCTGATTATTCTGATTATTCTGATTATTCTGATTATTCTGGTTGTTCTGATTGTTCTGGTTGTTCTGGTTGTTCTGATTGTTCTGGCTGTTGTTCTGATTGTTGTTCTGGCTGTCGCGGTTGTTCATCTCGCGATTCTGCTGACGGTTTTCGTTTTCGTTATAGCTCATAATTAACCCTTCTCCGCTTTTGTTTGCGGTTAAATAATATTTTTGCGAAGGAGAGACATGCTCGCCGTTCGTCAAGGTTATTATCTGCTAAATCTCGATTTTTATACATCTTGCGCAAACAAGCAGTGTTTTTCGTCATTTTTACACGTTTCGATTTAACCCGCAGACGAAAATTCTACGATTCGGAGAGCCGATTTTCCCTTGGTAGAATTTTGCGTTTTTGTCTTTGTTTTGCGGAGAGTAAAAAGCATAATCGGTAGGTTGCTTTTCTAAAAAAACGAGGTATAATGGGGTTAAAAGAAAATTTCCAAGAAAAGCATTGACAAACAAGGTTTAAAGCTTTAAAATAGTATTAAGTGCGAAAGGCGGAAAAATAATGGAAAAGATCGAAAAAACAAAAAAAGAAAGCGAAATAAATATTTTTTATGCGTGCGATAATAATTTCGTAAAGTACGCAATGGTTTCAATAAAATCACTTATAGATAATGCCGATAAAGGACGGAAATATCATATACATATTCTTTCCTCGTCCGATATATCGAATGAAACAAAGGAAAAGTTTTCCGTATTTAAATCAAAAAACACGGAAATAACATTTGAAAGCGCGGAAAAGGAGCTTCTCTATTTTCAGGAGTCGCTTCCCATAAGGGATTACTATACTAAAACCACGTATTTCCGTCTGTTTATTGCGGATATGTACCCTGAGCTTGACAAGGCGATATATATCGACAGCGACACCGTGGTTCTCGGAAATATAGCGGAGCTTTACGACACGGATATAGGCGACAACAGTATCGGTGCCTGCCACGAGCAGGTTATGCTGCAAACAGAGGAGTACGGGCGTTACGCAGAGGAGGTTTGCGGAATAGACCGCGAGGTGTATTTCAACGCAGGGGTACTGCTTATAAACTGCGTTATGTTCAGAGAAAGACGTATAGCACAGAAATTTACCGAGCTTTTGTATGACTATAATTTTGTCGTTACGCAGGACGAGGACTATTTAAACGTGCTTTGTCAGGACAGAGTGTTCTGGCTTGACAGCTCGTGGAACACCGAGGTTTTCGGCACGCTTCCCTGTCCCGAGGAAAAAATTAATATCATTCATTATATTATGGTTTCAAAGCCGTGGCATTATGATGACTGCAGACTGAAGGAGTATTTTTGGAAATACGCGGCTCTTACTCCGGTTTACAGCGAGATAGAAAACGAGCTTAAGTCATATACCGAGGAGCAAAAGGAAAAAGACAGGATTTCGGGAGAAAACCTTTTAAAGCTTGCCATAAAAGAAACGCAAAGAGAGGACGCCTATTACAAGGTTATCCGCAAAAAGAGAGCCGAGGACAGAGAAAGAGTGCTTGAAAAAATCAAAAAAATGGAGTCGGAGGGCATATACGATGTTGATGCCGAGGACGACCCGCCGACAAAGACTCTCTATCCCGACCAGGTTGACTATCTTCGCGAAAAGAGGATAAGCAAAATCAAAACGAAGATTTCCTTTGCCGTGGCCAAGCTTTTCGTTGACAGGCTTGTAAAGGACAAAAAGCTTATCATTAAGGATATAGTGGGTATAGAAAACTGGGCAAATCTAAACACGGGAGCAATTATAACCTGCAATCACTTCAATGCCTTTGACAGCTTTGCCATTCACCTTGCGTATTTTTATTCAAAGCAGAAAAAGCGCAAGTTTTTCAGAATTATAAGGGAAGGAAACTACACGAGCTTCCCCGGCCTTTACGGATTTTTTATGCGTAACTGCAACACCCTGCCCCTTTCGTCTAATCTTAAAACGGCTCAAAAGCTAAACAAAAGCATAGACAAAATTTTAAAGGACGGGCACTTCATTCTCGTTTATCCCGAGCAGGCTATGTGGTGGAATTACCGCAAGCCGCGCCCGACGAAAAACGGAGCTTTTAAATTCGCGGTAAAGAACAACGTTCCGCTTCTCCCCTGCTTTATTACTATGAAAAACAGTGAAATTATCGGAGAGGACGGGTTTCCGGTTCAGGAGTACACTGTACATATAGGAAAACCTATATATCCGGATAAAAAGCTCTGTCCGAGCGACAACGTACAGCTTTTGCAGAGCGAAAACTCAAGGGCATGGAAGGAAATTTACGAAAGCTTTTACGGTATAGAATATAAGCTTTGACATTGATTAATAAAGTCAGCTTGATTAATAAAGCCAGCTTGATTAATAAAGCCAGCTTGGGTTTTAGCGTTTAGCACCGTAAAATAATAAGATGTGCTACATAAGCATACGGCGCTTTTAAGCATTGCAAATAAAAGAAAGGAAAATCGGCAAATGGAGGAAACGCTTATCGCCGAAACGGGCGACACGGAGACGGTTACGGCAAAAGAAAAAAGGAAACCGAGGCTGCACGACTACTGCTTGGTTTACATAGGGGTAATGATGGTAATAGCCTCGTTAATCGGCTGGGTGAGCGAAAACGCTTTCAGAGCCGCCGTTTCGGGAGTTATAGACAGCAGGTTTATGTATCTGCCGTTTCTTGGAATATACGGGCTTTGCATACTTGCCCTTTACGGGCTTTTCGGAACGCCGGACAGATTTAGAATTTTAAACAGACGCATATTTGATAGGCCCGAAAAAAGGTTGGCACGGTATATCTGTTACTCTCTCGTCATTGCGGCGGCGGTTATGATAGGTGAGATTGCCGTCGGAACGTTTTGCGAGGCGTTTTCGGGAAAGGTTTTATGGAACTACTCGGCAATTCCGCTGCATTTTACAAAGTACACGAGTGTACCCACAACGCTGGGAATAACAGCGGGGGCGTTTCTGCTTATGAAGTTCTGCTTTACCCCTCTTATGGATTTAATGGAGAGAAAGATGAGCTACAAGGCGGCAAAGCTTATCTGTCTTACCCTCGGGGTGCTCGTTTATCTCGACACGGCGTGGTTTATGATAAGGATAGTCGCCTTCGGTGAGGCAGGATTTATCTGGAAAATCACGCTTTGGTAACAAAGCTTTTTCGCGGCTCGGCATCAAACTGCTTGATATCCCGGTTTTCTCGAAGAATTCGAAATAACCTGATAAAAATCATTATACCGTGTATTTAAATTTTCACAAAAAAGGCAGAGAACAAAAAATGTTCTCTGCCTTTTACTATTAAAGCATTATTTTTTAAGCCTTGCCTCGGTTTTAAGTCTTGTCTGGGTATCAAGTATTCTCTTGCGTAGGCGTATGCTTTTCGGGGTTATCTCAACAAGCTCGTCAGAGCCTATAAATTCAATGGCCTTTTCAAGTCCCATCTGACGGGGGGGTGTTAAAATAAGCTTTTCATCAGCACCGGATGAGCGTATTGACGTGAGATGCTTCTGCTTACATACGTTTACGCAGATGTCGCCGGATTTCGGGTTTTCTCCGACAATCATACCCATATAAACGACGTCTCCCGTAGTAATAAACATCTCGCCTCTGTCCTGAACGCTGTAAAGCGCGTACGAGGTAGCCTCTCCGTCCTCGGAGGCAACGAGAGAACCGGTAAAGCGCGTGCTTATCTCACCCTGATATGGGATATATCCCGCGAACACGGTGTTAAGGATACCCTCTCCCCTGGTATCGGTAAGAAATTCACTTCTGTATCCGAACAGACAGCGGGCGGGAATTACGTATTCTATACGCATACGGGTGCCGTGAAGCCCCATATCTATAAGCGTTCCCTTACGAGAGCCGAGCTTTTCCATTACTGCGCCCATGTATTCCTCGGGAACGTCGGCGACAACTCTTTCGGCAGGCTCTGTGCGTTCGCCGTTTTCGCCCGTTTTGAAAAGAACTCTCGGCGCGCTTACAAGCACCTCGTACCCTTCTCGGCGCATAGTTTCAAGAAGAATTGAAAGGTGCATCTCTCCGCGTCCGGCAACGAGGAAGCTGTCGGCGGATTCGCCGTCTCTTACTCTGAGCGAGACGTCCTTTAAGGTCTCTCTGTAAAGGCGGGAACGAATCTGTCTTGACGTTACAAGCTTACCCTCGCGTCCGGCAAGAGGGCCGTCGTTTACCGAGAAGGTCATTTCCATAACAGGCTCGCTTATTTTAACAAACGGAAGCGCCTCGGGGGCCGTGGTTTCGCAGATTGTATCTCCTATCGTAATGTTTTCTGCGCCGGAAAAACAGATAATATCTCCCATCTCGGCGTACTCGCAAGGCTCTCTGCGGAGCGCCTCGAACTGATACATTGATACAATTCTAGTTTTGACGGGAGGGCTATCCGGACTGTGGTAGTTAGTTATAATAACCTCTTGGTTCTGACGGATTTTACCGCGCTCTATTCTTCCGATACCGATTCTTCCGACGAATTCGTTATAGTCAATCGAGGAAACGAGAAGCTGGAGAGGACCGTCGGTATCACCCTCGGGAGACGGAATGTACTCGAGTATTTTATCAAAAAGAGGAATGAGGTCTGTTCCGGGAACGTCCGCGGAAAGGGACGCCGTTCCGGCTCTGCCCGAGCAGAAAACTATCGGGCTGTCAAGCTGTTCGTCGGTAGCGTTAAGGTCCATAAGAAGCTCAAGCACCTCGTCCTGAACCTCGGCAAGACGCGCATCGGGACGGTCAATCTTGTTGACGACGACTATAACTCTATGACCAAGCTCAAGCGCTCTTTCAAGAACGAAACGAGTCTGAGGCATAGGGCCCTCCGCGGCATCTACGAGCAGTAAAACGCCGTTTACCATTTTTAATATACGTTCAACCTCTCCGCCGAAGTCAGCGTGTCCGGGGGTGTCGATTATATTAATTTTAACCCCGTTATATCGGATAGAGGTGTTCTTTGCGAGAATTGTTATACCTCTTTCCTTTTCGATGTCTCCGCTGTCCATAACTCTTTCGGAGGTAGCCTGATTTTCACGGTACGCGCCGCCCTGCTTTAACATTTCGTCAACGAGGGTTGTTTTACCGTGGTCAACGTGCGCTATTATCGCAATATTTCTTAAATCTTCTCTAACCATCTTTTTAAACGACATTCCTTTTCAAAATTTTACAAATTTATATATGTATTTATTATAAACCAAAAAACTCCGTATGTCAACAAGAAAATATGAAATTTCATTTTTTACGTTTTAAAACCCAAAAGACTTTGTTTTGCGGAAGACTAACGCCGCGGTCATATACATAGCTTTTGTATTATTGGTTACGGCAATTACGCTTTTTCAAAAAATGGAAGAAAGCGGGGGAATTTTAATAAAGTACTTGAAATTTATTAATTTATAGTATATAATAAATATATCTGTCTTTAAAATAATATAAAAATACATTAATAAAGGGGAAGAAATATGCTCTCTACGATATACAGCGCCGGAATAAGAGGTGTCGATGGATACCTGGTTACTGTTGAATGCGACGTAAGAGACAAGCTGGCAAGCTTTGAGATTGTCGGCCTCCCCGATAACGCCGTTAAGGAAGCAAAGGAAAGAATACATACCGCGATAGATAACAGCGGAATAAGCTTCCCCGACGCCGCGATAGTTATCAATATGGCTCCCGCGGACACAAAGAAAAGCGGAACGGCGTTCGACCTCGCTATGCTTATCGGCATACTCCGTTCCTCCGGTTACGTTCAGCCCACCGTCTCGTTTGATAACAAAGCATTTCTCGGAGAGCTTTCTCTTTCGGGCGGCATCAGAGGTGTGCGCGGAGTGCTTTGTATGGTTTTGGCTCTTAAGGAGCAGGGCTTTAAAGAGATATACGTGCCCGCGGCAAACGCGAAGGAGGCGGCGGTCGTTGGCGGGATAGACGTTTACGGCGTGGAAAACGTGCGTCAGCTTATAGAGCATCTTAACGGTAAAAGAAAGCTCTCTCCCACCGAGTTTGATTCTGAGCTGCTTAAAGCAAAGGATACGGGGGTAAATAAAGCTGACCTTTCCGACGTAAAGGGACAGGCAAGGGCTAAAAGGGCTATGGAGATAGCCGCAGCAGGCGGACACAATATTCTGCTTATCGGCCCTCCCGGAACGGGAAAGAGTATGCTTGCAAAAAGACTTCCTACAATTCTCCCCGACATGACCTTCGACGAGGCGGTTGAGGTTACGAAAATATATTCAATAGCGGGAATGCTCGGAGACGGGGTGTCTCTTTTAACGTCAAGACCGATACGTTCTCCGCATCATACCATGTCAAGCGCGTCTCTCGCCGGCGGCGGAGCGATACCCGTACCGGGTGAAATCTCTCTTTCGCATAACGGAGTTCTGTTTCTCGACGAGCTTCCCGAGTTTTCAAAGCAGGTAACCGAGGTTCTCCGTCAGCCGCTTGAGGACGGAGAAATTACAATAACGAGAGCAAACGGAAAATTCCGTTTTCCAAGCTCGTTTATGCTGCTGTGCGCTATGAATCCGTGTAAATGCGGATTTCGCGGACATCCGACTCACAAATGCACCTGCAAGGACGAGGACGTAAGAAAGTATCTTTCGAGAATAAGCGGGCCGCTGCTTGACAGAATTGATATTCAGGTAGAGATGCCGTCTCTTACCAAGGAAGAAATTTCGGGTGCGCAGACAGCGGAAGGCTCAGAGACCGTAAGGAAAAGGGTTAACGAGGCGAGAGCCTTTGCCGCTCCGAGATTTAAGGACAGCGGGGTTTATTCAAACGCAAAAATGACACCGAGGCAGATCAGAAAATACTGCATTCTTACGCCCGATGCCGAAAAGATGCTCTCTGATGCGTTTGAGAGCATAGGTCTCTCCGCGAGAGGCTACGACAGAATTTTAAAGGTTGCCAGAACCATTGCCGACCTTGACGGTAGCGAAGAAATAACGGCTTCTCACATCGGAGAGGCTATACAGCTCCGTACGCTTGACAGAAATTACATATAAATTTTAACCGATATTTATCGTGTCAGCGTTAATCTTTTTTTGAATGATGCTGTAAGCGTACGGCCTGAGAGCTTTAACAAAATTTTATGCTTATTCGTAAGAACTGACGTTTTTGATACCCGTTAAATAACAAAAAATATCTTGTTTTCGAGAGCCTTTCTCTGTGGAAAAAAGAAAGAACGGCAAAATGCCCATCCTGTGGAAAACCTCTGTTCGTAGCCGAAAACCAAGGCTTTTTTCTGCGGACAAGCCGTGTTTCTGTGGAAAACCCTGTGGAAATCTGTGGAAAACTACAAAAATACGTGTTAAATCAAACAGCAATAAATTGCTTAAACGACTTAAAATCTTATGCATAGCTGCCGTATGTCGGCAGAACGGTGATTATAATGGAAACAGAACCGATTATCGAAAAAAGCTGCTCATTTACGGGACACAGAGACATTCCGTCCTATTTATATAATGAAATACGCGAGGCGGTTAAGGCCGAGATAAAAAGGCTTTATTCTATCGGTGTAAGGCGGTTTATATCGGGCGGTGCGCTTGGCTTTGACACCCTTTGCGCCGAGGCGGTGCTATCTATGAAGGAAAGCCTTGAAGGAATTACGTTAATGCTTGCGCTTCCCTGCAAAAACCACGACGCGCGATGGAGCGAGACGGAGAAAATAATTTTTTCCGACATACTTATAAAAGCTGACGAAACGGTATATGTCTCCGAGGCGTACACCAAATTTTGCATGTTTAAGCGAAACAGATATATGGTTGACAATAGCCTATACTGTATAAGCTACTGCACGAGAAAAAGCGGCGGCAGCTACTATACGGTAAAATATGCGCACAGTCTGAGCAGAGAGGTAACAGAAATTTCGGGAAAGCCGAGACAGATAGGATTTTTTCAGCAAGAGTATTAAAAGCGCAGCGTAACCGTACGCGGTTAAGCTCAAACCAAAAAGCTAACCTAATAAAACAGCAAATTAAACAATAGTGAAAAACAAAGGTTTTTTTACATAGGAACAGATATGATTAAAAAAAGAGGATTTTGGAAAAACGCGCTGTTAAATCAGAGCAGAACGATTCCGATGCTTACGTATCTTAACAGAATGTCGGCAAAGGGATTTCATATAACAAAGCTTGGGCGTTTTAAAAACACGTTTGACGAAAACGAAAACGTAAGATATATATACGCCATCTGTACCCCTCAAAGCGAGGATTATTACAGTGAGGTAGGCAGATGGGAGAAGGCATTTGAATATAAAAACCTATCCTTTTACAGGAAAAAGCTTCCGAGAGATTTTGTCGGTGTCAGAAAACGCGGCCTTCAAAAAAAGGCTATGAAGGAAAAGCTGTGGCTTGGCGATATGCTTAAAAACGGTCTGCTTCTTTTCGGCAAAACAGAGGACGAATACATATTTGAGCGCACCTCCGAAGCGGGAAAAACGGAATATTTCGTCGATTACGTTTCAAAAAACAAAAATATCGACGAGTACTTATATGAAAAGGCGCTTGACGGCCTTGAATGCGTATCTCCCTCAACCGACGGAATAACCTATTACTTTATTAAAAGAGAAGGAAAGGAAGTTGTAAAGGGGCTTAAAAAGCTCAGAAGCAAAGCGGCGGTGCTGAAAAAACGAATGCTGCTGTCGTTTTTAGGATTTTGTCTTACGGTGGCCGCCGCGGCTACCGCGCAGTTTTTCTCGGTTAAATATCGCGTAGCCGTTATTCCCTGTCTTATCGCGGGTGGCTCACTTAGTGCTGTATCATTTATAGTTTTCTTGGTTTTCAAGGCTGTGTTTAAGCGTGAGAAAAGACGCCTTAAAGCGGAAGAAGAAAGGATTGCCGAGCTTAAAATTTTGAGCGAGGCTGACGAAGCCCCGAGTGATACAAGGAGTGGCGAGGCTTCACAGACGTCTAACTTACAATTTTCCCACGAAACACAAAATGCTTATGCCTCGGGTATTGAAATTCCCGCGGCTCCGGGCTTTCAGTTTTCGGGAGCGGCGCCCACACAAAACGGTTTTGTAGCGCAGCCGCAATACGGGGTACAGACACCCTCACAAAACGGTTTTGCAACGCAGCCGCAATACGGGGCGCAGATGCCCACGCAAAACGGGTTTACAGTGCAGCCGCAATACGAGGCGCAGATGCCCACGCAAAACGGGTTTGCAACGCAGCCGCAATACGGGGCGCAGATGCCCACGCAAAACGGGTTTACAGTGCAGCCGCAATACGAGGCGCAGATGCCCACGCAAAACGGGTTTGCAACGCAGCCGCAATACG
>JAZUBT010000029.1:0-43186 GCA_045638685.1 Eubacteriales bacterium | reverse complement strand
TTTCACCACCCAATTTATTATCGTCTTACTTTATGATATCCAAACTACGGAAAAGATTTTGTATTGGTCTAACTTACCCTTCCTCGGGTTTTCGGAAAAGGTAAGGGTTGCCCCCGATTCCTTTGCATATCCCTCACAAAGCTCTATAAGCTCCTTGTTCGGGAAATACTTTTTCGGCGCGCAGGCGGTGAAATTAAGTCCCATCTTGGCGCAGCCAACCATAAGAGAGTTACCCATATTGTATCTGGCGTCTCCCATATAAACGAAATTTATACCCTTTAGCTTGCCGAAATGCTCTCTTATCGTAAGGAAATCCGCAAGTATCTGCGTCGGGTGAAATTCGTTGGTAAGTCCGTTCCATACGGGAACACCCGCGTATTTGGCAAGCTCCTCAACAATGCTCTGGCCGTAGCCACGGTACTCAATTCCGTCATACATTCTTCCGAGAACTCTTGCGGTATCGGCAATGCTTTCTTTTTTGCCTATCTGAGAGCCGCTGGGATCAAGATAGGTTACCTGAATACCGAGATCGTGCGCGGCAACCTCAAAGCTGCAACGGGTACGGGTGCTTGTTTTCTCGAAAATAAGCGCGATATTCTTACCCCTATGCTTTTCGGTAAGATTCTCTCCGTTTTTCTTTTTCGCCTTAAGAGAAGCGGCAAGGTCTATAAGATATTCTATCTCCGCCGGAGTATAGTCAATAAGCTTCAAAAAGCTTCTTCCCTTTAAATTCATAATATTTATTCCTTTCCGAAGGCGTGGCTTTATGTGAAACTTGTTTTCCTTCGCACCTTCGTTTTGTAATCTTTATAAAATATCTCGTTTTATATTCTTTGTAATGTCTCTCCGCCACAGCGGACGTTTTTAATTTTATCCCTGTCTCTTCCACGCGTGTCGGTTAAACAGCACGAGAATAGGGAAAATTTCAAGTCGGCCTGCAAGCATATCGAATATCAGAACGCACTTTGAAAGCACCCCGTATGAGCTGTAGCTGAGCATCGGTCCAATCTCCGAAAATCCGGGACCAATATTATTAATACAAGAAATAACAGCTGATATGTTTGCCGCGGTTGAAAGGTTATCAAGCGAAATAATAATGAAGCTTGCGAGTATAATTGCGGCATAAACGGCAAGATAGGCGTTGGTGTTCGCGATAAGCTTCTCGTCAACCCTTTTTCCGTTTACCTTTATAACCTTAACCTTTTTCGGGTGGAGCACCTGGCTTATGTTCCTTCTCATCGTTTTAAAAATCAGAAGAACTCTCGCGCATTTCATACCGCCTCCGGTGCTTCCCGCGCAGGCGCCTATAATCATCAGCATAAGAAGCAGAGCCTTTGAAAATTCAGGCCACGCGTCAAAGTCGGTGGTAGCAAAGCCCGTAGTGGTTATAATACTTGAAACCTGAAACGTTGCGTGGCGCAGCGCCTCTCCTATACTGCTGTACATTTTATATATATTAGCGGTAATAAGCACAACGGTTGTAAAAACCACTCCGAGATAAAGCCTTAGCTCCTCGTCCTTAAACACCGATTTAACCTGACGGAGAAGAATAAGGTAGTAGCAGCTGAAGTTTATACCGAATAGCAGCATAAATACGGTTGTTACGATTTGGATATACGGGGTATAACTCGCTATACTGTCCGCCTTTGTTCCGAAGCCGCCGGTACCCGCCGTTCCCAGCGCGGTACAAACCGCATCGAAAAGCGGCATTTTTCCCGCAACTAAAAATATGAAATTAAGAACAGTAAGAGCTATATAAACGAGGTAAAGAATTGCCGCCGTCTGTCGCATCTTGGGGACAAGCTTGCCAACGTCAGGCCCCGGGCTTTCCGCTCTTAAAATGTGCATAGTATATCCTTCGCTTTTTCCGCTTACGGGAACAATAGCGAGAAGGAATACGAGAACTCCCATTCCGCCGAGCCAATGGCTAAATGAACGCCAATAAAGCATACCCTTTGAAAGTGCGGTAACGTCATTAAGAATTGACGCTCCCGTCGTTGTAAAGCCCGAAACGGTCTCGAAAAGCGCGTCTATAAAGCTCGGTATATACCCCGAAATATAAAACGGCAGCGAGCCGACAAGACTCATTACTATCCAGCTAAGACCGACGCAAACCAGCCCCTCCTTCGCGAAAAAGTCGGGCTTTGCGCCCCTTGAAAGAAAGGCTAAAATTCCCGCTATACTCATCGCCGTCAGTATAGCGACTACAAAACCGTTCACCCCTGCCGTATCCCTACAAAAAAGAGAGATGAGGAGCGCCGGAACCATAAACACCGATTCAACGGTAAGTATCAGGGCATTAAATCGCCCCATCATTTTATAGTTCATTATTTAATCTCCGTACCGCACACAGCGGCTAAAATTATTTTGCGTTTATATCAAAAGCATTCGCTTTCCGCAGGTTTTTCGATTTTCAGAGCTTGTCCGTTATTCAAATATATCGTTAAGCTGAAGAATAACGCTGTCTCCGCTCGACACTATAACCACGGAGTCGCCCTCGTTAAAGGTTGAGTCTCCGTTTGGTATCTCTGTATGGTCGCCTCTTGTGATACACGCTATAAGAATGTTTTTGCGAAGCTTTAACTTTTTAAGCGGAACACCTCGGTTAAGGGTGCTCTCGTCAACGTTAAACTCAACAGCCTCCGCCTGACCGTCCGCAATCGAGTGAACGGTTACCGCCGCGCCCGTTTGATTTCTGAGCGCGCGTACGTACCTTACTATCGTGTTACAGCAAAGCTTATGGGGACTTATAACGCTTCCGAGGGGAAGGCTGTCTATAATGTTACCGTTTTCAAACTGATTAAGCTTGGTTATGGTAAGCGGAACCCCGCAGCTGTTACCGTATAAAGAGATTATCATATTAAGCTCGTCGTTACCCGTAAGCGACAGAAGAGCGTCGGTTTCGCTTATTCCCTCGCTTTCAAGGGACTGCTGATTGCTCGCGTCTCCGTGTATAACGCTTACCTTAGGCAGTAGCTCCGAAAGCTTTACGCACCTCTCGTAATTACTCTCAATTATACGAACGTTAATGCCGCTTTTTTCAAGCAGCAGGGCAAGGTAGTAGCACACCATTCCGCCGCCCGCAATCATAACGTCCTTTATCTTGTGGGTAACTATGCCGAGGTTTTTAAGCAGAACGGAAAGGCTGTCGGTTGGGGCGGTAACGAAAACCTTATCTCCTGCGCGCAGGACGAAATTTCCGTCGGGCGCAATAGCTTTTCTTTCGCGCAGTACCGCGCATACGAGAACCTTGCATTTTACAATACCGTCTAAAGCGTTAAGCGGCACGTTGCAGAGCTTGCTGCTCTCGTCGATTTTAAGCTCGACTATCTGAGCGCGGCCTCTGGCAAAGGAATCTCTTTTAAGAAATCCAGGATATTTTATAAGTCTTTCTATCTCTGCCGCCGCCTGCTTTTCGGGATTAAACGCAAGAGAAAGTCCAAAGGATTCCTTCATCATATACGCCTGTCTTGCGTATTCGGGGTCTCTTATTCTCGCTATGGTATGAATTTTATGGTTAAGCGCGTGCGCCGTCATACAGCAAAGAAGATTAAGCTCGTCCGTACCCGTTGTGGCTATAAGCAGTTCTGCGCTGTCAATTCCCGCGCTTTGCAGGGTTTCCATAGACGCGCAATTTCCCTGATACGCTATGACGTCGATTTTTTCAAGACTGCTTTGTAACACGGAAGGGTCAGAGTCTATAAGGGTAAGGTCGTATCCCTCGTCCGAAAGCTGTTTTGCCAGCGTAAGTCCGACTCTTCCGTTACCGGCTATAATAATTTTCAAAGGCGTTTCTCCTTTTCTTTTCTATTTGTACGCCGAACCTTATATCCGACGCTTTTGATTGTTACCTTTTTGGTTTTTTATACTGCTTTTACAGTATGTCGCTTTAAATGTTTTATAGAATAACAGGTGTGGCTTCTGTATCTTATCTTTACGGGAAGAAATCCGTGTTTACTAAATTATCTTAGTTAAGCTTATCAACGAGGAATGTGATAGCCTCGTCAAGCGCATCTGTTTCCACCGTTTCAATAGTTCCCGCGTCGCAGAGCGCAGCAATCTTCGGATCGATTGGAAGCTTTGCAAGAACCGGTATGCCGAATTTCTCCGCGGTTTTTTCAACGTGAGATTTGCCGAACACCTCTATTTTTTCATTACAGCAGGGGCAACTGAGGTAGCTGTAATTCTCAATTATACCGAGTATCGGCACGTTCATCATTCTTGCCATGTTTACAGCCTTTTCGACAATCATGGAAACAAGATCCTGAGGAGAGGTTACTATAATTATTCCGTCAAGCGGGAGAGACTGAAGAACGGTAAGCGGAACGTCCCCCGTTCCGGGCGGCATATCGACGTACATATAATCTACGTCGCCCCAGACTACCTCGCTCCAGAACTGCTTAACGGTTCCGGCGATAATAGGACCTCTCCAGATAACGGGAGCGCTCTCGTCCTGAAGAAGCATATTAATACTTATCGCGTTAATTCCGGTTATAGTGGATTTCGGGATAATTCCGTCCTCGCAGCCGGTAAGATCTCCCTTAAGTCCGAACATTTTAGGGATAGAGGGGCCTGTTATATCGGCGTCAAGTATCGCCGTGTTAAAGCCGAGACGGCGTGTGAGCACCGCGAGCAGCGAGGTAACGGACGATTTTCCGACACCGCCCTTTCCGCTTACAACTCCTATTACGTGTTTGACGTCGCTCGCCCTGTTCTGGGGCTCAATAAGACTTTCGGGCTCCTTTGACGAGCATTTTGCTGAGCAGGTAGAGCAGTCGTGGGTACATTCCGCCGCTGCTTCCTCTTCAAGCTCTTGGTTTTCTAACTTTTCGTTTGCCATTGCTTTTTGCTTCCTTTCAAAATGTTATATTATATTTATTTTTAACTGTTAAATGCAACCGCAGGGCTTTGTCAAGACGGTTTAAGCTCTATCTTACCGCCACGTTTTCCTCGCCCAGCAGCTTTTTCAGCTCCCCTATAACGAACGGAGTTGCGTCAATCCAGAGGTTGTGAGGAACGTAGCTCTTGCTTTCCGTTTCATAAAACTGTACGGGGGTGCTTCCGTCGAAAATCTCTATAAGATTTTTCGCTTTTTTCGCTTCTATCGACCGGATATTCGGTACTCTTAAATATACCTTGTTTATTTTTGTTTTAACCAAGCTCTCTCCGCC
This sequence comes from Eubacteriales bacterium, assembly GCA_045638685.1. GTDB lineage: Bacteria > Bacillota > Clostridia > Oscillospirales > CAG-272 > SIG673. Next base: position 38,015 of record JAZUBT010000029.1, on the reverse strand, counting down.
GCTTTGTGTCGCGATTTTCTGCGCGGTGTTTTGGGGCGATGCTTTTTGTTCTGTGCTTTGGACACCGCCGTATCCACCGCTTTGTACCCCGTTGCGGCCCGCGGTATTTCCGTATGCCCGTCCTTGCCTTCTGTTTTCCGCTTCTATGAGATCCTCGAACGGAGACGGACGGGAGGTGTATTTGCCGTTAGGGCGCATCGGCGCCGCCGCTCGCATAATAATTTTCGGCTCCTCGTCCTCTCTTACACTTATCTCTCCGTAAACCGCTATAACCTCATCGGGAATAAGCAGTCCGGAATATTCGGCAAAGGTTTTTGAAAAGACTATTATTTCAATTTCGCCCGTTCTGTCTTCAAGCGTAATAAACGCCATAGCGTCTCCCGAGCGGGTGTTTTTAACCGTTCTTCCGGTTATAAGTCCGGTAATCGTTACGCACTGCTTTTCGTGAAGCTCCGCGCTTTCGCCACCCTCGTCAAAGGCGCTTATAACCGAGGCTATCCGTACAGGCTTTAAATCCTTTTCGTTGTCGGAATATTCGTCCGTTATATGCCCCGAAAAGTACATTCCCGACGCCTCGCGCTCAAGACTGAGCAACACTCGAAGCGGAAACTCGGGCGTATCCGAAAAGGTAGGCTCGGGAGCGGACGCGGCGTCCTCTCCGCCGCCAAGGGCAAACAGGTTCATCTGTCCGCTTACCGTCTCCCTTTTTCTGTCCGAAACCTTGGTTATAATTTCGTCGTACTTTTCAAGCAGGCGGCTTCTGTAAATGCCCATTTCGTCAAACGCGCCCGCCTTAATAAGCATTTCTATCTGCTTACGGTTCATATCCCTGCCGTACATACGCTCGGTAAAGTCAAGGAAATTCTTAAAGGAGCCGTGTCTTTCTCGCTCCTCTATCATACGGCTGACAAATCCTATGCCGACGTTTTTAAGCGCAGAGAGTCCGTATCTTATATTCTTTCCGTCCGACGAAAAATTAACGTAGCTTTCGTTTACCGAAGGCGGGAGTATCTTTATGCCGAGTCTGGTAGCCTCCGACATATATTCAAAAAGCTTTCCTCGGTTTCCAAGCTCGCTCGTCATAAGCGAGGCGAGAAATTCCGCAGGGTAATGTGCTTTAAGGTATGCTGTTCTGTACGCCAGAACGGAATACGCCGCGGCGTGGCTTTTGTTAAACGCATAGCCGGCGAAAGCAACTATCTCGTCAAATAGAGCCGCCGCCTTTTCCCTATCGTGTCCGTTCTTTACGCAGCCGTCAAGGAAATCGTCTCTCTGCTTATTGATTACCTCAGGCTTTTTCTTTGAAATAGCCTTTCTTACAATATCCGCCTTGCCGTATGAGTACGAGGCAAGAGTGCGGAAAAGCTGCATAACCTGTTCCTGATAAACGACGCAGCCGTATGTTTCGTCAAGTATCTCGGCAAGCTCGGGGAAAACGTAGCTCACCTTTCCTGATTTTCTGTTTTCTATAAGCTTCGGTATAGCTTCCATAGGTCCCGGACGGTACATTGAAACGGCTATCATTATATCGTCAATACTTTCCGGTCTGAAGGTGGTTAGCATCTGACGCATTCCGCCGGATTCAAGCTGAAATATGCCTGCCGTCTGTCCCGATTTCAGCAGCTCGAAAACCGCCGTATCGTTTTCGGGAATACGCTCTACCGTGAACGAAGGCTCTTTTTTTCTTATTAGCTTCTCGGTATCCGAAATAACGGTAAGATAGCGAAGTCCCAAAAAGTCGAATTTCAGTAGTCCAAGCTCCGCTACGGTATCCATATCAAACTGCGTAACCTGAACGTCTCCGCTCACCGCAAGAGGAACGTAGTCGGAAACTGGCCTGTCGCTTATAACCACACCCGCGGCGTGAGTTGACGCGTGTCTCGGCATTCCTTCAAGCGATTTCGCGACCGAAAACAGTCTTTTGATTTCGACGGAGCCCTCGGTCAGCGCGGTGATTTCCTTGCTTTTTTCCGCATCGGAAAGAGAAACGCCGAATTTTTTAGGCAGAGCCTTTACTATACTGTCTCCGTCTGCGTAGGAAAGCCCCATAGCTCTCGCGGCATCGCGCAGAGCCGCCTTTGCCGCCATAGTTCCGAAGGTGATTATCTGCGAAACCCTCTCGCTTCCGTATTTTTCGGAAACGTATTTGATAACCTCCTCGCGACGTATATAACAAAAATCTATATCAAAGTCGGGCATGCTTACTCTTTCGGGGTTAAGGAAACGCTCGAAAATAAGCCCGAAGCGGAGCGGGTTTACGTCAGTTATATTAAGGAGATACGCTATAAGACTTCCTGCGCCCGAGCCTCTGCCCGGACCAACGGCAATCCCTTTGCCTTTTGCGTATCCAACGAAATCCTGAACTATAAGATAGTACTCCGCATACCCCATTGAAATTATTACCTTAAGCTCGTATTCCATACGCTCTCGGTACTTTTTTTCGGGGTTTTCCGCAGTATAGACAATATCCCCCCTTTGGATTCGGCTTTGCAGGCCCTTTTCGGCAAGCGCACGGAGATAATTTTCCGGCGCGGCACCGTCAGGCACGGTAAAAGCGGGAAGATAATATTTTCCAAAGGTAAAATCAAACTGACACCGATCAGCTATTTTCACCGTGTTTTCCACAGCGTCGGGGAAGTCTTTGAAAAGCGAGGTCATTTCCTCGGTGCTTTTATAGTAAAACTCATTGGTTTCAAAGCCGAGAGGACGCCCCTCGGTTATCTTTGAGCCCATCTGAATACACATCATTATCGCCTGCGTATCGGCGTCTGCCCTGCGCAGATAATGAACGTCGTTTGTTGCGACGAGCGGTATGCCCGTGCGCTCCGAAATAAGGCGCAGTACGGCGTTTACCTTTGTCTGCTCGGAGATGCCGTGCTGCTGGATTTCAAGGTAAAAATTATCTTTTCCGAAGATTTCGTAAAGCTCTCTCGACTCTGCCTCCGCCTCGTCCGTTCTGTCGGAAACGATAAGTCGCGGTATTCTTCCCGCAAGGCAGGCGGAGAGCGCGATAAGTCCCTCGCTGTACTCACGGAGCAGCTCCTTATCAACGCGGGGTTTAATGTAAAATCCTTCGGTAAAGCTTTTCGAAACCATTTTTATTAGGTTTCTGTATCCCGTTTCGTTTTTGCAAAGCAGAACGAGATGACCGCTTTCCGAGTCCTCGTTATAGGTCTTATCAAAGCGGGTTCGCGGGGCGACATATACCTCGCAGCCGATTATTGGCTTAACCCCCTCGGCTACACACGACTTGTAAAACTCTACGGCTCCGTACATAACGCCGTGGTCGGTTATAGCAACAGCGGTGTGCCCCTCCGCCTTGGCTCTTTTCGGTATATCCGAAATTCTGCAGGCGCCGTCAAGCAGGCTGTATTCGCTGTGTAGGTGAAGATGTACAAAATCTCCCATACCGAAAAGCTCCTTTCGTTTTAATTTAAGCAGTCGCCGTTTTTTAAAGGGGTTTCCCCTAAGGGCGGTTGCCGACATTGTCTGACTTAAAGGCGTACGTTTTGCGAAACCGAACGTGTTTGATTTTCGCTATTATTTACATTTCGGCTGTCAACCTTACGGGCGGTTGCCGACATTGTCTGCCCCTTAAAGGCGTACGTTTTGTGAAACCGAACGTGTTTGATTTTCGCTATTGTTTACATTTCGGCTGTCAACCTTACGGGCGGTTGCCCGTTATGTGCCGTCGCTGTCGGTTTCAAGTCCGTATTTCGCGATTATGCCCTCTTTAATTTTGGAAAAGAGCGTAAGGGAGAGACAGAAAACGGTTACGTTAATAGCCAGATTAAGCATCCAATATTCGGGTACTATCAAAATGAGCGCGGAGAAGACGACAGAGGAAGCGGCGCTTACAACCCCAAAGGCAGTAAACACTTTTATAAGTCTCTTTGTTTTTTCCACAAACTCAACGTTAAGACGGTTGCTTCTTACGTACTCCTCCGAAAACTCGCACGCGACGTGGCTGTCGGTAAGCGTATAAAGGAGACGGAAAAGATACCGTAAATACACTATAAGCGCCGTCGCGGAAAAAACGGCGAACACCAAAAGCAGTATATATTCCCACAAAAACCGCTCTTTAATGATGCGGAAGCTTGCGAAAAACCGCTTTTCCATAAACGTCATATAGTAAGCGTAATCAACGGCGGAAAGAAGAAAATAAACCGCTCCGCTAATAAACACCTCTTTTTTAACCTCTGTGCGTTTTGAAAGCACGTACACGCCGAAAAGAGACGCGGCGGCAAAGAGGAAATCGGGAATATAGTTTTTGCCGTCTCCGAGAAAATCAATAAAGAAAAACGGAGAAACGGATAAAAACGCGATGGCAAAAAGAAGAGTTCTTCTTATAAAGAAATTCGGGTTTTCCCGTCTTTTCAGGTCGTACGCCGCATTTATCGAAATAAGAAAATCCTTGTCCGTCGCCATTCTGCCTATGTAGTTGAAAACAGAAATTCCGAAGAACACGGCAAAAATAAGAGTTATAACTATATTTGAAAGGGTAAGCAGTCCCGAAAACGCCGTCCAACCCTCTGTTGTGTCCACGAATATATTTTCGCTGTCCGAGGCGATAGCGCCGAGCTGAGGGATAACCGAAAGAATACCCTTAGCGGCTAAGAACACAACTCCGACGTTTCTCATTTCCGCGCTTTCCTTTGTTTTTCCGCCATAGCGTATATTCAGATACGCGAGACCGCTTTGAAGCGAGGAAAGCATTGAGGCTCCGAGTCCGAACTCAATAAGTGCGAATATTATTGTAACGCTCAGGTGCGTTATCTCGTCAAAGCCTCCCGAGGCGAAAAACGAAACAGTCCTTGCCAAAGACGCAAAAATCATATATTTCAGTACGGCAACGGTATCGTCAAGCTCAGGGGAAACCGCGCGCAGACGGTTTATTCCGAGAAGAATTATGATACAACCGATAAAATCGGGAAGTATATCCACAATAGCGATAAGCGGGTTCATCAAAAAGAGCAGCCCTACCGTTATCAACGTGAATTCCATCTTGTTTTCCTTTCCGCCGTCCGTTACGGACAGCCGCGTAAAATATGCTTGTTTTTTAACTTGCCAAAATGCTCTCTGTTTTAGACGTTAAAAGCCGTCAGAAAGGTGTTATCTTCTATGCTTTTTCTTCTTTTTCTTTTGCGGAAAGTGCGGTTTTTCAACCTCCGTGTCCTCGACAGGAGTGTTTTTTTCGTCCTTTACCGAAACACCGAGATAGCAGGTTATTATCATCCAGAGGTTCAGTACTCTCCAGATAAAACCGACTATAAACGGATAAAGCATAATTATTTCGTAGCCCTCAATAAGCTTCGGAGCGAATATCGAAATAAGGGACATAATCATTTCAAAGGCAAAATAGACGAACATCACCGCCATATTTCTGCCTGCGTGCTTTTCAAGCGACTTAAGCTCGGTGTTCGTACCGATAATCTTAACGCCTACGTAAACGAAAAACATCGTTACCATTTCGGCGCATTCGCTTAAAATTCTGACTGTGTTGTAAGCGTATGTAAACGCTGCCGCCGACGCGGCCTCGGGCGTTACCGTCTTGTATATCTGAAGCGCAAGGAGTGTGCCTCCTATCGGCACCGCGGCAAAAAGAGCGTACTTCGCCATTTTAAAGGCGCTTTCGAATTTCGAAAGCCTTAACATAGCGAAAAGCATTATAAGGTACGCCAAAAACGGAAGCAGCGTTATGTTCCCGACGGTGATCTGAAACATAAAAACGTAGCCTATAAAAAGCCATTCAAATCGCATTTTCTACTCCAAATCCTTTCCGCAGCAGCGCTTAAACTTTTTTCCGCTTCCGCAGGGACAGGGAGCGTTCCTTGCAACTCCGCCTTTTTTAATTACGGTAGGTTTGTTTTTCTCTGCCTTAGAGCTGTCGGTAAAGTTGTCGCCGGTTATTCTTGCGACCTCTTTTCTTTCAACCGCTCTTGCCGGTATTACGGTGAGAACCTTGCGAACCGTCTCCTCTTTAATACCTGCTATCATTTCGTCAAACATATCCGCTCCGATTATACGGAACTCGGTTATCGGGTTTCTCTGCGCGTAGGACTGAAGCCCTATGCTTTCTTTAAGATCGTCCATAGCATCAAGATGCTCTATCCACTTTTTATCGACGTTTTCAAGAAGTATAATTCTTTCAACCTCTCGCATCATATCACCGAACAGCTTTTCGCGGCTCGCGTAAAGCTCCTCGGCGCGCTTATTAAGGCTCTCGGAAATCTCCGCTACCGTAACGCCTTCAAGCTCTTTTTCGGAATACTTAAAGCTTTCGCTGTCGCAAAGCGTTCCGTAGAAGCGGTTGCGAAGCTCTGGCAGACGCCACGTTTCCTTTTCGTCCTCGTCAGGCAGGTATTCTCTTATCGCGTCATCTATCGTAGAGGAAATCATACCCTTTATCTTTTCGCGCATATCCTCGCCGTCTAGAACCTCGTCGCGCTGCTTGTAGATAATCTTTCTCTGCTCGTTCATAACGTCGTCGTAGTTTAAGACGTTCTTTCTGCGCTGGAAGTTCTGTCCCTCAAGCTGCTTCTGTGCTCTCTGAATTGCGCCGGAAAGGATACCCGCCTCGATAGGCTGATCGTCAAGACCGAGACGTCCGACTATTCCCATAACTCTCTCCGAGCCGAAAAGACGCATAAGGTCGTCCTCAAGCGAGAGGAAGAAAAGGCTTTCTCCGGGGTCTCCCTGACGTCCCGCACGTCCGCGGAGCTGGTTGTCTATACGGCGGCTCTCGTGTCTCTCTGTACCGATTATGAAAAGACCGCCCGCCTCCTTAACCTTTTCCGCAAGAGGCTCTATCTGTTCTTTGTGCTTTGCATAAAGCTTTTTGTAAACCTCACGAGCCTTAAGCACGTCCTCGCTTACCGAGGTTGATGAGCCGACTGCGAGACCTATGGTTTCCTCGTCGTAAAGCGCAAGACCGGTTTCTCCGTCCTTCATTTTGCGCATCTCCTGCTTTGCGAGATGCTCCGCGTTTCCGCCGAGCATGATGTCGGTTCCGCGTCCCGCCATGTTCGTGGCGATGGTTACCGCGCCTATCTTACCTGCGGCAGCAACGATGTCAGCTTCCTTTTCGTGCTGTTTTGCGTTCAGCACCTTATGAGGGATAAGCTTTTTGTTAAGCATCTTTGAAACAAGCTCGGACTTATCAACCGAAACGGTACCGACAAGCACCGGCTGTCCCTTTTTATAGCACTCCTCAACCTGCTCGCATATCGCCTTGTATTTTGCCTCCACCGTTCTGTAAACCCTATCGTGGTGGTCTTTTCTTATCATCGGCATATTTGTCGGTATTTCAACAACGTCGAGGTTATATATCTCGCGGAACTCCATCTCTTCGGTAAGCGCGGTACCGGTCATACCCGAAAGCTTACCGTAAAGTCTAAAATAGTTCTGGAAGGTTATGGTTGCCAGCGTTTTTGATTCCTTCTGAATCTTAACGCCCTCTTTGGCCTCGATAGCCTGATGAAGTCCGTCGTTATAGCGGCGTCCGGGCATAAGGCGGCCTGTAAAGCTGTCAACGATTATAACCTTACCGTCGGAAACGATATAATCCTCGTCTCTGTGCATTATCGCCCTTGCTCTTATCGCCTGGTTAATGTGGTGAGCAAGTACGGAGTTTTCGGGGTCTGAAAGGTTTTCTATACCGAAATTCTTTTCCGCCTTTTTTACACCGCTTGCGGTAAGAACCGTGGAACGCGATTTTTCGTCTAACGTATAGTCGTATTTGTTTTCAATTTCCTCGTCGAAAATCTTTGAGTCAAGCTCCTTTTTCTTATACTCACGGAGCGTACGTACAAAGTTACATGCCCTTGCATACAAATCGGTGGACTCGTCGCCCTCGCCCGAAATTATAAGAGGAGTTCTCGCCTCGTCAATGAGAATGGAGTCAACCTCGTCAACTATACCGAAGGCGTGTCCTCTCTGTACCTTTTTCTCCTTATAAATAACCATGTTATCGCGCAGGTAGTCAAAGCCGAACTCGTTATTGGTTCCGTAGGTTATGTCGCAGGAGTACGCCGCTTTCTTTTCTTCTTTAGATTGATTATGGCAGATAAGTCCCGTGGTAAGTCCCATAAATCCGTAAACTCTGCCCATCTCCTCACAGCCTACTCTTGCGAGGTACTCGTTTACGGTAACGATATGAACACCCTTTTCGGCAAGTGCGTTAAGATACGCGGGCAGAACCGCGACGAGGGTTTTTCCCTCACCGGTTTTCATTTCCGCAATTCTTCCCTGATGCAGTATTATACCGCCCATAAGCTGTACTCTGAACGGACGCTTTCCGAGAACTCGGTCAGCCGCCTCTCTTACCGCTGCGAAGGCGTCGGGGAGAATATCGTCAAGCGTTTCTCCGTTTTTAAGTCTTTCCTTAAGCGTGTCGGTAACGGCGGAAAGCTCCTCGTCCGTCATTTCGCCGTATTTATCGGCAAGAGCCTCTATTGTATCAACCGTAGAGGTTATCTTTTTTATCTGTCTTTCGCTGTACGTACCGAAAATCTTTGTAAAAAGTCCCATTTTTATCTCCGTTTTTGATTATTATGCTAAATTACAAAGCGATTTATTACAACGCGCTTTATACACACGCGTCGCGCAAAAATAAGAATAATTATAATCATTATATAACATAAAATAGAAATACTTAATAATATTTTGTAAAAATTTTAAGTTTTAAAGAATATTTTAACTATTGAATACTGTTTTGTCAAAATGCATTGCCGGAAAAAACAGAAAGGTCTTGATAAATCGCGATTTTTGTGCTATAATACCTTTCGAAAACAAGTAAATCGGAAGCCTTTGCGCTTTAAGCTCAAGGCCGCCGGTTAGATTTAACCAACGAAAGGACTAAAAATGGCAAATCTTAACCTTGTGCTCGTAGAGCCTGAAATTCCTCAGAACACGGGAAACGTTGCCCGTACCTGCGCGGTAACGGGAGCGGCGCTTCACCTTGTAAAGCCGATGGGCTTTGAAATAGACGACAAAAAGCTTAAACGCGCGGGACTTGACTATTGGGACAAGCTCGACATCACCTACTACGACAGTCTTGACGATTTTATCGAAAAAACTAAGGGAGAAGCGCTCTTTTTCTTTTCAACCAAGGCGACCGCGGTGCATAGCGAGATAAATTATCCCGACCGCTGCTTTTTGGTTTTCGGAAAGGAAACCGCGGGACTTCCGAAAAAGCTTATAGAAGAAAACGCCTCCCGTTCGGTAAGAATACCGATGAGAGACGAGCTTCGCTGTCTTAACCTTTCAAACTCGGTTGCCATAGGTGCTTACGAGGTTTTGCGTCAATGGGGATACGCGGGTCTAACAAATAATCCGACCGTAAGATTTTGAATTAAATATAGCATTATGTGGCTAATTGTGTATTGATAACGTCAATAAAACGGCTTGATTGTGCATCGAACAAGAAAGACAAAAAGAAAGCATTTTAACTTAATACACAGTTTTAACTGAATACACAAAAAACGAACAGAAAAGAGAGAACAAATCGGTTTTGCCGAAATGTTCTCTCTTTTTTATTATATGGAGATATAAATAATCTCAAAAAGTTACCGAAGCTGTAAAGAGTTTTTCAAGATTTTTCAGGTTAACTCTCGGGGTCAATAATGCTCTCCGCCATAACACGTCCAACAATGGGAGCGTAGAATATATTGTACGCCCTTCCGGTAAGATGTGTTCCGTTTCCGTTACCCTCAGCCTCATCATAGTTATCGTAACTGTATGTTACCTTCTGATCGTTATTTGTGGTATCTATGTTGCCATCATAATAGACGTTAGCAACGGAAATACCCCATTTTTCACACATTTCGAGAGCAAGGTCAACAAGCTGTTTAAATGACTCAAGGTGTCTGGACGGCATTTTATGAGGAGTTACATATATGATTTTTGCATTCGGATATTTTTCCTTTAGCAGCTTAATCGTTGCTTCAAACGAGCCACAGAAGGTTGAGGTATCAAACGTATTGTTAAAGCCTTCGGTTATAGTTCCTGCGGGATAGTTAAGCCTATTTTGGCCGACGTCGTTGGTAAGTCCGTTAAATACGACGAAGTCCGGACAAACGTCGGATGCAAGCTCGATCTGTTTATATACAATATTATTGTTTGGGTTGGTCATGTTAATAGTAGCTCCGCCTTTTGCGTACTTGGTATAAATCATACCGTACGCTTCGGCAAGGCCGTCGAGCACGCCGTTTCCGCTGTGATATCCCTGGACGAGAGAATCGCCGAAGCTATACAAGGTTTTTCCCTGCAGAACGCTCCACTCTTCCTCTGAGCCGATAATCGAATTATCCTCGGAGTTTGTATATTTTACGTATATTTCCGCTTCGTTCCAATACTTATATATAGCCTTCATAAGGTTCTTCTGTTCTTCACTCTCTGCCTTTTCACACATAAACTTAGCATAGTAGAGAGGTGAAATGTTAAAATTAAGGAAGCTGTTGCCTGACGTTATTGAGATGGTAAAGATGTCATTAAGGTTTGCAGCTGCTACGGCATATTCAACGCACCAAACGTTTTGGAGCGAGGTTTCTGTTACCGATACCTCTTCGTCGTTAACCCTAACGTCAAGCTGTGCCATTGATTCACTGTTAAATCTGAAGTAAACACGTAATCTTATATTCGACTTAAGCTCGAGTGAGAAGCTGTGGAGTCGAATATTTTCGTCATCGCTCCTGTTTCCGGTTGCATCGGGCACCTTGTTCCAATCGACCTCACTGTCCGGAACGTTTACCGAGATATCCGGAAGCATGTCAAGGACAGCCGAAGCGTTATTTCCGTATACGTCAAGCGCACGTACAAGTGATTTAAGCTCAGCGGAATAAACGATGCTTGTTTCCTTATTCTTGATCGTGTCTATATAGCTCTTTGCCGAATATGTGTATTCGGTACCGACCGTTCCGTCGGCTTTTACGATTCTTACCTTTATTATATCGGATAAATCCTTGCCGGGAACACCGAATTCAGCTTTATAATACTTCTTTCCGGATGTTGTTAACGTTTTGAGCTCGGAAACGGGTGTTTTTACGGTGTTACCCGATGCAAAGTCGGTTTCTCTGCCTATTTCAATCGAAAGTCCGTCTATTTTTTCTGCATCTAAATCGAGATAGAATACCACCCTAACGTCAGTGCCGAGTATAAGGCTGTTTCCGTAAAGCGAGGAAACGCCGTCCGATTTTTTTCCACAGGATGAACAGATTCCTTTGTTCGAGGTGCCGAAGTGGCTAAGCTCACCGCAGGCTATCTTTCCGTTTTCGTCGGTTTCGTATTCACTGCCGTCAATAATTACGGAGCCGTTTATCACCGGAAGACCGAGAGAATCGTAGTATCTGGATATACCGTTTTCCTCTACCGTTCCGCTCTTAAGGTCGGAAGCTTTCGCCGGAGTCTTGGACTGATCGTTTGTGAGAACCGCCGTTCCGTCCACCATCGTTCTGAACTGCATAGGCTTATCTGCCTTGTCATACAGCGAAACGTTTTTAACGTACATTCCTATCGTCTGATTTTTCGTCTCGAAGTTACGGAATCCCTGAAGTCCGTACATTCCGGATTCAAACGGTAAGTTCTCAACCATAAGAATGCCGTTTACGTATATATCGAAGCTTCCGTTATTTGTTCCGCTATCCGGGGTTCTTACAGCAACCGAAATTTTGGTAAACTCGGTTTTACTGAGCGGAACAAGCTTTTTGCCGCTTGATTCAAGCCAACCGTTAGAGTCGATAGCGAGAAGAACCGTGTCGTTTGCTACCGTTGCTCTGTTGCCGTCTATGTCAAGGCCTTTAGCTGTTACAATTCCGTACGCTCCGTAGCTTCCGCCGAAATTGTACGAATCGAGCATTATGTCAAAGTCAAATACAAGATTTGAAGCATTTCTTTGATTAGGAGTATCAACATCCCAGTAGCTATCCTGCGAATTATCACCGGTATTGGGGTTAATATATGATACGTAGTATCTTGCGTCAACTCCGTCTATCTTTACCGCGGTGTTATACGCGGCTCTTGATGGCTTTATATATGATGTTGAATCACCAAAGCCGGAGGCGCTGAGGTCTTCCATAATCTTAACGTTTTTATCTGTTCCGTAGATAAACGAGCTGCTGAAATATTTTGCATAATACATCGCTATGCCGTCGGTTTCACGTCCGAGAACGTTGCCGTTAAGTCCAACGAGGTAATTAACTCCGCTTAATGTAAAGTCTTGCTTTTTATACGTTCCGTCCTCATTGTAAAAACGGGTAATACCTGCGGTTTTTACAAGTCCCGCCGTGTAGTTTCTGAAGGGGCTTGAAAGATTTGTGCTGTCGTTATATCCGTCAGTGAATTTTGCGGAAACGTTTTTGATATAAAGCTCATTTTCCTTCATATTGGTAAGAGCATTGTGGTTGCTGTAAGCACATATAAACTGAACGTCGCTTATGTAGAAGTTCTCTGCGGCTCCCCACGGAGAGGTAGCAACCGTAGCCTTGTGCTTCAACACGCCGTCAACGTAAAAATACAGAGTTACGGTATCCTCGTTACAAGCGATATCCAGTGTTACTCTCGTATATTTTTCGGCAGAGGCAAAACCAATCTCTTGGCCGCCAAATTCAAGCTTTCCGTTTGCTCTGAGGATAACGTTTCCAACCGTTGTGTTGGACGAAGCTCTGTGTATTACATTGAAAAGTTGATAATATCCGTGGCCGAGAGACGTGCTTCCCATCTTGATGTCAATAGAGAAGGAATAGTTTTTCCCAATGTATCCTCCAAGACCTACAAGACTGAGGTATGCGCTGCCGGTATCGGATGCACCCGAAGGCTTGCCGAGCTTGAGCACCGTATCGTTTCCGTCATTTGCATAGGAGAAAAATCCGTTCGGAAGATCTTGGCACGCTGAAAGAGTAACGTTAGTCAAGCCTTGGGCTCCTGCGAGTCTTTCGTTTGCCGCGATTCCTTTTCCGGGGGTCATAGTGGAGAAAGCGCCTGCAAAAAGATTTTGCTCAACCGTGTTGTGTGTAGCTCTTTGGGGACGGGTTGCTAAAATAACGTTATCAACATGGAGTCCACCGTGAGCATCTGCGGAATCGTTGCCATTGGTGTTGTAAATACGAACTTGATTAAGCTTAAACTCCTCGGGTGTTTTTCCCGAAACAGGATGTACGCCGTTTTCGTTAAGCTCAAGGAAGGTGTTTCCTTCGGGGTTTACAAGAAGGTCGTTTAAGTAAACGTAATACTTGTTTTCCTGAAGCTTTACGTGTACCGTGATGTTAGTATACTCTGTATCGGAAAGATATCCGATAAGAGAGTTCGGTGAAAGATTTTTATCAAGGTAAAGTCCGCCTACGTTCGATACCCAAACGGTAGGAGTGGCGTTTATCGCTCCGTCTCTGTTAATAAAGAAAAGGAGCGAATCTTTCGTCTCACCAATAATCTTTCCGCCCATTTTGAAGTCAACGCTGAGAAGCAGGTCGTGCCCTCTGGTTTCTTCAATATTAAGTATAGCATCAAGGTAGTTATTGTTTTCACTTGCGACCGCCGTGTTCGGCGCATAACCGAAATAAAACGCCTTATTACCGTTTTCCTCGCTTATTCCAAGAGCGTGTTTGAAGTTTTTGTACTCAACGCGTCCTCCTTTTAAGGAAGGCATGCTCGTGGTCTGTACGTTGGTTACGTTTCCGGCTTCTTCCGTTCCGCTAAACTCCGCTCTCGGAAGAAGACCCGTAACCTGGTCTTCAAAATCCATATAGAGGCGCGACGTGAAATTATTTAGAGAAAGAGTCTCTATAACATTCATATAGCTTCTGTCTCCTGCCTTTATCTCGGTCGAGGTGAACATATCTTTGTTAACTTCGTAGGAGTCGAGTATCGCACCGTTGGTATCAACGATATATTTTGTGTTCCCGAGAACGAAGTCCTCGGTAGCGTATCCGCCCTTACCGTCGTAGTAACGGAGAACGCCGTCTGCTCCTTTTAAGAAGCCGTAAGCGTGCTTTACAAAGGGAGCCGTAAAGGTGTTATAGAGGCCGGTGAACTTAGCCGAGAAGTTCTTTATCTGCTCTCCTCTGAGGTTTGAATGGCTTGTGTTAAGTATACTGATGTTTTCTATCCACATTTGTCCGGGGGTTGCCCAAGTAGCACCTCTATAATTTGTGGATTTATCAACGTATACCAGCACGTTATCAAAATAATAAAGACAAATAGCCTCGTTATTGCTTCCAAGCGCTCTGGTTATAATATCTACTCTGATGTTATGATATTGCGTGCGTGATAACGTTCCGATGGCTGCGCCGTCCCAGGCGTTTGTAGAAAATTTTCTGGTTCTTACCCTACCGTCAGCTTCAACCTGAAGAAGCCGGAACTCATATCTTGTCTCGTCCAGCAAGGTACATTTATACGATACGAGGCTAGCATTCTGAACCGTTGTTTCACCTAACTTTATATCAAAGGAAACACTGAAGTTGTTAGAGCTTCTGGACTCTGCGACAAGCTTAGCGACTGATGTGTTGTCGCTCTGGTTAAACCTTATAACCTTTGTGCCGCTGTCGTTAGCATAAACAACAGAGCTTTCATCTAAGCTTGTAACAAGCCCTGTGTTGAAAGCACCGAAAGCTGCGAGGTTAAGAACTCCGCCGGGCATAACGGCGTCTCCTACGTTTGCTCCCGTGAAGTCAGACTGAATTCTAACGGTTTCCTCGGACGTTGTTGCCCCTGAGCCGATTAAATATTTGTTACCCAAAACAAGGTTGTCGATGAAAAGCTCGTCAGCCTCGATATTCTTTTTGGTATCGAAAAGACGGATGTGGTTGTTCGGCGCGGTAAACGCGGTTCCCTCGGGATTGACCACTACGTCGTTTATGTAAAAATATACCTTGCCGTTTAATCTGTCTGTCGCGACAGAAATTCTCGTGTAGGTATCTTTAGAGAGTGAGCCGACGATGTCATCGCCGAGCTTAATCTTTCCGTCATAGTCAAGATAAAGATGCTCGTTATATACGGAAGGATTATAGGAAACAAAGCTGAAAAGATTTCCGGGGGTTACTCTTCCGGCATTGCCCATTTTAAGGTCGAAGCTGATGTAGGTGTCTCCATACGTTAAATTATCGCTTTTGACTTCTATATAGTCCTGAGCTGTGCCGGTCTTGTTACGCTTAAGGACACCGTTCTCAAAAGAAAAGAAGCTGTTGTCGTTTTTAATGGTTACTCCGCTAACAGAGGTAAAAGCGCTTGAAAAGTCTGAGTACATTACAAGCTTCATACCCGCTTTGCCAAGCCCGTTCTTGATCTCGTCAAGAGTTCTTTCCTCGTACGCTACTTGTGCGTTCGAGCCTACGGGAATCGGACCGTCTAACGCAAAAAGCGAAAGCGGAAGCATTCCCAAAATCATAATTACGGTTAACACCGCAGAAAGGATTCTTATTCTTTTTTTCATAAACTACTACTCTCTTTCTTTTTTAAATATATTTTTAAGCAGCTAAGCCGAGGCGCATGTATGCGTTTCGGCAGCAGCTTTAAATTCATTTTTAAGATTTGGTTATAAATTTAATATTAGAAATAAAGAGGATGCTTTTTAACAAGAGCGGTAACTCTTTCTCTTATCTCGTCTGCTTTGGTATCGAACTCGGTTGCGGTAAGCTTTATAAGTGCTCCAACCTCAACCATATCCTCCTCCTTAAAGCCTCTGGAGGTTACCGCAGGAGTACCTATTCTTACTCCGCTGGTTACGAAAGGCTTTTCGGGATCGTTCGGAATTGCGTTCTTGTTTACGGTAATATAAACCTCGTCGAGCTGCTTTTCAAGAGCCTTACCGGTTATACCGAACTTACGGAGGTCAACAAGCATAAGGTGGTTGTCCGTTCCGCCGGAAACGAGGTCAAATCCCTCGTCAAGAAGCTTCCTTGCAAGTGTCTGTGCGTTATTTACTATCTGTGTCTGGTATGCCTTAAACTCCGGCTTTAATGCCTCGCCGAAGCACACCGCCTTACCGGCGATAACGTGCATAAGAGGGCCGCCCTGAATACCGGGGAATATAGCCTTGTTAATCTTTGTCGCTATTTCCTCGTTGTTGGTAAGGATAAGACCGCCACGGGGACCGCGGAGAGTTTTATGAGTGGTGGTGGTAACCACGTCGGCGTACGGAACAGGGGAGGGGTGAAGTCCCGCGGCAACAAGTCCGGCAATGTGAGCCATATCAACCATAAGATATGCGCCGACAGATTTTGCAATCTCGGAAAGTCTCTTAAAATCTATAACTCTCGGATATGCGGAGGCGCCTGCTACGATAAGCTTCGGCTGACATTCCTTTGCGCTTCTCTCAACGGCGTCGTAGTCGATTACGTTTGTATCGTCGGTAACACCGTAAGCAACGAAGTTATAGTACTTACCCGAAATGTTTACCGCAGAACCCTGTGTAAGGTGGCCGCCGTGCGCAAGATTCATACCCATAACGGTATCGCCGGGATTAATGAGAGCAAAGTAAACGGCTGTGTTTGCCTGCGCTCCGCTATGAGCCTGAACGTTTGCGTACTGTGCGCCGAAAAGCTTTTTCGCTCTTTCAATGGCGAGTGTTTCTACTACGTCAACGCACTCGCATCCACCGTAGTAACGCTTTGCGGGATAGCCCTCCGCGTATTTGTTGGTGAGAACAGAACCGACCGCCGTCATTACCGCGGGAGAAACGAAGTTTTCGGAAGCGATAAGCTCAATTCCTCTCTGCTGACGCGCGCACTCTGCCTTTACAGCTTCTCCGACCTCAGGGTCAAAGCTGCTTAAAAAATCCATATTTTCCTTAACCATTATTTTATATCTCCTTAAATTTAATTTCTTAATAGTTAAACTGTTTTAAAAGGCTCCGTTTTCGTCCGTTTTTTAAAAACGGTTGCTTTTACCGTCCGATTTGACAGCTGTGCTTAGCTGTTTATAGAATATTTTGTTCCCTCTTTGGTATCGGTAAGAGTTATTCCTTTTTCAGCAAGCTCGGCTCTTATTCTGTCCGCCTCGGCATAGTTTTTAGCCTTTTTCGCCTCGGCGCGAAGTCTTATCTGCTCCTCGACGTAGGTTACAAGCTCTCCGTCGTCCTCTTTCTTTTCCTTTACGTAACCCATAAGTCCGCAGAGCTCGTCAAGAAGCGAAAGAGCCGCCTCGGCATCCGCCTTGCTTATGCCGTCCTTAATAAAAGAGAAAACGTCGCTTACAAGCTCGAATATTGTAGCCGTTCCGTCAGCGGTGTTAAAGTCGTCGTCCATAACGGTTACAAATTTTTCCTTATGAGCGTCAAGCTTTGCCTTTACCGTCTCGGTGGCCTCGCCCGTAGGAGCGTTTGCCGCGTAAAACTCAAGGCTTTCCTTTGCGTTGAATATTCTTTCAAGCGCGTTTTTCGCCGCCTCTAATGTCTCGGCAGAGAAATTAACCGGGGTGCGGTAATGCGCCGAGAGAAGGAAAAATCTTATCGGAAGATAGCCGAACTTCGCCGCCGCATCGCGCACAGTAAAGAAGTTTCCGAGAGATTTCGACATCTTCTGATTGTCAACGTTTATATATCCGTTATGCATCCAATATTTAACGAACTGCTTACCCGAGCAGCATTCCGACTGCGCTATTTCGTTTTCGTGGTGGGGGAAGGTTAAGTCCTGTCCTCCGCAGTGAATATCAATGCTTTCTCCAAGGTATCTGCGGCTCATCGCGCTGCATTCGATATGCCAACCGGGACGGCCCTCTCCGAAGGGGGAATCCCAGAACGGTTCGCCGGGCTTTTTTGCCTTCCAGAGCGCAAAGTCAAGCGGATCCTCTTTTCCACTGTCAACCTCTATTCTGGCTCCTGCCTCAAGGTCATCGCGGTTCATGTGTGAAAGCTTGCCGTACTGCTTATAGCTTCCCGTACGGAAATAAACACCGTCGTCGGTTTTATAAGCGTGTCCCTTTTCAATAAGCGCGGAAATGATGTCGATAATTCCTTCGATGTTATCGGTAGCGTGGGGATGTACCGTCGCGGGCTCTATTCCAAGCCCCTTGGCATCCTTAAAATACTCCTCAATGTATCTCTCGGCAACCTCCTTAACGGTGGTTCCCTCCTCGTTTGCCTTCTTTATCATTTTATCGTCAATATCGGTAAAGTTCTGAACGAAGGTTACGTCATAGCCTCTGTATCTGAGGTATCTGCGGAGCATATCGAAAACAACGAAGCATCTCGCGTTTCCTATATGGAAATAGTTATATACCGTAGGACCGCAGGCGTACATCTTTATTTTTCCCTCAGTGAGAGGCACCAGCTCCTCTTTTACTCTTGTTTCGGTATTATATACTTTCATTTCGGTTTATTCCTTTCTGGGCGCGTCTTTTTGCTGTTTTTCCTGACTTTTTATTTTTTTCTCAAGCTTAGTAATCTTATCCTTCATTGCTTTAAGCTCCTGCGCTACGGGGTCGGGAATATGAATCTGGTCAAGGTCGCTCTGCGGAATCTTCTTTTCTCCCATTTTAACAACCTTTGCCGGTATTCCGACCGCCGTACAGTTCGGCGGAATTTCCTTAAGAACCACGGCGTTCGCCGCAACCTTTGAATTGTCGCCTATCTTAAACGGGCCGAGAATTTTTGCTCCCGAGCCTACCATAACGTTGTTTCCGAGAGTGGGGTGTCTCTTTCCGACGTCCTTACCCGTTCCTCCGAGAGTAACTCCCTGATACAGTGTACAGTTGTCTCCTATCTCCGCCGTCTCTCCGATAACTACTCCGCTTCCGTGGTCAATGAAAAGACCTTTTCCGATTGTTGCTCCGGGGTGGATTTCTATACCGGTAAGAAACCTAGCCGACTGGCTGACTATTCTTGCCGGCAAAAACAGCTTTTTCTTATAGAGCTTATGTGAAATTCTGTACGCGACTACCGCGTGAAGTCCGGAATAGGTAAGCATTACCTCAAGCGTGCTTTTCGCGGCGGGATCTCGCTCCTTAACCGCTCTTACGTCGTCCTTTAGCTCATCAATGCAGCCTCTGATTGACGCTCTTATTCCTTTTTTCTTTATTTCTTTGCTATCGCTCACCGTGTTTTTCTCCTTGCGCGATGTAATTAATATGCAATATTTAACATTAAAAAATTGGTTACATATAATTATAGCATAAATGTTGTCTTTTTTCAAGTATATTTTTTAAAAATAATAATAATAGTAAAAATTTTTAAATTTTCCGATGTATTTTTGGCTTTTTGAAAAAATTTTAACTTTATTTCTGTAGGTTTCATATTGACAAAATGAACGTAATAGTATAAAATATAATCAAAGAAATAAAACAAATTAATTTTACGGAGGATAGACAGATGGCTGAAGAAAAGAACTTACCCTTAGACGAAGAAGAGGTTGAGATATACACCTTAACCGACGAGGAAGGAGTAGAAACGGATTTCGAGCTTATCGGCTCAAACGTTGTTGACGGAGTAACGTACGTTGCTCTCGCGCCCTGCGACGAGGATTCCGACGAGTACGTAATCCTCAAAATAAAAACCGACGAAAACGGAGAGGAAATTTTCGAAACAATCGACGACGATGACGAGTTTGACAAAATCGCCGATATGTTCGACGACATGCTTTTCGGTGAAGAGGATTACGACAAATAAGTTACCCAGCATTTACCGGTAATAACCGAAAGATAGTAGGGGAAAATAATATCGTAAGGACGTTTGAAACGCGAAAGCATTTAAACGAATTACTGTCCTGCATTGTAAAGGGTTACCCGAGGTAACCTATGCGTGATATGCTTTTTAAGTGGAACCTACAAGAATTAAAAGGAGCTCGGGTTCGCCCGTAGGAGTGCAGACCTCCTCCCTCCCCCTGCTTATGTTCACGGGGAGTACGAGACGCTGGTAGCCCAAAGCGAGCGACAGGGCACCGCCTTGCGAGAGCAGGGTTTTCATTAATTTCATACACGGCATTGCGGGAAACGGGTGTTGCCTTTTGGCAGCACCCGTTTTGTTTTTGCCGTAAGCTCCGCCTGCCACCCGAAAGGTTAAGGCAAGGGTCGGTAGCATTTTTTAGCTTTTCACATAAAATAATAAGGAAAACCAATTAGTAGGAAAGGAAATGATATTATGGCAAAAAACGGACTTAAAGAGCGTCTTGGCGCTCTTAGCGACAGCGAGCTTTCCACGCTTATTCTTTCTATATCCGCCGCGGCGGGAATTGCGCCCTCCTCCGTCCGCGCTCTTACCGACGATATTCCGTCGCTTCGTAAAAAGCTTTCCTCTCTCGGAGACTCCGAAATCGCCGCGCTTCTTTCGGCAATAGGCACGACGAATGCTGAAAAAGCTATTCAAAATCTGAAAAAAAGGTGATCGCATCATGGATAACACCCAGCTTGGAGATTTAAGCGCTATTATAGGCGCTTTAAGTCAAAATCCCGCAGCGCTTTCCGCGATAGGAAGCATAATGGAGAACATAAATAAAAAACCACCACCTCCCGAGCCTAAGCCGCTTGACGTGGGTGCGCTTCTCGGTCTTTTGGGCGCAAAAAACGAAACGAGGGAAGCGCCTTCGGAAAAACATGAGCTAACCCCGTTTGGAAGCAAGGAGGACGTAAAAAACCGAATAGCGCTTCTTAATGCCGTAAAGCCGTTTTTAAGCGAAAAAAGAAGGGAAAGGCTTGACCTTGTTATTAAGCTTTTAAAGCTTTCCGAGCTTGGTGAGCTTACAAAGCTTCTTTCGAAATTAAGCTGATGAGCTAACACCGAAAAACCCCTATTAATCTACCCCTTAGTCAACGATTTCAAAAAATAAAATGAAAGGAAGGGATATATTGTACACCCGAAGTTACCCGAGGCAGGAAAATAAAAAGGAATTCTCGCCTCCCGAACAACCGTTTAACACATCGCCACCGCGCAAGGTTTTAACCGAAAACGAAATACCGGAAGGGTACTCCGGAACGGCTATTTTACGGGAAAACGACAACGCCAAAACAGTTCGTGAGGAGCCGTGCGGGGACGCTCATTCAACCGCACACATCTCTCCGAGCCGCGCTCAAATCCACACCAAAAAATTCAAGGTGGCAACGAAAATAACACCGAGTCTTTGGCGCGACGGTGAAGATAAAACCGATACCCCTGTGTGCGAAAAACAAAAAGAGCAGCTTTATGACGTCCTATGCGAAGAAACGGTAGCCGAAGGGCGCAAAAAGGGCATAGCATATACAGATTATCAGAAAAACGCTGCTTTTGAAGATACAGAAAACTGTGATAGCTTACGCGAAAATGCCGAAAACGACGCCTGTAAAAAGGAGTGCGACGAAGAAAGGGGTAATGAAAAAGAAAGGCGCAGAAGCCGTCCTCATAAAAGAAGCTTACTGCGTCTAAACGCGGAAACGCATTGTTTTAAACGCACCCCTGCCGTGAGTTTAAGAGACTGCTCCTTTTCTCTTGAGGATCTCCTTCTTGGCGGACTTATACTGCTTATGCTAAACGAGGGAGTAGATGACGATATAATATTGATCTTCGGTTTTCTCCTCTTTTCCTCGCTATAATTGATACCCCTCCCCGCTCTGCCGAAAAGAGAAGTGTGGATATGGGGCTTTGCCCCACTCCCCACCAAGGAGTCTTTTAAAAAAGTCCCTTTGGAAACCCCAAAGCTTTAAAATAAAAAAGCCCCGAAAACGGTTAGCTCTATCGCAGAGTTTTCCGGATTTTTGGGGCTTTTTTATATTAAAAAATCTTGAGGTGCTCAGAGAAAGCTTTTTCAAAAGTGTCTCCTCTGATGGGGAGCGGGGGAAAAGAACGCGTTAAGTTTCCTTAACGTGAAAAGTGCCGCTATTTAATTTCCTGCTCCAAATTTTCAAAAAGAGGGGAGCTGAAAAAGTCAATAATATTAAGCTCGAGCCCGTCGCAGATCTTTTTAATTGTAGAAACGGTTGTGGAGTTATTTCTTCCGCTTACGATATTATTCAGCGTAGATTGCGTGATTCCGCATACGGTTGATAATTTATTTAACGTTATATTGTGATTTTCGCACAATTCTATTATGCGTAGCCTGACTGCTTCTCCTATATTCATATTCCTCTCCTAACTCTTGTGGGTTAATTTTATTTTACCGCATATAACGACAAAAAATTACCCCAAAAGGGTTGACAACAGAGAAATTATGGTGTATAATACAAGTATAACTCAAAAGAGTTAACAATAAAAGCCGATGGCGAATTAAAAAAGGAGAATAAAAATGGCATCTATTGAATTACTTTGTTCATGCTGGGGACAGGGGGTTGAAGACAGTTATTGGTATACGGAAAGCCGTAGTGAGTTTGGGTATTTGGGTGTAGAGACATATTTTTACAATGCCAGCGAAAAAGAGATAAAATACGTAACGTTTACATATGCTCCCTACAATGCAGTATCCGATGTTGTTACCGATGTTAAGGGGATAGGCGTTGTTTCACAAAAATTCACCGGTCCGATTGCACCGGATTCTATTACTCGCGCCAGATTTACAGATATTTGGAAATGCGATACAATCCGCCGTGTTGACATTATGAAGATTACTGTAGAGTTTATGGATGGCACAACCGAAATTATAGCGGGGAATGATTTGTTAAATATCTTTAATAAACCGATCAAGCACTTTAATTTTTTCGAACCATACTTAAAGACAGCAAGGGTTGAAAATGAATGGTTTGCCTCTGTTATGTACGTGTGCGAAAATCGACTCAATGAACATGAAATAGACTATAATCAAAGCACTACTTTTTATCAAAAGCACAGCGAAGGAATCAAGAATGCCAAAGTTAAGCTTATCGAGGAACGGGAAAAGGCGGCTGAAGAGAGAGCGAAGCAGAAAGAAGAATATGCGAGAAGAGAAAAAATCAAAGATAAAGCAATTAAATTCGGATGCTTGGCAGGTATTATGGCAGTTGTTATCCCCGTTGTTGCACTTATAATTTATTTAGTTAGTGCTACCAGTTAATTATGTTGAACAAAAGAATTAATCGCAGTTCAAGTACAAATGGACTATAAAAAGCAATTTTGTTAAATTTCCAAACTAAATAAAAAATATCGTCCCACAAAACTGCGGGGCGATATTTTTTACTAAAGTTCTTTGCACAGCTTTCTTTCAAGAAAGCGCGTATCTCTTACTTGCTTGCCTCTTCGATAGCAACTGCAACAGCAACAGTCATACCAACCATGGGGTTGTTACCTGCGCCGATGAGTCCCATCATTTCTACGTGAGCCGGAACAGAGGAGGAGCCTGCGAACTGTGCGTCGGAGTGCATACGTCCCATAGTGTCGGTCATACCGTAGGAAGCAGGGCCTGCCGCCATGTTGTCGGGGTGGAGAGTACGTCCCGTACCCCCTCCGGAAGCAACGGAGAAGTACTTTCTGCCGTTCTCGTTACACCACTTCTTGTAGGTACCTGCAACGGGATGCTGGAAACGTGTGGGGTTGGTGGAGTTACCGGTGATGGAAACACCAACGTTCTCGTGTCTCATTATTGCAACACCTTCCGAAACGCTGTCGGAGCCGTAGCACTTAACCTTGGCTCTGTCGCCGGAGGAGTATGCGGTTTCTTTTACAATGTTAACCTCTTCGGTATAATGATCAAACTGAGTCTGAACGTAGGTGAAGCCGTTGATTCTGGAAATAATCATAGCCGCGTCCTTGCCGAGACCGTTAAGGATAACGCGAAGGGGCTTAACTCTTACCTTGTTAGCGTTAAGAGCGATTTTGATAGCGCCCTCAGCAGCAGCGAAGGACTCGTGTCCTGCGAGGAAGCAGAAGCACTCCGTCTCGTCGGAAAGAAGCATAGCACCGAGGTTACCGTGGCCAAGACCAACCTTGCGGTTTTCAGCAACGGAGCCGGGGATACAGAACGCCTGGAGACCGATACCGATAGCGGCAGCTGCCTCGGAAGCCTTCTTGCAGCCCTTCTTAATTGCAATAGCGGCGCCTACTACGTACGCCCATTTTGCGTTTTCAAAGCAGATAGGCTGAGTTTCTTCAACTATCTTATAGGGGTCGATGCCTTTAGCATCGCAGATTTCCTTACATTCGTCGATGGAGGAAATGCCGTATTCTTTAAGAACAGCGAGGATTTTCGCCTCACGTCTTTCGTAACCTTCAAAATTTGCCATTTTTTATTTCCTCCTTTAATTATTCCTTGCGGGGGTCGATGTACTTGACAGCTTCGTTAAAGCGTCCGTACGTACCCGTGGATTTCTCATAAGCCTCGTTCGGCGTCATGCCCTTCTTGATGAAGTCGGTCATTTTGCCGAGAGAAACGAATTCGTAGCCGATAACCTGATCGTTTTCGTCAAGAGCCATTCTGGTACAGTAGCCCTCGGTCATTTCGAGGTAACGAACGCCCTTTGCCTTGGTTCCGTACATAGTACCAACCATGCAACGCTCGCCCTTACCGAGGTCCTCCATACCTGCTCCGATAACGAGACCGCCCTCGGAGAATGCGGACTGCGAACGTCCGTAAACTATCTGGAGGAAAAGCTCTCTCATAGCAGTATTGATAGCATCGCAAACGAGGTCGGTGTTAAGAGCCTCAAGAAGAGTCTTGCCGGGAAGAATCTCAGCAGCCATAGCCGCGGAGTGAGTCATACCGGAACAACCTATGGTCTCAACGAGAGCCTCCTGA
This sequence comes from Eubacteriales bacterium, assembly GCA_045638685.1. GTDB lineage: Bacteria > Bacillota > Clostridia > Oscillospirales > CAG-272 > SIG673. The sequence continues at coordinate 13,422 of JAZUBT010000029.1, read as the reverse complement.
ATGATACCGTCCTTAACGTTAAGGGAAAGCTTACAAGCTCCCTGCTGGGGCGCACACCAGCCCACACCGTGTGTATAAGCGGAAATATCTTTTATTTCCTTTGCCTGTACCCATTTTCCTTCTTCCGGAATGGGTGCGGGACCGTGATCGGGGCCCTTTGCGACCTTGCACATACGCTGTACGTCCGAAGACATTGCGTATTCGCATTCAAAATCTTTGCTCATATTTTGTACTCCTTTTATTGATTTGCGGAAAACCGCATTTTTTAACATTATTATATATGATAAAGTATTACATCAGCGTCATAGCCGCGTTATACATATCAAGCATTTCTTTTCTACGAACCTCGGTGAGTATTTCCATTTCGTGAATTTCGGACGCCGCAAAGCAATCGAGATCGCCGGGCTTTAACTTGTTCTTGTACATCTTATCAAGCGTAAGCGCGAAATTTATCTCGTAGGTAACTATCTCCGCGTTTCTCTCGCAGACGACGAGGTTGGATTTTCCCTCAAGCAGAAGCTTTACTGCCGCATTTCCCATCATCGATGCCGCAAGTCTGTCGCGAAGCGTGGGTGCGCCGCCTCTTATTATGTGAGCAAGTCGCACGAAGCGGCTTTCAACCTCGGTCAGCGCTTCGATACGCTTTGCAAGGCCCTCGCCGTACGGCTTTCCGCTCTCGTCCTTAACGCCCTCGGCTACTACGACGACAAAGCTTCTTCTGCCCTCCGACTTGGACTTGATTATCCTTTCGATCATAGCCTCCTCGTCAAAGGGGAACTCCTTTATGACGATACCGATAGCGCCTACCGCTATACCCGACTGCAGGGCGATGTAACCCGCGTCGCGTCCCATAACCTCGACAACAGAGCAGCGCGCGTGAGATTCACAGGTGTCGCGGAGCCTATCTACACATTCAAGAACGGTGTTCATCGCGGTATCAAAGCCGACGGTGTAGTCGGTTGCGGTTATATCGTTATCTATCGTTCCTGTAAGACCTATGGTGGGAATGCCGTGAGCGGCAAGATCGGTAGCTCCTCTGAACGTGCCGTCTCCGCCTATGGCGATTATGCCGTCTATACCATGCTCTTTACAGGTTTTAAGCGCCTTTTCCATTCCGGACGGCTCTTTGAATTCAACGGCTCTCGCGGTATTCAGCATAGTTCCACCCTTGCTTATGATGTTGGAAACGTCGCTTCCCGAAAGACGGGTGAGATTTCCGTCCATAAGGCCTTGGTATCCTTCAAAAATTCCGTAGGTTTCAACGCCTGCGGCATTTGCCGCTCTCGTAATCGCGCGGATGACCGCATTCATTCCGGGGGCATCTCCGCCCGACGTAAGAACTCCTATTTTTTTAAATTCCATTTCTTTGCCCTCTCTATATGTTAGCCATTTAATTAGCGTGTTTATTTAAAAAGCCGTTTTTGGTAAGCTTTTGATATTATGCGTAAGCAAAATATTAATTATTACATTCAAAATAATATTATAATGGTATTTTTAAAAAAATCAATAGGTTTTCAAATATATTTTAGAAATTTTTACAAATATTCGTAAATCCAACACAAAGTCGACACATATTAAAGGTATAATATATGTAATTTAGTTAATAAAGCGCGAAAGGAACAAAGTCTTGAATAACGGTAACAATGATTTTAATAACGAAAACCTCTCACCGGCGGATAACGAAAAAACGTTAGCGGAAGTCTCCATTCCCAAAGACACGCCCGATGAAGGAAAAACGGACATTAACGCTTCCCACGGCGCTCCGACGGATAGCGATAACGCAGAGTCCGGAGATAACGTTAATAACCAATCGCTTGATAGCGGTAATACAGAGCACGGCGGTAATGTTAATAATCAATCGCTTGTTGGCGGTAATAACTTGGTTGATGCCAACGGCGCAAACGGTGGCATGGGTGCGTTTAACGGCGACTTTTACAGACAGTCAAAGTCCGAGCCGAATGCTGCCGAGCTGCTTAACAGCTATCTTTTCGGGACGGATACTCCTGAAAAGATAAAACCGCCGAAAAAGGATTCCAAGGCGCTCAAAAAGATATGGAAAACGGTGGGTGTTCTGCTGCTTACAATGGCAGTTGCCTTTTCCGGCGCGTTCGCCTGCTTCTACTGGGTGTGTAACACCGCGCTCCTCGGAGACTCGGATTTCTTCCGAACGCTTATGGTACAGGCGTCCGGAGTTAGGGTTAACAAAGTTGAGGTTGATATGATTTCGGGTGGCTACGAGGAGGATACGATAGCTCTTGCCGAAAAGATAATGCAGTGCTCGATAGATATTCATATTTACGATACGAACAACCAAAGAACTGGCTCGGGAAGTGGAGTCATAATATCCGAGGACGGTCTTGCCGTTACCAACTACCATGTTGTTTACGGAAACGAAACAACGCTTAAAGCGGTGCTCTCCGACGGTACCGTGTGCTCGCTTTCGGTGCTTCACCTTGATAAAATCACCGACCTTGCCGTTGTTAAAATCAATACAACCAAAAAGCTCACCCCTGCAACGTGGGCGAACTCGGATAACGCAAAATCCGGACAGAGCATCGCGGTCTGCGGAAACCCGCTCGGACTTGGTTTTTCTGTATCATTCGGTAAAATAGGACACCCGAACAGAGACCTCGGAGAGGTTGCGGGTAACTTTATCCAGCTTGACACCTCGGTCAACCCCGGAAACTCGGGCGGCGGACTTTATGACGCAGCGGGAAATCTGCTCGGAATAATCAACTCAAAAGCAAGCGGAACCAACGTTGACGGTATCGGTTACGCCATACCCGCCTCCCGCGCTTTAAACGTAATATCTGAACTCCTTAATCCTGAGCTGGGATATGTTACCGGCAGACCGGCAATCGGCTTTACCCTCGTTCAGGTAAACCAGTCAACGTGGGATTACTTTAAAAACGGCGACGGAATTAATCCGGGTGAGCTTGAAGGCTATCTTTACGAGGCAAAATACGGCATTTATATTATCGGTTCAATATACAACACTGATATCGAAAAGGGCGACAGAATAATATCCTGTAACAGGGTTGAGTTTAACGACAGAGACGAGTTTTCGCAGTGGCTTATGAAATTCAAGCCGGGAGACACGGTAGAAGTTACCGTTGAAAGAATAGAAGGAGAGCCAATTCGGAACCCCGACGGTTCTTATACCATTAAACGCCAAAGATTCACCTTCCCCTGCGTGCTTCAAGAAAGAAATTGGAAAGACGAGCCTTACGCAAAATGATTATAGCGGCTTTGGTTCTAAGTCCGAGGTAAACCGCAATACAGACGTTCGCAGATATAAGAAACGGATACCTTTATTTGTAAGGGTATCCGTTTTTTGCATTTTATTTGTCTCGGCGCATTCAAAAAAGCCTTGATTTTACCCTTGTGTTTTATTTAAAATGACAAATTTTCATTTATTTAAAAGCTATTCTTGACAAAAATATTTATTTGTGATATAATAGCAAAAAGCACTTTTTATTAAAGAGGCCGCTTTGATTTACAAACGCCGAGAAGCAGTGATTAAAACCGCTTGCGTCGGCAAAGCTAAATGGTAAATAATAAAATATGTATAAATGACACGGAGGGAAACAAAATGGCTTATTTTTATCCAGAAGCATCGCATACTTTCAGTGAATATCTGCTCGTTCCGGGCTACACCTCGGAAACCTGTATTCCCGCAAACGTAACACTCAAAACGCCGCTCGTCAAGTTTAAGAAGGGCGAAAAGTCGGCTATTAACCTCAATATACCTATGGTATCCGCTATTATGCAGTCGGTTTCCGACTCCGGAATGGCGATAGCTCTCGCAAAGGAAGGAGGTCTCTCCTTTATTTACGGATCTCAGTCCATCGAAAACGAGGCGGCAATGGTCGCTAAGGTAAAGGGATACAAGGCGGGATTCGTAGTAAGCGACTCCAACCTTCCTCCGGAAAGCACTCTTAGAGACGTTCTCAGTCTTAAAGAGCAGAGTGGACATTCCACCATCGCTATAACGGCAGACGGAAGCGCAAACGGAAAGCTTGTCGGTATAGTTACCAGCCGCGACTACCGTGTTACCCGTATGCCCGAGGATACCCCTGTTTCCTCATTTATGACTCCCAGAGATAAGCTGGTCGTTTCCCGTGAAAATATCACGCTCGCAGAGGCTCACGACATCATTTGGGATCATAAGCTCAACACCCTTCCGATAGTTGACAAAAACGACAATCTTCTTTATCTCGTTTTCAGAAAAGACTACGCTCAGCACGAGGAACAGCCGCTTGAGCTTCTTGATTCACACAACCGCTTTATGGTTGGAGCCGGAATTAACACGCTTGACTACGAAAAGAGAGTACCCGCGCTCGTTGAAGCGGGAGCTGACGTTCTTTGTATAGACTCCTCCGAGGGTTACTCGATATGGCAGAAAAAGACTCTTGACTTTATCCGCGCAAAATACGGAGACACCGTTAAGGTTGGAGCCGGTAACGTCGTTGACCGCGACGGCTTCCTTTTCCTTGCCGAGGCAGGAGCAGACTTTATCAAGGTCGGTATCGGCGGAGGATCCATCTGTATCACCCGTGAGCAGAAGGGTATAGGCCGCGGACAGGCAACGGCTCTTATAGAGGTTGCCGCAGCAAGAGACGAATACTTTGAAAAGACCGGAATTTATATTCCGATATGCTCTGACGGAGGTATCGTTCACGACTACCATATGACTCTCGCTCTCGCGATGGGTGCAGACTTCCTTATGCTCGGAAGATATTTCGCTCGCTTTGACGAAAGCCCGACGCCGAAGCTCAACGTAAACGGAACCTACGTAAAAGAGTACTGGGGCGAAGGCTCTAACAGGGCAAGAAACTGGCAGCGTTACGACCTCGGCGGAAAATCCAAGCTTTCCTTTGAGGAGGGCGTTGACTCTTACGTTACCTACGCAGGTCCCCTTAAGGACAACGTAAACAAGAGCCTTTACAAGGTAAAATCCACTATGTGTAACTGTGGAGTAACCACTATACCCGAGCTCCAGAAGAACGCCAAGATAACCCTCGTTTCAGCAACGAGTATAGTCGAGGGCGGTTACCACGACGTTATGCTTAAAACCACGAACAACACCATATCTTAACTAATTAAGAAACGCCCCTCTGCCGCTTTACGCGGCGGCGGGGCTTCTTAAACCCGACCGTTTTAAAAATTTTCTTGATTTTTCAGCACATGTATCACACTTAAAATGCTACCCTTCCGTTTTTTACACGGAAAATCATTTTGAAATTTTGCATAGTTGCCGTTCGGTAACGGAATGGAAATAATATGAAAGTAAATTTTAAGAAATTAACAGAAAATGCACTCGCCCCGAAATACGGCTCGGAGTATTCTGCCGGCGCAGATCTCTATGCCTGCGACGGAGACGTTAAAATTGCTCCCGGCGAAACAAAGCTTATACATACCGGTATTGCAGTTGAAATTCCCGAGGGACTTGTCGGACTCATATACGCCAGAAGCGGACTTGCCTCCAAAAAGGGACTCGCTCCCGCTAACAAGGTAGGGGTTATTGATAGCGACTATCGCGGAGAGATTATGGTAGCGCTTTACAACCACGGAAGCGAAACCCAGACCGTTTCTGCCGGAGAAAGAATAGCTCAGATGGTTATTGCGCCGTTTATCAAAGCGGAGTATAGCGAGGCTGCCGAGCTTTCGGACACGGCTCGCGGTGAGGGAGGATTCGGTTCAACCGGAACAAAATAAAATGCCCCCCTGCGTTTTTGAACAGCAAGAGACTAAGCAACCAAATCAGTTATGCCGCTAAGTCGGCGCGGAGATAATACTATGGCAAAGAAAAATATTGAACTCATCACTCTTGACGCAAGAGACCTTAACACCGGCCGAATGATGGAAAAAACAGAGCCGTGCGAGCTTACGGATAAACATTATTTAACGGTTCCCGACAACTACTACGCGGACATTTACATAGACGGCTGTTTAATAAAAAAGTTTAAGCCTTGCGTTAAGAAAAACATAAAAAAACTGATAGGCTCCGAGCACGTTGGTAAAATGATAAGCGTTTTGTACGTAAATCGCCGTCCTCTCAACGATATGTCGTGGGGGATAGGAAACCTTCCGATACATTACAAAAATTTCGGGGACGTCTGCATAAAGGTAGGCGCAAACGGTTTTTTCAAGGCGGAAATAACCGACAACGAGGCGTTTTATGACTCGTTTGAAAGAGAGTTCGGAAACCTAAATCTTACCGAAACGTCAAGCGTTATAACCGCCGGATTTCGCGATATGGCGTCAAAAATACTGCTGGACATATTTAACGAGGCGATTCAGCCGATTTTTGATACCGAATTTTTAATAACCGAGGTTGAAATCCGTCTTAACAAGCAGCTTTGCGGCGCCCCCTGCCCCGCGTTACACGGAGTTACCTTTAAAAACATTACCGTTTCGAGCATCTGTGTCTGCGAGGAGGACGTAAGAGAGTTCAGAGAGAAATTTTTAGCGCCGAGGACCGCGAGAACTCGGTAATACCAGAAACAATAAATTAACGTAATTAAAAGGCTAAACAGCAAGACGATGCTGTTTAGCCTTTTTTCGGTGTCCGGTAAGTAAGCTAAAGCTGATATAGCTGCTTACACTGCGGGAAGAAGATGCGTGTGCTTTACAACCCACTGCTTCGTTTTTACCGCCGACTACCCCTCGGCGGTAAAAAATTTTGACATCCACTCCGAGATTTCCGACAAAAATTTGCTGACGCCGCTCGGAATAAGAGACGACGCCTTCTCCTCAATACCCGAATACGTCTCCATAATAGCCGTGCCGTCAACCGGTATTTCGTTACCTGCTACGCTTATGCTTCCGTCAGAGACGTCGCAGTCAATGATTTTTTCCGCGCTCTCGGGACGGAAAACAAGTAGTACAAAATATAAGATCACAAAGAATTTCAGTGATTTTTTAATAATTTTAAACAGCATAATACACCCGAAAAATAATTTATACTAATCGTGCCTGTGATACCGAAATAATTAACCCCTGCTCCCCGTTTTCAGAGCGGCGATTGGCTTTGCCGCAACAAAAACGGTTATTGAAGCTCTCCCCGTTTTTGGAGTAGCGATTGGATTTGCCGTAATAAAAAACGGTTATAGAGTTATCCTCATAGCGAGGAAAAGCCGAGAAAGGTCTTGTTTATTGCCCCCGCGATAATCTCTGCCTGCGTTGCAACGGCAACGTCTGCGTTTTTCGGAGTAACGAAGAAGCTTTTTTCGTTTTCAAGAACATCTCGAAGCGGCTTTGATACGTCGGTTATTCCCGCCTTTTCCAGCGCGTCAAAAACCAGCGTTGACGACTGAACGACTGTTGGAACCCCTACCGAAATAACGGGAACACCAAGAGTTTTGCCGCTTATCTCTTTTCGGTGATTACCAACCCCCGATCCGGGGGAAATGCCGGTATCTGTCAGCTGCACAGTGGTAGCAAGACGGTGGGCGTTACGCGCCGCAAGTGCGTCAATGCAGATAACAAGCGTCGGCTTTACGGCCTTAACCGCCGCCTTTATGATTTCAAAGGATTCTATACCCGTATCCCCCATAACGCCCGGCGTAATCACGGAAAGCTCCTTTCCGCCAAGCGAGGAGAATAGAGCGCCGTTTTCGTTTTTTAAATGGCGGGTAACTATAAGCTTATCCGCGGAAAGCGGTCCCACGGCGTCCGAGGTTATCCTTCTGTTGCCGAGACAAACGGTTAAAACTGATACCCGCTCCCCCTCGATAATTTCACCCGCAAGCGACGAAATGAGCGCCGAGACCGCGTTCTGCGCTCTTTCACAGGTTTCCTTGTCCCGAAGCCAAAGGGGCCCTAAGGTAACGGTTATATACCGTCCGCGTCGAAGCCCGTCCCTCTCGTTGTCCGACAGTATCTCGTGAACGGAAAAGCCCTCTGTCTCATACTCCTTAACCGAAACACCTTGGCTGCTAAGAAAATTTCCTTCGGCGGCAAGGTCTGTTCGCACGTATCGTGATTTTATCAATTTTCCCGCTCCCCTCAAAAGCATTTTTCTGTTTTTAGTATTATTAGCCGCTGCGGTAAGCATTATTAAAAGAAAAAGGATTTGGTCTCAATTACCAAACGGAGCATTATGTTAAGTAGCCGCAGTTTAGATGTGATATAAAAAATTTATATAATAGATTTAATTAAAATATTGTAAAAACAACCAAAAAATATATTTAATTATTGTGCATTTAACAGAAATATTTATTTTTTAAAATTTCCGCTCCAAAAACCATTGATTAAATTTGGCTTTAGTGGTATAATATTTGGTAAGCTGAATAATTACGCATTTTTTTAGGAGGAATACCCTATGAAAAAAACAACAAGAATTATTTGTCTTGTTCTCTGCCTTCTTACGCTCTCCGGTTGCTTTGCCGGGTGCGCGAGTAAGGACACCAAGGTAGGTCCGCAGATAAATATGTACCTCTCATCTGAGGTATATAACCTTGACCCTGCGTATGCCCACGTGGATTCCAGCGCCAGCAAGCTGCTCGGTCTGTTATTCGAAGGACTTTATAAGCTTGAGGATAACGGAAAGGTAACCGCCGCCGCGTGCGATAACTGGATTTACACAGAGGACGAAGGCGTTGATAAGGAAACCGACGAGGATAACATTTACAAAATGGTAATTACCCTTAAGGATTCGGCATGGAGCGACGGACGTGCGCTTCACGCTGACCAGTTCGTATATGCCTGGAAGCGTCTGCTTGATCCTATGTTTGACGGCGAGGGCGCAGAGCTTCTCTACGATATTAAGGGCGCATGGGAAAGAAAGAACGGAGGCGAAAGCCCCGATGACATCGGACTTATAGCTGACAAAACGAAGCTTACCATTTACTTTAAGCACCCGATAGATCCCCACGAATTTGAGCGCAAGCTCGCGAGTCTTGCCCTTCTTCCCGTTCGTCAGGACTGCGCAGAGTACTACCACAGCTGGTCCACCGCAAATACCACGATGTTCACCAACGGCCCGTTCACGGTGCAGTCCTTCTATCCCGGAGTAAGTCTTGAGCTTGTACGTAACATCTATTACAGATATAACACCGAGGACAGAAAAAAGGAGCCCACTCCGTCCAAATACGTAACTCCGTATAAAATTATGGTTGATTACTCCCTTAATTCCGAGGAGATAATGCAGAAATACGAGGACGGCGAGCTGTTCTACATAGGCGAAATTCCCGCATCTAAGGAAATCAGAGAAGCATACAAGGAAAAAGCCAAGATTTGGGATACCTTAAATACCCATACTTATTTCTTTAACACAACTATTGCTCCTTTTAATAACGCGGCGGTACGTAAGGCGCTCAGCGACGTAATAAGCCGTAACGAAATCGTAAACGAAATCGTATTTGCAAAGCCCGCAACGGGAATAATTCCAAGCGGCGTTAAAGACGCTAACGGGAAAAATATGTTCGCGGATAACAACCAGTCGAAGCTCTCTGCCGATTCCATCGGAGTAGAGGCGGCAAAAGCCGCTATACAGGCTTCGGGGGTTGACCTTGCCGCGTTGCAGGGCAAGGTGTTCGAGCTTACCGTAAGAGTAAACACCGATGCGAAGTTTGACGACGAAACCCACGAGATTAAGGATATTTCCAAGAGTGATAAAAAGATATTTGATACGGTTGACTACGTAGTTGCGAAGATGGTTGTCGATAAGTGGAATGAGGTAACATCTTCCCTCGGCTTTACCTTCAAGATTAACCCCGTAAACACCGTAAGATATAACGAGGTAACCTCGTCGCTCGTTCAGTTCAGAGATCTGTTTATCGAATCTCTCTACGGAACCACTCAGGGCGGTAAGTGGACCGACCTCGGACTTAACTACAAGCTTGACAGCAAGGACGACGGCTTAACCGCAAGTATAAAGAAAGAGAGAGGCGGCTTCGATATTATAGCTATCGACAGCCAGAACCTTGACAAAACCGCGTTCTCCGCTCTCTCGGTATTCGCGACCGATTATTCCGGCTCAAAGGGAGACTTTGTAGGCGACGACTACTTCACCAGAGGACACGTAACCGGATATAACAACAAGACATATAATAACCTTATTGCCGAGGCGTATGCCGCAAAGGTTGAAATGAATAACCTGACCGCGTCAAAGGCGGATAGGCAGAACGCTGCCAACGCAATGTATCAGAAGCTTCACGAGGCTGAGCAGCTCCTTCTTTCCGAAATGCCCATAATTCCGATATTTGTATATCAGAACGCAGTTTTAAAGAGCAAGAAGCTTAAGAACGTTGATTTCTCAGAATGGGGTTATCCGATATTCAACAAGACGAGACTCCCCAAATGGGAAAGCTATCTCCCCAAAAATGACGTCGAAGAGGAAGAATAAGCCATATAATAAAGAAGTAGCTTTCGGGGACGGCGGTAGCTGTCCCCGATTCTTTTAAAGCCGTTTAAACACCAAAAAGTATTTCAAGGAGAAAATTAATGCAAGCGCCGCTTAAAGAAAAAAACGATATAAAAATATTCATTTTGTATCTTATGCGCAATATAGGGTACCCGCTTGATTTTTCGAATATAACGGATATTGTTTTGCAGGACGAAATAGTTAAATATTTTGATTTCGCCGAATGCTTTGCCGAGCTTCTCGAAACGGGTAACATAGCCGAGGAAAAGGCGGAAAACGGAGATACGCTTTACAGTGTAACCGAACAGGGAAAGCACGTTGCAGATAACCTGCAAAGCGATATTTTTATGATGATAAGAGAAAGAAGCCTCAAAAGCGCGCTCCGACTCCTTTCGTTTAAAAAACGCGGCTCGTTTATCAAATGCAAAAGCGCCCCGCTTGAGGACGGTAGCTTTTCGCTTTGCTGTCAGATAGTCGAAAACAAGGAAGAGGTGCTCAATATCACCCTTAAGGTTGACAACAAAAAACAGCTTGACAGAATGATGCATAACTTTGAACAGCGCCCCGAGGCGGTATATAAAGGTCTTATGACGCTTTTGACGGGAGAGATAAATTATCTTATAAATTAGCCTTCCCTGTGTAAGGGGGAGGTGTCTCGCCGCGCGATACGGAGCGGTTGTTATCCTGTGCGATACGGAGCGGCTGTTGTTCTGTGCGATACGGAGTGGTTGTTGTCCTGTGCGATACGGAGGGGCTGTTGTTCTGTGCGATACGGAGCGGCTGTTGTCCTGTGCGATACGGAGCGGCTATTGTCCTGCGCGATACGGAGCGGCTGTTATTCTGTGCAAGACGGAGTGGCTGTTGTCCTGCGCGATACGGAAAAAGCCTTTCTGAAAAATACGGCAGACATATAATAATAATGAAAAATATTTTTAATTTTTTTGAAATAAAGTATTGACATTATGAAAAAAATAGTATATAATGTTTTCAAAGCGAAGAGGGGTTTTATGAGCAAAACCGCTTTTTAAGTGTCAAAACCGCCCTCGTTAAACGATACGGCAGAACGGAGCTGACGATATGTCCGATAAAGAACTCGACGCTGTTAAAAGCGGTGATAAAAAGGCCTTTAACGGACTTGCCGAAAGGTTTTTGCCGCTGATAAAAAAAGAGACGGCGGCGGCTGTTTCGCGTTCAGAGTCGCTTAAAGCTCAATTTGACGAGATAAAGCAGGAATCCCTTATGGCGCTTTACGACGCCGCGCTTTCGTATAACGGAGAGAGGGGCGTTACCTTTGGGCTATACGCCAAAATCTGTATTCATAATCGCATAATATCCTACGTAAGAAAGGCAAGGGCAGGGGAGAGACGCGCGGAAAAGAACCGTGCCGCTGCCGAAAAGAGCTTAAAGAAAAGCGACGCGCCGGAGGAGCTCCTTCTTGCGCTCGAGCAAAACGCAGAGCTTGAAAGGTTTATCAGTGAAAGCCTTTCGTCTCTTGAAAAAAAGGTTTTTGCTCTTTATCTTGAGAAAAAGAGCTACGCGGAGATAGCAAGTGCGATAGGCAAAGAGGAAAAAACGGTGGATAACGCGATTTTTCGCGTAAAATCCAAAATCAAAAAGAATTTTTATTAAAACTATACCCGAATAGCTTAAGTTAAAGCAAGCCGTTGCCCGTCCAAGCATCGGTTGATGGCAGTTAGAGTCTGCCGACGGGGAAAATTATATTTTTTTAGCGAGGTAACCACTATGTACGAGGACAAGACTTTAGTATGCAAGGATTGCGGTGAGGAGTTCATTTTCACAGCAGGCGAACAGGAGTTTTTTGCAGAGAAGGGATTTCAGAACGAGCCCCAGAGATGCAAGGCTTGCCGTGATAAGAGAAAGAACGCCGGAAAGCCCCAGAGAGAATTTTTCACGGTTGAGTGCGCTCAGTGTGGAAAAGAGGCGAAGGTTCCTTTCCAGCCCTCAAACGACAGACCTGTATATTGCAGCGAATGCTTTGCAGCATCTAAAAATCAGTAAGGCTTCGGGTCTTAAGATTTGTACATCCATATAACCGAATAATATCTTCCGCACGCGCGGATTCGGTTTATTTTTTCTCGGAACAGTCTATTTTCACAACGTCTATCGACAGCTCCTTAATGAAACACTTAGGGTTATTTGGGTAAGTCTGTACAAGCGAGGTGGCGAGCTACAAAGCTCGCCACCTTTTCGTTTTAGTGGGTTGCCGCCGTTGGCTAACATTCTTCATATAAATATATTGTAAGAATTTTATAAACGAAATGTAAACAAATCAGAAGAGTGGTTGCATTTTATCAAAAGATGTTATATAATGGTAGCACCAGATGTATTTACATACATTAAATAGGAAATTTTTTCAAAAAAGGAGAAAAATATGAAAGCAAAAACCAGAATCCTCGCTATGCTGCTTACGGTTCTGATGGTTGTTGGAATCCTTCCGCTTTCGCTCTTTGCGTTAGACGGCACGGTTGACGGCAATTCAGTAGTTATGGCACCATACGAGGAAAGAGAGCTTGGTGAGATCGAAAAAGAGCTTGACAAAGCGGGTATGAAACTCGATTTGTACGCAGATTTTTCCGATATCAACAAAACGTGGGGAACCGGTAACCACGATGTTATTGCCAACAAAATAAGGCTCTTCAACAACGTGGCGGGAATCTACTCTGCCGCGGACGGAGTTCTTAAGCGTACCCATACGGTTGCGTCGGCTTCGGGAACCTATATGCAGCTGAGTGCTATAACCAACCCTGCGGTTAGCGACTTCTACGTAAGCTTCGACCTTAAAGCGGAAGGCAACGTAGTTCCCGGAAACATATTCCAGTTCGTTTCCAGTGGAGACGCTACAAGTCTTCCTTACCTCGAATACGACGGAAGAATCACCTTTGGTGGTAAGGTATTAGGCAGACTTTCAAAGGATACCTACACAAGAATTTCCGCTGTAACAGACAGAATAAACGCTAAGATATACCTTTACATAAACGACGTTCTTGTAACTCCCGAAGGAGTAACGTGGAAGAAGCCTGAAAGCCATTCGC